>DIDQ01000148.1 GCA_002418215.1 Anaerolineales bacterium UBA5796
CCGTTTTTAACGGGAAAACCTTTTCAAACACGAAGGAACACAAAGGCAACGAAGGAAAAGCCCTTGCAACCAGGTGTCAATCCCACTTTGAGATACTTCGTGTTGCTTCGACAAGCTCAGCACAAGACTTTGTGTTTAGGCTCGTTCCCGTTAATTACGGGAGACTCCCCTGCAAAAAGGTCAAGACCTTTAACGCTAAGACGCCGAGCCGCAAAGTCGCCAAGTTTTGTAAATTAAATTTGCGCAAATCGCCGTTTACAAGCGAAAAAAGTACGTTTTTGGGAACAAGAACAGGTTTTCTTTGCGCCTTTGTAACGTGGCGGCTTTGCGTTAAGGTTTTTGCAGTAGAGTCACGAGAGAGCCGTATTTTTTTTAATAAATAGGGGTGCGGGGTTATTGTTTCGAGAAGGGACAAGGGAGCAGGGCCGGGAAATAAGATACTATGCTGGCAGGCGCAAGATACCGGAGCGGGGCGATTGGACTTTGCCGCTGGAAGCGGGAGAAGCAGAGATGGTAAAATCGGGCACGTGCTAAAAAGACTGTTCAAAATGCTGTTCAAACTGTTACTTTACTTGATCCTCGCAAGCAGCCTGACCGTCCTGCTGCTGCGCCTCGTCACCGGGATTTACGCCGCCTCCCGCACCCATGCCCTCGCGGACGCCCCGGCAGAGCGCGTCGCCATCGTCTTCGGGGCCGGCCTGTGGCGGGACGGCTCTCCCACCCCCGTGCTGCGCGACCGGGTGGCGACCGCGGCCGAACTGTACTTCAACGGCAAGGTCGAAAAACTGCTGATGAGCGGCGACAACAGCGTCGTGACCTACAACGAACCCGAAGCCATGCGCCAGTACGCCCTCTCGCTCGGTGTGCCGGACGAAGACATCGTGCTGGATTACGCCGGCCGCCGCACCTACGATACCTGCTACCGGGCCAGGGCCA
This sequence comes from Anaerolineales bacterium UBA5796, assembly GCA_002418215.1. Classification (GTDB taxonomy): domain Bacteria; phylum Chloroflexota; class Anaerolineae; order Anaerolineales; family Villigracilaceae; genus UBA5796. Next base: position 937 of record DIDQ01000148.1, read on the forward strand.
TCTTCGGGGTCGAGTCGGCCATCCTGGTGACACAGAAGTTCCACCTGCCGCGGGCCATCTTCCTGTGCAACGCCCTCGGCGTGACCGGCGTCGGCGTCGAAGCGGACCGGCGCTATTACCTCAAGCGTTCGCGCTTCATCTGGAACCTGCGCGAACTCCCCGCCACCGTCGGCGCATTCGTGGATGTATACTTGACCAAACCCTTGCCGATCCTCGGAAATCAGGAACCCATCTTCCCGGAGTAACTATGACCCGCGACGAAGCCCTATCCCTTGTCCGTGAATTTGTCAAAAACGAGAACCTCATCAAGCACATGTTCTGCGTCGAGGCCGCCATGCGTTTCTATGCCAGGAAATTCGGCGAAGACGTGGAGACCTGGGGACTGCTCGGCCTGATCCACGACTTCGACTGGGAAATCTACCCGACGCTGGAGGAGCATCCCGCCAAAGGCGCACCCATCCTGCGCCAGCGGGGCCTGGACGAAGACCTGATCCAAGACATCCTGAGTCACGGCATCGGGACGGGTGTGCCGCGCGACACCCTGCGGCGCAAAGCCCTCTACGCCTGCGACGAGATCACCGGCCTGGTCACGGCGGTGGCGCTGGTGCGTCCCTCCCGCTCACTGCTCGACCTGGAAGTCTCCTCGGTCAAGAAAAAGTGGAAAGACCGGGCCTTCGCCGCCGGGGCCAACCGGGACGAGATCGAAGAATCGGCTCGCGAGTTCGGCGTGGAACTGTGGGAGCACGTGGGTAACGTCATCACCGCCATGCGCCGCATCGCGCCCGAGCTGGGGCTGGTGGGTACGCCCACATAACGGGAGCAGGCCAGAGGCCCGTACTGAGCCGCGTCGAAGTGCCTGTACTGAGCTACGTCGAAGTAACCCGGCGCGCTCCGGCCTGTCATCCCAAAGGAGCAAGAAATGAGTCTGCAAGGCAAGGGGTTTTACACCTACATCCTGCCCGAAACCGAGGGCGGCGACCCGGCGAAGATCGTCAGCGAGGCCCAAAAGGCCGGGCTGAGTCACGTGCTGGTCAAGATCGCCGACGGCACCCGCCCCTTCGGGCTTACCGGCTCCAACGACCACACCCTGCCGGTCGTCAGGGCTTTGCAGGAGGCGGGCATCCAGGTCTGGGGCTGGCATTACGTATACGGCAGCGACCCGCAGGGTGAGGCCGCCATCGCCGTCAAGCGCGTCCGTGAATTGGGCGTGGACGGTTATATCGTGGATGCCGAGGCCGAGTACAAGAACAAGCGCCAGGCCGCCAAGACCTACATGGCCGCCCTGCGCCGCGACTTGCCCGCCCTGCCGATTGCGCTCAGTTCGTTCCGCTTCCCCAACTACCACCCCGAACTGCCCTGGGCCGAATTCCTGGAAAAGTGCGACATCCACATGCCCCAGGTGTATTGGGAGCAGGCCCATAATGTGGACTGGCAACTGCGCGAGAGCAAAAAGCAATGCGACGCCCTGCCGAACGCCCGCCCGTACATCCCCACCGGCGCAGCTTACGGGACCCCCGGCTGGGACCCGACTGTGGACGACGTCCGCACCTTTATGGATACCGCCAAAGACCTCGGCCTGGAAGCGGTCAACTTCTTCCAGTGGGACTACTGCCGTAAGAATCTGCCCGCCCTGTGGACGGCGATTGCAGAGTACGATTGGCCCTTCACCCCTCCTGACGAATATATTCCCCTGCCGCCATCAGACAGTTTCACCAGCCTGTACATCACCGCCGTCAGCGGGCGCGACCTGGCAGCCGTGAGGAAACTGTACCTGTCGGCTTCCGTCCAGGTGCGGGACGGCAAATCCCTCGAAGGCGCGGCGGCCATCCGGCAGGGATACAGGGACTTCTTCGCCGCCATCTCTGCGGACGCGGCCTTCGGCTTCACCCGCTTCGAACCGGACGGGGAGGCCCTCGCCGTGGAATGGAACGCGGTCGGCCCGGGGAAAACGGTGCGGGTCAAAGAGACGCTTGAGTTGAAAGGGAAAAGGGTGCTCAAGCAGGAAACAACTGTCAGCTAATAGACAATATCGGTGATAACACAGAAACACCGTCCCGAAGGTTTGGTTCGAACGACCCAGGAGCTTAACGGCAACC
>DIDQ01000169.1 GCA_002418215.1 Anaerolineales bacterium UBA5796
AGACATCTATTGGTCAGTAAAAGCGTGAACAAAATCGGCTCTATTCGCGCCAGGTCCAATGAGGTCATGCTGAGCGGAGCGAAGCATCTCTGCGACCGTCCAGGAGACCCTTCAGTCGCTGAAAAGCGCTCCTTCAGGGTGACAAAGCCCGGATAGTGTTGGTCATCCAGGGTTCAACCTTTACGTGCTTAATACACTTTTCGGGCCTTTTGGGCAATTTCTCCGAAAATTTATACCGCACCCTTATATATGCCACCTATTGTTTTATTGTGAAAATCATTACAATGAGAGTTGTAAGAATTTGAGGGCATCTTCAATTAGGATTTCGGAGGAAATAAACATGAAGAAACTATTACTCCCAACTCTTATGTTTATTGCTATCGGCATGGTGATCTTTTTCGCCAGTGCAACAAATACCAAGGCGCAGGCGTTTTGCCAAAATAAAATTGGATTCGTCCTGCCGACGAGAATAAGCGATTTGACAGATTGACCTATGTGCCCTATTACAGGGTGTTGCACAAAAGATTGTTCGTTATTAAGAATATGTTGCACATCACATTATTGCAAACGTTGGACTTGGTTTCCTATTTGTCTATCTGGTCCCCCGTGTTGCCTGGAATGGGTAACAAGCTATGATTGCTTTTGCACCCCGTCTGGAGCAATTCCACAATCTCCCGACCAAAATGAGTAGTTTGCGCCTAGCCAGCAGCTCAACAATAAACCTCATAGTTTTGATCTGATAAGATAGAAATTGGGCAAAAATTACATGCGACTCGTTATCCTCGTCATCATGTTGCTCTTAAATCTCTTGTCGAGCGGGTGCAGTCCATCTCCTGCTCCCGCCACAATGACCCCGGTCATCCCAACCCCGCGTCCTGTCTCTACGCCGACAACTACAACTGAACAAAGAGCAAAAGAAGCTTTATCGGAATATTATGCTGCTTTACAAGAACAAAATTACATGGAGGCAGCTTCGATGCTGTCTATATCGGCTGGAATGGATAGAAGCGCCATAAAAAACCTTTGGGAAGATATGGATGCACAGGGCTGGAGAATTGTCCAATATAACATTTCAGATAGTCGAGTCTACGATGAAATCCGGGTAGTATTCGAAGTTGCAGTTACGCAAACAGGCTTGGATCCTGGCATTTATGAAGCCACAAACGTTATGCGTTTTGAATACGGTGGGTGGTATTTTTCCGGCAGTGTTCTTGATAAACTCGCCCTGAATGCGACCCCGAAATCCATCAACCAGATAACGGTATTCCCCGGCCTCGCGTTGCAAGAAGTTGACAAAATCACTATATGGATAAATATTAGCAACGAGAGTAACTCGCCTATATTCTGGGGAGAAACTGGAACTGATTGTGGAACCCTTTTCATCGGTGAAAAAGCCATTGATGCCGCCTGTACCCATCAAAGCTTGAAACTGTCTCCGTCTCAGACGGCCAACGAACCCCTTGAATTTGAAATTGATGCTTTTTCATACTCATCGTTGCCAACTGATTTGAAAGTCTTAAATTTCCGGGAAAACCTTAATGGCGATTCGTGGTCTTATCGTTTTGAATTACGCTATCAGTCACCTTGATGAAAACATTAAACACAGCAAAAAAGCAAACACTCTCGATCTCTTAAAACATCGAGAGTGTTTTTTTGTATAATGGGAGCATATCTGTCATATATTGCAAGCGAGGCGAAAATGGCTTTTACCCCCAACTACCTCTCCCAGCAAGACCCCGATTGGAAGAACGTCAAACTCGGTTTCGGCAGCGTGACCCTCGGCACCGACGGCTGCGCCGTCACCGCCCTGGCCATGCTGGTCAACGGTTACGGCTACGGCGAAACGCCCAAGACCCTCAACCAGAAGCTCAAGGATTTGGGGGCGGGCAACGGTTTCATCGGCCCGCTGGTGGTCTGGGGGGCGCTGCCGCTGGCCTTCCCGCGCCTGACCTACAGGAACCTGATCCTGTCACGCGACCACGACGCCCCCATCGCCGAGATAGACGCCGCCATCGCCCGCGGCCAGCCGGTGGTGGTCGAGACCGACCGGTCGCTCGCCAGCGGCCTGCAAAACCATTGGGTGGTGCTTTACGCCAAACAGGGCGACGACTACCTGATGCTCGACCCCTGGCCCTACCCGCCCGACGACAAGGACACCCTGCTCACCGTCCGCTACGGGTTCGGACGCCCGGCCAGGAAGGTGATCACGGCGACTGTTTTCTATGACGGACAGGCCGCCTCGCCGCCGATCCCGCAGCCGCCCCCGGTGGAGACGAACCTGTTCGTGCGGGTCTTCAGCGACCTGGACTCGGGCCTGCGTCTCCGTTCCCAGCCGACCACTGCGTCTGACACGTTAGCCATCGAACCCGCCGGGACGGTGCTGCGCGTCATCGAGGCGGAAGGCCCGGCCAGGGCCAAGATCGGCGTGGTGAACCAGTGGCTGCGGGTGCGCGACCCGAAAGGAGTCGAGGGGTACGTGGCGGCCTGGTACGTGGAATCTGCCCAACCCGTCCCGCCCGCACCGGAGCCGGAACCGCCCCCGGTCCCTGCGCCCGATCCGCAGGCGCTGATCGAAGCCGTCAACACCCTGCGCGTCTCGAAAGGACTGCCGCCTTATAAACCCAGCGACATCCTGAACGGGATCGCCGCCGGGCACGCGACTTATATGGCCTCCAGCGGGCAGATCAGCCACCTGGACGCGGACGGCAAACGCCCGTTCCAGCGCGCCCTGGACGCCGGTTACAGCCTGGCCGGGGACCTCAGCCGGGGCGGGTTCATGTCCGAAAATATCGTTGCGGGCGTGGATCTGTCCCCGCAGGAGGCCGTGGCCCAATGGCTGGCGGATGACCCGCACACCAACACCATGCTGTCGGATAACTATACCGAGGCCGGGGCGGGGGTCGCCGTCGCCGGGAGTTTGATCTATTACTGCCTCGACGCGGCCCTGCCCAAAGCGCCCGCGCCCGAACCTGAACCTGAACCTGAACCCGAACCGGAACCCCAACCCGAGCCTGAACCGGGTAAACCAAAAGTGTACGTCTCGCCGTTGGTGGGAAGCGGCGGGGTGGCCTTGCGCAAGGAGGCCTCTGAAACCGCCAGGGAGATCGCCCGCCTGAGCGCCAGGGCCGAACTGTCCAGCCTGGAAGGGGCCGACTCCGTCCAGAAGAAGATCGGGGTTTACGGCAAATGGCTGATGGTGCGGGACGCCCGCGGCAATTCCGGTTACGCACCCGCCTGGCTGCTGGTCCCGTCGCTGGACGGCGTGCCCGAACCGGAGCCGGAACCCTCGCAGATGACCGTGATCGTCTTCCCCTCCCTGGGCAGCGGCGGCCTGCGGATGCGGGCGCAGCCATCCCTGGGCGGGACGCTGGTGACGATCCTGCCGGGCGGGAGCGAACTGACCGTGCTGGAAGACCCGGCTGCGGCGCGGCCCAAGATCGGCGTGGTCAACCAGTGGCTGAACGTGCGCGACCAGCAGGGACACGCGGGCTACGTGGCCGCCTGGTACGTGAACGAAGCGCCGTCCGGCGGGGGGACGCCCACCCCGCCGCCCCAGCCCGAACCGTCAGGGCTGACCGTTTACGTCTCGCCGCTGGCCGGGAACGGCTTGCGCCTGCGTCGCGGACCGTCCACGAGTTCGGCCACGATCAAGACCTTGCCCGCAAGCGCAGCCCTGTCCGTGCTGGAACCGGCCGGCCAGGGCGAGGCCAAGATCGGCGCGTTCAACCAGTGGCTCAACGTCAAAGACGCCGCCGGGGACGCGGGCTACGTGGCCGCCTGGTATGTGAACAAGTAGGTCACGATTGCGAAGTCCCCGAAGGGGGAAACGTGACCAGATTTCCATGATGGATTGCCAGTCACGTTTCAGCCGTAACCTGGCCGTTTCTCACAGTCACGCTCGAAGCGTGACCTACAAGAGGTTTTATGCCCAGCACCGCCCTTCAACACATCGAACACTTATCCGTTAAGATCGGGCCGCGCGGCTCGACCACGCCGCAGGAACGCCAGGCCCACGAATACGCCCGCGCCTGGTTCGAGACCCTCGGCCTGGAAACCCATTGGGAGCCGTTCACCTCCCCGACCTCCGGCTGGCGTCCGTTCGTGCTGGCCTCCCTCGGGGGACTGTTTGCCCTGCTGGAGGCGCTGTTCAGGAGCCGGGCCATTGCCCTGGCTGCCGGGCTGCTCATGCTGGCCATCACCGTTTCGGTGCTGCTGGAATTGCATTTCAGGCCTAATCCATTGAGACTCTTCCTGCCCACAGGCCCGAGCCAAAATGTTTGGGCGCGCCTCCCGGCCAAAAAGACGCCCAAACGCCGGGTCGTGATCGCCGGTCACATAGACACGCAGCGCACGCCCTGGGCCTTCACTTCGCCGAAACGGCTGGCCTTTTTCCAAATGGTCAGCACCCTGGGCGTGGTCGCTTTTGCAGTTTCGGCTCTTTTTTACCTGGGAATGGCTTTCTTCGATTTTGGGGCTTTCCGCTGGCTGGCGCTGGTCTTTGCCCCGATCTTCCTGCTCGTTTTCTTCGTCACCGCCCAGCCCGAGCGGACGCCGTTCACCCACGGCGCGAACGACAACGCCAGCGGCGCGTCCGCGGTGATGAGCCTGGCCGGACAACTGGCCGAAAACCCGCTGGAGAATATCGAGGTCTGGGCGCTGGCCGACGGTTGCGAGGAGGTCGGCGGGTTCGGCGCGCAGGCGTTCATCCGCAAGTACCGCGATGACCTCAAGACGATGAGCGTCATCAACCTGGACAACCTCGCTGGGAAGGGGGCGGGAGTCTGCTACATCAGCCGGGAGGGGATGCTGCTGCCGCTCAAGGCTTCGCCGGATCTGCTTTCCATTGCAAATGAAATCGCAGAGGAATTCGCCGCCGAACGGACCGACCTGGACGTCTATGCCCGCGAGTTCACCACCCTGCACACCGACGGCTCGGTCTTCATGCTGAACGGCATCCCAACCCTGTCCTTCCTCGGCCTGACGCCGGAAGGCGTGCTCCCCGACTGGCACCAGGCCAGCGACACCTTCGAGCGGGTGGAGGCGCAAGCGGTCGAGGCGGTCGAGACCTTCGTGCTGGAAATGCTGAGACGGATGGATAAAGCCTGAAAAACCTGCTTCTTCACCACCAAGTCACAAAGGCTCAAAGGGGAAAGCTTTGTGGCTTTGTGTCCTGGTGTCTTCGTGATGAAGTTCCCAAACGGTCTCTTAAGCAAAACCCCGCTCTTTCGAATGGAGCGGGGTTTTTGATTCAATACTGGCCCACCGGCCAGGCGTTCAATCCTGCTTTTTGGCCTGCCAGCCAGAGTTCCCGGTCGTAAGTTGCCAGCGTCACCTGCGTATCCAGGGTCTCTTGCCAGATAATCGCCGAGGCGAGATGGACCGCGTCGTAGCCGCGTAACCCGTGCTCCCAGGCCAGGCGGGAAGCCATTTCGACCAAAGAGGGCGTGATGAGCAGACGGGCAAACGAAGGCCAATGACGGATGAAATCCTGCCAGGCGCTCCGGGCCGCATCCTGGTCCACCCACCCCTGGCGGATCGCTTTCGAGAGCGTGGATGCCATTTCGACATTTGCCAGGACGACCGCTCCCACCACATCGGCGCGGTCCAGCAGGGCGGTCACATCCTCCGTGCCGGATTCGCGCACGTACCTTTTGACCAAGGCGCTGGTATCCACGTAGACGATCATTCCCGCCCCTCGGCCACCAGGTCCGAAAGCTGGCGCGTGCCCCGGTTCACGGCTGCGGGTTGGTAAGGCTCCGGCTTCCGGTCGTTCCACTCGACCAGACCCGCCTCGACCATGCCCCGCAAACGCTCCTCGACCGTCGGTTTGACCGGCACGATCTGGCCGATGGTCTTGCCGCGCTCCGTCACCAGGATGGTCTGCCCGGCTTTGACCCGCCGCAGATATTCGCTTAATCTGTTTTTCAATTCGCGTGTGCCAACCCGTATCTCGGACATAAGGCGCTCCTTTGTGGCTGCATGATAACCCATGCAGCCACAAAAGGCAAGGTTATATCACTGATGTTTCGTACCGTCCCGAAGGATTGAGCGAAGGATAAGACCAGGTTACGGAAACCTCACCTGCACTACACCGCACTGCGTTCGGTGCAAGTGTCGGGACGTTCTGCGTAAGGCGGGTTACATCAATCTATTCAAAACCCCCACGAACACTTCGGTCATTCTTTCGATGTTGATCTCGTTGGCCACGATGCTGTAGGAGGCCGCGCCCATGATCCGCAGCCGGTTCAGGTCGGAGAGGGCCAGGCGCAGGGTCTCGGCCAGCATGTCCACGTTGTCGGGCGGGACCTGCCAGCCGTTCTGCGGGCGGACGAGGTCGTCCTGGGTCCCGTCCCCTTTGGCAACGATGACCGGCAGCCCGTGGGCCATCGCCTCCTGGACGGCCAATCCCCCCGTGCCGGGCAGGACGAAAAGGTCGGCCATCTCGAAAAACGGGCGGACCTCCAGCCCGTGCCTTTCGCCGAGGAAACTCGCATCCGGGTAGATGCGGGCCGCCAGGGTGCGGAGCGCATCCAGCTCGGGGCCGTCGCCGACGATGAGCAGGCGCGGCTTGAGGTCTTCACGCAGGGAGGCGCAGGCGCGCAGCAGGTGGTCCACCCGTTTGCGGGCCTGCAAGCGCCCGACGAAGAGCACGGCCGGCTGGGTGCGCACGCCCAGCGGACGGGAGGGCGGCGAGAGCGTGGGGCGGGCAGTAGCCGCGTTGGGGGCCACGAAGATCCGGTCGGCGGGGTAGCCAAGGGCGGCGTACTCGTCGGCGCCGCGGCGGCTGTAGGCGAGCAGGGCGTCGAACCTTTTCAGGAATTGCCTCCGGCGCATTTGACGGAACCCGGCCAGGGGTCCCGCGAGAGGCGGAGCGCCCAGCCCCCAGCCCACCACCGGCCGCTCGCGGCGGCGCATCCAGTTGATCGCCTGCGCGGTCGAAAGGTAGCGCGGATTGGCTTCCACGACCAGCGCGTCCGGGTCCCAACCCCGCAGCCAGTCCATCAGTCCACTCTGCCAGCAGACGAAATTGGGATACTTGCCGAGGTGGGCGTTTTGTGCCGGGACGAAATGGGCGGTTTGCAGCCGGTTGGTGACGGTGATCGATTCGACCGGGTGCGGCGGCCCGGCAAAGACGCTCAAGCCGCCGTCGCAGGCCGCAGCCAGGGCGTTGAAAAAGGCGGCGCGATAAACCGGCAGGACGCGCTGCTGGAGGGCCAGTTTGCCGGGGAAGCGTTTCTCGTTATTCACTGGGAGTATTCCCGTGCTTGCGGGCGTAGATCAGGGCGTGCGGGTCGCTGTAAACCCGTCGCCAGCCCTCCGAAACGGACAGGGCGGCGATCAGGGCGGGCTGCTTGGCGGGTGAGAGCATCAGCAGGTTTATATCATATTTGTCGAGCAGCGCCGGCCAGGAGGGGTCGGCCTCGGCGATGGCGAGGTACTCGTCGAATTGTTCGGGCGGGTAGGCCACCTGGAAGCGGGTGTCTATCCAGACCGGACGGGAGGGCAGGGTAAAAATCTGGTAACTGGCAAAGGCGATGTCGCTCCAGAGTTGGCCGGGCAATTCGTCATGGCTGGACAGCCACTCGACGGCCTCGACCGGGGTGTTGTCGGCGTAAGGCAGGGGCGACTCCGGCCACCAGAAGTCGCGCAGGCCGGGCAGGGCGACCAGCGGCAGCAGGAGGAAGACCCCGGCCAGGAGGGTGTTCATCGCCGGGAGGTCGCCCCGGCGCGGGCGGTCGAGCCAGCGTGCGGACCATTCGGCGGCGAGATGGGCTGTCAGAACGGCCAGGATGAACAGGAACCAGACCACATAACGCATCCCGGTCAGGGCCAGCCAGCCTAAGCCGAGGAACCAGGCCCAGGCCAACGGCGGCAGGCGGCGGGTCGAGGCCGCCGCGGCCAGCGGGAAGGCCAGCAGCCAGAGGAAGAAAATCCCCATCTGCCAGTTGTCGTTGACCGGCGGCCCCCATTCCACGCTCAGGTTCCGGCTGCCGGGGGCGAGGAACGTGTCGGCCACCGAGCGCCACAGGGCCGGGCCGTTCGGATTGAGCAGGGTAACTAAAAGCGACACGCCGAAGACGAGCGCAAATTTCTTCCGGTCGCCCCGGCCGAAGACCAGCGACGCGCCGGTCAGGGCGAAAAACAGGGGAAAGGAGCCGTGCATGTTGGCCCACAGCCAGGCGATGGCAACCAGCCACCAGGGATTGGATTTCGTCCCCTGCTCGCGCCGCCAGAGCAGCAGCAGCGTCCAGGCGAAGAGCGGGTAGGCCAATAGTTGCGGGCGGTGCGACCAGTTGTTGCTCCCGGCCAGGGCGGCGGCCAGCACCAGGAGCGAGGCTGACTTCGGGCCGGACCCCGTTTCGCGGGCCGCTCTCCAGAGCAGGCCGTAAGTGAGCGCCAGCGCCGCGCCGCGCAGCAAAAACGTCAGCGGCAGGCCGCCCGCGGCGTGGACCAGCCAGAGCAGGACCGACGCCAGCCACGACTGGTAGATAATCGGCTGTCCGAATTGGGTATAGCTGTACGTCTCGGTGGCCGGGACGGATTTCTGGGCCAGGATGTCCTGTCCCAGGCGCACGTACCACCAGTAATCGTTGGGCACCAGCGGCAGCAGGAAAGCCAGCAGCAGGATGACCATCAGGGCCAGCGCCAGCCACATCCAGCCGTAGGTGCGGGAATCATCCGGCATGGGGGTCAATGTGCGGGGCCTGGTAAGCCGGGGATTTGTGGACGTGGACGACCTTCCAGCCCGAATCGAACCGGACCATGACCCGGCTCTCGTTATGGGCGGCGACGGTCACGCCCGCCGCGCCGGACGTGCTGGTCAGCAGGGTGTAACTGGCGATGGCGCAATCCCCGTAACGCTGGAGGCGCAGGTTCGACAGGTCGAAGCGGACTTTGGCCGGTTCCTGCCCCTCGGCCCCGAAGACCGTGCCGCGTTTGGCGTTGGCCTCCATCATGAAATCGTGGAAGGGGAGGCCGTCCAGGCGGTGCGGCGTGACCCACCACTCGTAGAGGGTCAGGTCGTCGGCGGTGGTGGCGTGATAGGCTTGCAGGTCGTTTTCCATGATGCCCTGCAAATGACGGCGCAAAAAGGTTTCGATCTCGTCCATGTTTATTCCTTCCTTAACCACAAAGACCCAAAGACACGAAGTCGCAAAGGTTTATAAGATGATCCTTTTAATTCCGTACTTGATGACCGGCACATTGAAATTGATCAAGAAGCCGAGTTTTTTCCCGGTGAGTTTCAAATATGTCAATAGTTGGGCGGTATGAACAGATTGCAATTGCTCGACCACTTTCAATTCACAAACGATCTTTTCTTCCACAAGGACATCCAAACGCAATGCTTCCTTGAATTTGATCCCGTCGTATACGAGCGGTACCACAACCTGTCGTTCATAAGCCAATCCCCTCTTTCCGATTTCATGGCAAAAGCAAGGCTCATAAATCCCTTCAAGCAATCCCGGACCGAGTGTTTTATGGACGGAAAAGGCTGCATCTACGATCAATCTTGCAACCCGTTCGCACTCCGGGGACAAAGGAATGTGTTCGCCTGTTCTCATAACCGCTCCTTCGCATCTCCTTATTTGGCATGGAAACTTAAGCTTTTGTGGCTTTGTGTCTTCGTGACTTTGTGGTCAATTTCCATTATCCATCAAAACCCGCAAATACGCGTCTACCATCTTCTCCAACCCAAGCGACGATTCGGCGTGGGCGCGCGCCCCGGCCCGGTAGCGCGGCAGGTCGGCCAGG
>DIDQ01000082.1 GCA_002418215.1 Anaerolineales bacterium UBA5796
AATTCTTCAATGAGCAAATGTAAACCCCGTGCCCGCCGGTTGAATTGGCTCTGGTCGAGCAGTTTCGGAAACAGGTCGAGATAGTTGGCACGGATAAAACCGATATATTGCGTTTCTGACGGATAAGGAATGTAATCTTGTGCTAAAACCAGCGTGATGACTTCGCTGTCCGTAAAGGTCGGTTTTTGGCCTGCTTTGCCTGCTAGATATTTCACACCATATTGTTGATACCAATCGTCCACGAGCACATAGATGGTTGTAAAAAGGTCAGAAATGGTTATACTTTTCATGGGAATGTTCTCCTCAAGTGGTTTTCAGCAAACCTTATCTTGAGGGCATTCCCGCTTTTCGTCAACCTCCTACCAATTCCACATCAGACGTAACTTATGTATATCGTCCCGAAGGGTTTTTCTCGGCTGAAACCAGGTCGGAATTCCATCCTTCGGGACGTTTTTCCCTACTGCCGATAGAGTTTAATGGGAATTTCCCCCAGGGGAGTTCGAAGCCTGACAAAAACACCCTCTTGCGAGGGTGTTTTCTTTGGCTGGGGGCAATGGATTCGAACCACTACTAACTGATCCAGAGTCAGCCGTCCTACCGTTAGACGAGCCCCCAGAGCATTCGAGCGGGCGGTATTTTACCATGCCCATTACGTAGCGTCCAGCCCTATTTTACCACACCGGCTTTTTAGTTTTTCGGGGTGGTGTTGCGGGCAGTGCGGCGCAGGTTCTCCTCGATGTCGAGGAAGATCAGCATCATTTTGGCAATCGCCTGCAACGCCACGAAATAGACCACGCCCCGGAAAGGACGCTCGATGATCATGACGATATTGGTCGCCAGGTCGGTGAAACCGAGGCCGTACCAGAAGCCGCGCAGGTAGGATAAGGCAAAGGTCCCGGCGGCCAGGACCAGGTCCAGGGCGTAGACGGCGACCACCACCCAGGCGGCGATCTCGGCCACTTTCGAGAGCCGGATCACGGTGGACGAGTCGAAATAAGTCCCCATGAAGCGTCTTTGATTTTCCGGTTGAATTTCCATGATGTTCCTCCAAAAATCAGCATCCGAGAGTGATGCTCATTGTGTCATGGCTTTCCCGTTTGGACGGGGAGATTGCTTCGACGGAAGACCGCCGTCTCGCAATGACAATCTCCTGGAAATTGTACTATGGATGGGCGTATCCCGTCATTGCGAGCGCAGCGAAGCAATCCCCTTGCGCAGATAGAAGACTGCTCCCCTTCAGCAGGCTCACCTGTGCCGCACCACAGGTGCAGGCAGGACAGGTGTTCCTCGCAGTGACATTCGATCACTTTGTTATAATAGCCCCATCCTGCACCCGAAAGTGACGCCTTATGACCGACGAAACATCCAAACCGACCGATTTCATCCGCGAAGCTGTGGCCGAAGACCTGCGCGCCGGCCGTTTCAATACCATCCGCACCCGGCTGCCGCCCGAGCCGAACGGCTACCTGCACATCGGCCACGCCAAAGCCTTCCTGATAGATTACCTGGTCGCCAGGGACTACGGCGGTGTGCTCGACCTGCGCTTCGACGACACCAACCCCGCCAAAGAAGAGACCGAATTCGTCGAAGCCATCCAGGAGGATGCCCGCTGGCTGGGGATCGAATGGGAGAAGGTCATCTACTCGTCCGATTTCTTCGAACTGCTCTACGAGTGGGCCAAAAAGCTGGTCGAAAAGGGCAAAGCCTACGTGGACGACCAGTCGCCGGAAGAAGTGAGCCGGAACCGGGGCACGCTGACCGAGCCGGGAGTCGAAAGCCCGTATCGGGACCGCCCGGTCGAGGAAAACCTCGACCTGCTGGAGCGGATGAAAAACGGCGAATTCCCCGACGGGTCCCGCGTGCTGCGGGCCAAAATTGACATGGCCCACGGCAACATGAACATGCGCGACCCGGTCATGTACCGCATCATCCACGAGCCGGCCCACCACCGCACCGGGCGCAAGTGGTGTATCTACCCGATGTACGACTGGGCGCAGGGCCAGAACGACGCCATGCACGGCGTGACCCACTCACTCTGCTCCATCGAATACGAAGACCACCGCCCGCTCTACGAATGGTTCCTGAACGAGCTGGAGATACCCAATCCGCCGCGCCAGATCGAATTCTCGCGCCTCAACCTGAATTACACCGTGATGAGCAAGCGCTACCTGCGCCGCCTGGTGGAGGAGGGCCACGTCAGCGGCTGGGACGACCCGCGTATGCCCACCCTGCGCGCCCTGCGCCGGCGCGGTTACACGCCCGAAGCCATCCTGGATTTCATTGACCGGGTTGGGATCGCCAAGAGTCCCACCACCAGCGATATCGCCCTGCTCGAAGCCTGCGTGCGGGATGACCTGAACAGGCGCGCCGAGCGCCGCATGGCCGTGCTCAAGCCGCTCAAACTGATAATAGACAACTACCCCGACGGCCTGGTCGAGGAACTGGAGGCGGTCAACAATCCCGAAGACGAAGCGGCCGGGACCCGGGGCCTGCCCTTCGCCAAAGAGCTTTTCATCGAAGCCGACGATTTTGCCGAAACGCCGCCGCCCAAATATTACCGGCTCTACCCCGGCAACGAAGTCAGGCTGCGCTACGCCTATTTCGTCACCTGCACCAGCGTGGACAAGGACGCCGACGGCAACATCACCGCCGTCCACTGCGCCTACGACCCTGCCACCCGGGGCGGCGACGCTCCCGACGGGCGCAAGGTCAAATCCACGATCCACTGGGTTTCGGCCGCCCATGCCGTCCAGTCCGAAGTCCGTCTGTACGACCGCCTGTTCACCGAAGAAAGCCCCGATAAAGACAGTTTCATCGAGTACCTCAACCCCGATTCGCTCCAGGTCTTGACCGGCTGTATGCTCGAACCCAGCCTGGCCGAGGCCCGCCCCGGCGACAAGTTCCAATTCGAGCGGACGGGTTATTTCTGTGTGGACAGCGAGAGCGCCCCCGGCAAGCCGGTCTTCAATCGCACCGTGGCGCTCAGGGATACCTGGGCCAAGATACAGCAGAAGTCGCACGCGTCCAGATAAACTCAAACATTTCACATTAGATGACGGAAATCTTCTCCTATGAAACCCTGACTTGGCCGGATGTGGCCGCGCTGCGACGCGACACCCCGCTCGTCATTCCGCTCGGATCGGGCTACGACCCCGGCCTGCTCGCCGAGTCCCTGGGCGGACCGGACTCCCTGGGCCTGCTCCCGGCCATCCCTTACGGCTGGCGCGGCAGCGAGGTGGAAGTCCCGGCCCCGGCGCTGGGCGTCTTCGTCAGCAACCTGCTCGACAGCCTGCGCGACGACGGCTTCACCCGCGTCTATGCCTTGACGCCGCAAGGGATTGATTTGGGATTGGGGGCGGGTCAAATCCGTGCGAAGTGCGGAGTGCGAGGTGCGACACCTGACATCGCTCATCGCACATCGCACGTGATACTTATTCCGGTGGGCCACACCGAGCAGCACGGATTCCACCTGCCTCTCAACGTGGACACGCTCATCATCGAGGCCATCGCCAAAGGCACAGCGGAGGCGGTCCCCGACCAGGCGCTGACCCTGCCGGCGATGCCTTACGGCGTCAGCACCCACCGTCAGGCTTTTGCCGGGACGCTCAATGCTGGCGGCCGCGCCTTTGAAGATTTCTACGGCGCAGTTATAGACGCGTTTGCCGCCCGCGGCTTCGACCGTTTCTACCTGCTCAGCGGGCATGGCGGCAACTGCTCGTTCTTCACTACCGTGGTCAAATGCGCCGGGGAGCGTCACCGCCGCATCTTTGCCGCCACCGCCTGGCTGTATCTCTCCGGCCCGGAGGGGGTCGCCGTGCTCGAAAGGTATCGCCGCTCGCCGATCGGCGGCATGGGCCACGCCGGGGAACTGGAAACCGCCCTGATGCTCCACCTGCGCCCCGATCTGGTGGATATGTCGAAAGTGGTGGACGAAACCAATTTCGTCGCCACGCCCAATTACTACATGGACTGGGTCGAAGGCGGCTCGCTGATCGCCAACCCACCCTGGGACGATGACAGCCAGACCGGCGCCTACGGGGCGGGCAGTCTCGCCACGGCGGAGAATGGCCGTCTGTGGCTGGAGGCCGCCATTGCCGAGAAAGTCGTCCATGTGGCGGAGATCCACGAACAGCACCGGCGGCGCGAGAAAAGGAGGAATGCGGGGTATGGGTTGTGGGGAGGATAGTGGCGAATCCAAAGGTATAATCGTCTCAGAAGAGTTGAGGCAAAAATGAGTATTCAAAGTCTCGAACCCCAAATTTCACGCTTAAGCCGCGCTGAAAAAGCGCAGTTATTACAACGCCTTGCTCAGGAAGTTGGGAACGCCTGGGCAGGGATCGAGAAGACGGCGGGGGTTTCTGGCGGGGAGGCTTGTGTTGTTCGCACCCGCATTCCGGTCTGGACCTTGGAGAATTACCGCCGTCTTGGCTGGACGGACGCCGCCATTCTCGAAAATTTCCCATCCTTACGCGCCGCAGATTTAGTCAACGCGTGGGCTTATGCTGACGCTCACCCTGATGAAGTGGATCAGGCTATCAATAAAAACCAGGAGGGATAATGGCGTCGTTCTACTCCAACGAAAATTTCCCAATCCAGGTTGTCCAACGGTTACGGGAGATGGGACATGACGTGCTGACTTCTCACGATGCGGGAAAAGCCAATCAACGCATCCCCGATAATGAAGTTCTGGCGTATTCTACAGAATTGGGACGTGTTTTGCTGACCCTCAATCGCTGGGACTTCATAGAACTGCATTCCAAATCGAATCAACACGCCGGGATCGTCGTTTGCTCTCAAGATTTAAATGTGATCCGGCAAGCCGAAAATATTCACCAGGCTGTTGCCAGCGCAGGCAACCTAGATGGCGTTTTATTGCGCGTCAATCGAGGATAGACTCTCCACCGAGAACTCGTCCACATGGCCGAAATCCACGAGCAGCAGCGGCGGCGGGAGGAAAGACGGGAGGCGGGATATGGGTTGTGGGGGAGGGGTGAGAAGTGAGAAGTGAGAAGTGAGTAGTAAGGAGTGAGTAGCCCGACGATAAAACCGTCGGGCTGCTCTTACGAAGCCGCCTGTGGCGGCTAAGCCTGCTTCGCAGGCTTCGGATAATAGCACGAGGGCTTGTTCCCGTGCGGGCGTGGAGTGAGTACATCGCGCCCTTTGCGTCTAGTATGATAGGTAGGTAGT
>DIDQ01000109.1:0-41103 GCA_002418215.1 Anaerolineales bacterium UBA5796
TTTGTGTCCGTAGTGTCCTTCGTGTTTAGGCTCTTTCCCGTTCGTTACGGGAGAGCCCAAATTTCCCGGTCAGGAAGGCTCCGAAAAAGACTTCCGAAGTCTATACTTTTTTCAGGAGGAACCATGTCCAGCGGTATCAAGATCGAAGAAAAATACGAACGCAACGGTTGGCCATCCATCCCGCGGCCGGATTTGAAGCCGCCCGAAGGCTGGAGCCTGGACCTGCTGGCAGGCGTCAACCGCGTCCGGGGCCACCGGCTTTCGCCCGACGGTCGGCAGATCGCCTTCATCTGGGACCGCAACGACCTGTCGGATGTGTACGTGATGCCCTCCGGCGGCGGCTGGCCGCAGCGCATCTCGATGAACCGGGGCCTGGTGGCCTACTGGGACGACGAAGTCCCGCAGTGGTCGCCGGACGGCCAGTGGCTGGCCTTCACCCTGGGCGGACACGCCCACGTCGTCCGCGCCGAGGGCGGCATGCCGAAGAAGGTCAGCGACTTCGCCAAGGGCGCATCGGTCGCGGCCTGGATGCCGGATGGTCACGGCCTGCTGGTCTACGTGGACCGGGGCGGGGAGGCCGTTCAATTGCTGCTGACCGACAAAGACGGCTCCTGGCCGCGCCCGCTGGTGACGCTGGACGGCGACGTGCGGGACGCCCATCCTGCCCCGGACGGCAAGTCGGTGGCTGTCGTCTTCCGCCCGAACGGCGACCCCAACCGCTGGGACCTGCGGCTGGTGGACGTGACCAGCGGCGAAATCCGCACCTTGAGCGGCGCGCCCAGGCAAAAAGACTGGTTCGCCCGCTTTTCGCCCGACAGCCGCCAGATCGCCTTCCTCTCGCAGCGCGGCGGCTGGGACCAGGCCTGGCTGGTCAACGCCGACGGTTCCGGCCTGCGCCAGCTCACCGCGCTCGAAAACGACATCTCCGACCTGGCCTGGTCGCCGGACGGGACGCGGCTGGCCTGCACCGTCAACCGGGGCGGGAAGTTCGACCTGGCCGTCATTGACATCGCCAGCGGCGAGCTGCGGGATATTGTCCGGGGGGAGGGATTCTTCTCGCGCCCCAACTGGCTGCCGGACGGGACGGAACTGACCGTCGAGTACGAGAACCCCGTCCAGCCGCCGGACATTTACCGGGTCCGGGTGGAGAGCGGTGAAATGACCCAGCTGACGTTCTCGAACCCGCCTGCGCTGCGGGGTAAACTCGTCCGCCCGGAAGCCGTCATCTATCCTTCCTTCGATGGGACAAAAATCCAGGCCCTGCTGCTCAAGCCCGAAAAGCCCAACGGGGCGGCCATCGTCCACCCGCACGGCGGGCCGTCGGGCCAGTACGCTTTCGAGTGGGATATCCTGGCCCAGTATTTCGTGGCCAAGGGCTATACCTTCATCGCCCCCGATTACCGCGGCTCCACCGGCTACGGCGTGGCCTTCGAGCAGGCGAATTACCACGACTGGGGCGGGGCCGACGCCCAGGACGTGCTCTACGCCGCCCGCTACCTGCGCAGCCTGGACTGGATTGATCCCAAACGGATCGCCATCATGGGCGGCAGCTACGGCGGTTACATGACTGCCCTGTGCCTGTCGCGTGACCCGGAATATCTCTTCGCCTGCGGCGTGGCCAAATACGGCGACGCCCATCTCGAAAACTCGTGGGCGCTCTGCAACCGTGACCTGCGCCTGTATGCCGAGATGATGCTCGGCCACCCCGGCCGCAACCGGGATGCCTATCTCAAAGGTTCGCCGATCTTCGAAGTGGATGCCATCCGCAAGCCGGTGCTGGTGCTGCACGGCCTGGAAGACGACGTGGTCCCGCCGGAAGCGTCCGAGATGTGGGTCGAGGCCCTGCGGCGGGCGGGCAAGACCTTCGAGTACAAGACCTACGCCGGAGAGCCGCACGGCTTCCTCCAGCGCAAGAACGTGCTGGACGTGTACGAACGGGTCGAGCGCTTCCTGGATTGGTACCTGATGCCGCCGAAGGCATAAAAAGATTTGGGGGTGTTTCGTCCCGGTTGAAACCGTCCCGAAGGTTATTGCAAAAACGGCAAGCTCAGGACAATCCTTCGGGACGTTCATCTTTTCAACTCATTTGAAACTCACCCAAACCTTTTGGACACGGATACCTCGACAATCCCGGTACAGGTCACGCGGAACAAATTACGCGGTAGTTCCGACTGCTTGCGTCTCAACCACCGTTTGCCCTTGTTATCTCCCACAACCGGCTTGAATTCAGCGGGATTTCCAAAATCTCAAAATCCACATCGTACAACGCGTCCTCCAGCGCCTGCGCAAACAGCGGACCGACGGGGATCGCGCCCGCTTCGCCCGCGCCTTTCACGCCCAGCGGGTTGAGCGGCGAAAGCGTCTCGCCGTGCGCGGTTTCGATGCGCGGCACATCCAGGCTGGTGGGCAGGTGGTAATCCATGAACGTGCCGTTGAGCAGTTGCCCGTTCTCGTCGTAGGCGAGCCGCTCATAAAACGCATTGCCGATGCCCTGCGCCACGCCGCCGTGGATTTGGCCGTCGAGAATGAGAGGGTTGATCACCTTGCCGCAATCATGGACGACGAGATATTTCTGGATTTTGATCTGCATCGTATCGGGGTTGACTTCGAGGATCATGGCGTGGATTCCGCTGGCAGTGGCGCCTCTTTCTGGACCGAAATACTCCGTCGCCTCCAAACCAGGCTCTGCCCCAGGCTTGACCGCGCCGCGCATCGGGTTCGCCATGTTCGCCAATTCGCCCAATGAAATGGACAGGCGCGGCAGGTCCTGTACTTTCACCAACCCATCCGCGAGTTCGAGTTCCTCTTCGGGCGCGTTGAAATGCTCAGAGGCAAGTTTGAGGATCTTCCTGCGGACAACCTTGGCGGCTTCGTTGATGGCGTTGCCGGCCACGACCGCGCCGCGGCTGGCGAACGTGCCCGCGCCCCAATAGAACTGGTCGGTATCGCCCGTGACCACATCAATCTGATCCACGCTCACGCCGAGCTGCTCGGCGACGATCTGCGCGTAACTCGTGAAGTGGCCCTGTCCCTGGGTGCCGACTCCCGTGACGACCGAGACTCGTCCGCTGCCCATCACCTGGACTTTTGCGCCTTCGTAGGGGCCAATGCCCGTCCCTTCGACATACGCCACGACCCCGATGCCGACGTGTTTGCCTTCGGCGCGCAGTTTTGGCTGGGTCTCGTTGACGAATTTGTGATAGCCGATTCTCTCAAGCGCTTCATCCAGCAGCGGTTCGTAATTACCGCTATCATAGACGAGCGGCGCAAAATCCTGATAGATGATCTCGTTGTTGTAGGGGAACTGATCGGGCTGGATGAAGTTACGTCGGCGAATTTCAGCGCGGTCAATGTTGAGTTCCTTTGCCGCCAGGTCGAGCATCCGTTCGATGACAAAGACTCCGTGCTGACGCCCCGCGCCGCGATAGGGAGTGACAATCGTTTTGTTGGTGAAAACAGCCGTAAATTGGGAGTAGTAATTGGTAATTTCGTAGGGGCCGAGTAATGTGCATTGCGCGTTGAGCGGCACGGTGAGACCATACGGGGCATACGCGCCTGTGTCGTGCAGAAAGACATCATGCACGCCGAGGATGCGTCCATCCTTATCGAACGCGGCTTCGGCCTCGTGGATTTGTCCGCGCTCGTGCGTGGTGGCGACGAAATTTTCGGCGCGGTCTTCGATCCATTTGACGGGGCGGTTCAACTTCATCGCCGCCCACGGGACCAGCACTTCCTCCTGGTAGAACATCATGATCTTCGGACCGAATCCGCCGCCGATGAACGGCGCGATCACGCGCACGTTCCGTTCGGACAGCCCAAGCATTCCCGCCAACCCGTTGCGGATAAAGACGGGGGCCTGGGTCGTGTCCCAGACGGTCAATCTTCCCGCCCGTCTGTCCCATTGGGCGACGATGCCGCGGTTCTCGATGGCGGCGGCGCATCCATGCTCGTAACTGAAGCGGCGCTTGATGACATACACCGCGTCCTTCTTTGCCGATTCATAATCCCCTTTCGTCTGAACCACATGCGCGGCGACGTTCGAACCAATTTCTTCGTGGATGACAATGCTATCGGATGCCAGAGCCAGTTCCAAATCCACGACAGAGGCGAGCGGTTCGTAGCCCACTTGAATATCCGCCAGCGCATCTTCGGCAATGTAGCGACTCTCCGCCAGCACCATCACAATTGGCTCGCCCGCAAACTTGACCTTGTCTTTTGCGAGCGGAACCTGCGTTTTCTCATTGAAAACGATTCCCTCAACAGGCGGCGGCGAAACCAACAGGGGGCCAGGCTGCCAGTAATCGCCCAAATCACTGGCAGTGTAAACGGCAACCACACCTTCACGCTTCAAGGCTTGGGAGGCATCAATGCCGTTTATCCGCGCATGAGCATACGGACTCCGCAAAAACGCCGCATGGAGCATGTCCGGCAGATCCACATCGTCCACGTACAACCCCTGCCCGGTGAGGAGACGCGGGTCTTCGTTACGTTTGATCCGTTCGCCGAAGTATCGAGTGGTCATACAATTCTCCAATTCTCCTAATTCTCCAATCCTCTTGATTCCGAGAATTGGAGGATTAGAGAATTACGCCCACGCCACTGCCCTGCAAAACGCTGCTTCGCCGCCTTTGAACTTCCACGGGAAGACGCCCAGGGTAATGCGTTTGTTGTGCAGTTCCTTCAAGCCGATGTCGCCGCCGAGATTCTCCACGTGGATGCAATCGTGCGGGAACAAGGCATTGTGCGTGAGTTGATATGCGGAATCAGGGAATAGCTCATCCATCTTGTCCGCGCCGTAAATCAATTCCGTCTTCGCGCGGACCTTCTGCCAGTGTTCCAGTCCGCCCTTGCCGAGGAAGCGACCGATGGGCAGGTTCATCGGGTGGTCGGTGGAAATCATGTCCACGCCCCAGATATGGATCTTTTTATCCAGCAGCCACTCGCAAATACTGTAATGCGGACCCGGATGTCGCTGGATGTATCTCTCCTCGTCCGCTTCTTCACCGAAGAATGAATACTTGTGCCAGCCCGTGTGAATGAACAAAATATCGCCGTTCTCCACCTTCGCGCGCTTCTCGATGTCATCGGGCGTGAAGAGGCGAAGATCGTCGAGCATGTCACTCAAATCCACGATGACGCCAGGTCCGTAACACCACTCGATGGGGATCTGGTCAATCGTCTTGCCTTTGGTCACAAAGTGCCGCGGCGCATCCAGGTGTGTACCCATGTGGTTCGAGGTCTGGATATATTGCGCGTTGACGCCATGCTCCGATTTGCGCTTGATGTATTTCACCTCAAAAGGGGGATAAAAGGGCCAGAAGGAACAATCCTGGTTGAGGTCTTGGGAAAGGTCGTAAATTTTGGTCATGGGAAACTCCTTTGGTGTTGGTAAGTGAGTAATTAGTAATTGGTAATTAGCTGTTGAGGAAGCCAAGTTCATCTTCAGAAAAGAGAGGATCAGGAACGTCATCCAAGTTGATAGTCAAATATTCGGATTGAGATTCTCGGACAGATAAAGGTTTTGATTTTTGCTCTGCACGGACGCTTTTCAGACTGCCCGTAAAGGTGTTCAACTGTTTTGCCAACTCTGTTAGTTGCTTTACATATTTCTCCACTTCATCTGACTCCATCTTTCGCAAACTCATCCCACTGAACAACGACTTTCCAAACTGAATCAGCAATTTCCTCGGCAGATTTCAATATCCGTAAGTCTTCAAAGGTAGCAGACACAACAACCTCCTCCAATTACCAATTACTATTTACCAATTACAGATTGTACTTCTCCGCAAAAGCCACCAGCGCCTCTTCAAAAATGGAAATCGGCGGCCTCACCAGCCCAGCCCCCACCTGCCCCACCCCCGCATTCTTGTGGGCGATCCCGGTGTTGATGCGCGGCGTGATTCCCAGCTCGACGACTTTGCGAAGATCAATCCCTGTTGGTGTACCGCGGAAATCCAGTGCGGGCATGGTGAAGTATTTGCTTTCAGCAAATGTAATCTCATACATTTCTAAAGTTGCATTCAGCGCGTCTTTCGGCGTCCCTCCAACAAACGTGACTATCGCCGGGGCGGTTGCCATCGCGAATCCGCCGATGCCGGCCGTCTCGGTGATGGCGCTGTCGCCGATGTCGGGATTGGCGTCGGCCTGGGAAAAGCCTGAAAAGAACAGGCCAACTGGAATTTCGGCAGGAGCCGTGAACCATTGTTTGTCGCCAAGTCCGCTCACGCGGATTCCGAAGTCCGTGCCGTTGCGCGCCATCGTGGTCACAATCGTCGAACCGTCTACGCCGTGAGCGGCGTCGGTCATGGCTTTACAAGCCGCCATCACAGGGTTGAGAACACTCAAGGCGTTATCGCCGATGAATTGCAACACCTCCGCTTCCACCGCCTCATCCTTCACGGCCCTCGCAATCAACGGCGAAAGCAGCTTAAGATAGATCAGCGAACCTGCCTTGTTGCGGTTATGTCCCTCATCGCCCATGTGCAGCGCCTCGGCGATCAGCGCCCGCAGGTCAATGCCGTTCGACGCTGCCAGCGCGTCCGCCAGCGCCGACCCGAGGACATCGTTCATCCAGCGCAGTTTCTTCAACACATCCTCGCTGTATGCACCGTAGCGCAGGACTTTTCCGTAGCCCTCGTTCAAATTGGAAAAGGACTGATTCCCGTGCTCGACGTTTTCCACCACGTAGACTTTCATCGAAGCGGAGATGACTCCCGCCATCGGGCCGACCGCGCCATGATGATGACACGAATCGAATTCGACCTCGCCTCTTTCCACCCTGGAAACTGCTTCCGTTTCGCTGGCTGCCAGCCCCTCGAACAGCATCGCGCCGATAATCGCCCCCCGCAGCGGACCCGACATCCTCCCCCACTCAATCGGCGGCCCCGCGTGGAGCAGCAAATTATCCTTCATCCCAGGGATGACATCCCGCGCGGTAGCTACGCCTTTCAAGATGGGACGGGATGCCATAAGGCGGTTGACGGCGGTGGTATTGGCTTGTTCGATATCCATATTTGTCTCCATGACTGGAAGAGAATTGGAGGATTCTCCAGTTCTCTAATTCTCTTTCTTGCCCTTCATCTTTGCCAGCAGCGCGGCTAACCTCTCGTCCCCACCTGCGGGCGGTTTCCACTCCACGTGGACGGCTTGCGCGCCTTGCGAGAGGAGGCTGTCGTAAAACGATTCCAATCCCACGTTGATGGCAGCAAGAGGGCGCTTGAGTTGCCCAAGATCAACTGGCGTAAATTCGCTCTCTCTGCTTGCGCCAAATCGCAGGCTGATATATTCCACGGCTTCGGTCACGGTTCTAAAAACTGTAACGCCTGAATCCTGCAACTGCGAGATTTGAGACTGGAGATTTTGCGGGTCGTCATCCGTGCCGATCACAATTGCCACAAATTCCAACCCTTCGACGCGGCTCAGGGCAGGTCCTCCAATTCTCTTCTCTCGAATCTCTTTGATTACTGGCGCCAATTCTCCCGCAGGATTCGTATGGGAACCTTCCCCCAAGACCACATCCAGCAGAATCATCGAAACTTCGGGGTCCGCGGCTTCCTGCCTCAAACGGCGGATCCGCAAATCATTATCAATCATCGGGTGCAGGCGGCCGACCATGAAGAACTCGTCGCCCAGGTCAATGACGGTGTGACACTTGCTGTGCAGGGGGTCAGAGAGAGTTTGAGAATTGGTGATTGGAGAATTGGAGTAAATTGGGGAAAGGAATGCTTGCGAACTCAAAAGAGTCTCGTAGGCAAGTGTTCCGCCAGAGAACAAGCCTCGTAAGTAGGAATTAGTAATTGGCAATTTCTCGTCAATTACTAATTCCCAATTACCATTTACAGCCAATTCCGCCGCTTCACTCAGACTCGTTGCAAAATGCAAATTGCCCAGCTTCCGCGCCGGAGGCGGATAACCAATGAAATCAACAACGACTGGCTTGCCCGTTGACTTGGCGGCTGAAAGCAACTTCGCCGCGACATCTGGCGATGGCGGTTTCGAGATCAACACAATGACTTTGGTTTCAGGGTCACGCGCCAGCAGATCGAGCGCCTGGTGAGCCGTGATCGCGCCGACGTCAGATTTGAGGTCTCGCCCGCCCGCGCCAATGGCGTGAGAGATGCCTGCGCCAAGGCTGTGGATGTGGACTGTCACAGCCTGGAGTCCGGTTCCCGAAGCGGCGACCAGGCCGATCTCCCCGCGCCGGACCCGGTTGGCGAATCCCAGCCCAACGCCGTTGACGATGGCAGTACCGCAATCTGGTCCCATCACGAGCAATCCCCTCTCACGCGCGGTCTTCTTCAAGGCGATTTCATCTTCGAGGGAGACGTTGTCGCTGTACAGGAAAACATGTTTGCCGAGTTCCAGCGCTTCGCGCGCTACGCCTGCCGCGTAACGACCTGGGACTGAAATCAATACCCAATTTGCTTCGGGCAACTGCTTGACCGCGGCGCTCAAACTGTGCGGGCGGAAATCGAGAGAATTGGGAGAGCTGGTGGCTTTGCGGCGGGTGAGCAATTCATCTACCCCGGTTATCGCGGCGTCGGCAAAAGTTCCGTCCGTCGCTTTGACGACGATCAGTAAGTCATCTGGATTGGCTGAAATCGAATCAGGCAAGAGATTGTTCGCCGCGAGCAATTCACGATTGGCGGGAGTCGCCATCACCACACCCGCATCCACGACGCCAGGCAAGCCGAGCAAGCCGCGTTGAAGTTGCATCAACACGACCGAGTCATAATACGCGCCCGAGCGGACCTCCCATTTGATGACGGTCATATCTTGCTCGCCACTTTCCCGATGTCTTCCGCCCAGGCAAGCAGGGATTCGTCCGAGTCCCATTTTCCAACAAGTTGCGCGCCCATAGGCAGGCCTTCTTCATTTTTCGTCGTGGGGATATTGACGGCGGGGAAACCGATTTGAGTCCAGGGGAGGCACATGACCGGGTCGCCGGTGCTCTCAAGTCCCTTGGGCGCGGGGCCGACGGCCGGCGGGCAGACCCACAGGTCAACGCTGTTGTCATTCATGGTTTGGGCAATTGATTCACGAAATCTATCGCGGGCATGCAAATGAGACTGGAGATTGGAGACCGACTGTCCGCGCGTGATAAGGTCTGCAAATTTGGATGAGTAGAGAGTTTTGTGTTTGGCGAACCATTCCTCGTGAACTTGCGCGGCTTCGCAAGACATGATGGCGTCGTGGCGGTTGCGGATTTCCTGGAAATCTTCCATGACCCGGACGCGGCGGAGTTCGTAACCCGCGCCAGACAGGGATTGGCAGATTTCATTGAAACAGGCCAGGGCGTAGTCCGAGGCGCAGGCGAGGTACGGTCCTTCGGGAATCCCAAGGGTCGGTTTCCGATTCGTAGTCTCTGGTCTCCAGCCTTCAACCAATACACTCGCAACCTGCTTTGCTGTGTCAACATCGGGCGTGAAAAATCCAACGTGGTCAAGGGTTGGCGATAGCGGGATAACACCATCGCGAGATATGCGCTCATAGGTGGGCTTGAAGCCGACGATGCCGCAAAACGCGGCGGGGCGGATGATCGAGCCGATGGTTTGCGTGCCGAGCGCAACGCTGCACAGGCCCGCCGCGACCGCCGCGGCCGAGCCGCTGCTCGATCCGCCTGGGGTGTAACCCGGATTGTGCGGGTTGCGGGTTGGACCTGGCGTGAAGTAGGCAAACTCAGTGGTGACGGTTTTGCCCAGGATGAGCGCGCCGGCGTCTTTGAGCCGGGTAACACTTTCGGCTTCCAGGCCGCGCAGTTCTTCGACCGGCAGACGGCTGCCTGCCTGCGTGACGAAACCGTCCACATGGAAAATGTCTTTTACGCCGGCAGGCATTCCGAAAAGCGGCGGGCGTTTGACCAGATCAGGATAACGCCAGGAAATCTCGTCCGCCTCCTTTCGTAGACGAGCGAAGCGTCCGCTTTCGGGCAGGAATGCGAGAATTCCAGGCTCACGCGCCTGAAACCGCGCCTCCACCTGCGCCAGGAATTCAGGCAGGGTCAGTTGGTTTGAACGCAAAGCTTCGATAATTCGATATTGAATCATGGATTTCGAATCTCAAATTCTCGCATCTTTTCACTTGCAATCTTCACTGCATCCACAATATGCTGGTAACCCGTACAACGGCACAAATTACCAGACAGCGCGTGTCGAATTTCATCTTCCGTGGGATTTGGATTTTGCCGCAAAAAGGGGACGAGGGTCATCAAAATGCCTGGCGTGCAGAAGCCGCATTGAAGGCCATGCGCCTCCCAGAATGCTTGTTGTAGCGGGTGCAGCCTTCCTTCTGTCTCCTCATTTGCGCGCAATTGAGAGGATGAATGGGGGTCGGCTAATCCTTCGACCGTGGTGATGCTGTGCCCATCCGCTTGAACGGCAAACATCAAACACGATCTGGCCGCCTCGCCGTCGAACAGGATCGTGCAGGCTCCACAAACGCCATGCTCGCAGCCGACGTGCGTACCTGTCAATCCCAATTCGTGGCGCAGGAAATCGCTGAGCAGCAGGCGCGGCTCGACCTCGCGCTGATAGATGTTTTCGTTGACCGTGATCGAAACGGGGAATAATGTCATGGCAAGTTTACCTCCGCTCGTTGTTTGGCCTGGTTCAACGCTTTCTTCGTCAGCGCCTTCGCCAGGTGACGCTGGAATTCAGGGGAGGTATGCACATTCCCATAAGGCGTGATCTCCTTTTCGCCAGCCAGCTCCGCCGCCGCAACGATCAACCCGTTGGTTAATTTTTCGCCATCCAAAAGCCGGGCGGCTTCTTTCGCATCCACCGGCCCGTCTCCGGCATTCAGGTAAACCAGTTTCGCCCGCCTGCAAGCGCCGGATCCGTCCAGGGTTACGAGCGCGGCCACACCCATCAGGGCGTAGTCCCCGGCGCGCGGCGCAACCTCCACGAACGACCATCCTGTTCGCGGAGGCATGAATGGGATTTCGATCTCGACCAGGATTTCATCCGGGGCCAGCGCGGTGGTAAACATGCCCGCGAAAAACGCTTCAGATGCAACCCAGCGTTCGCCCGCCGCATTGCGGGCCTTGAGCCGGGCCTCAAGCGCCAGCATCAGCACCGGCAGTTCCGCGGCCGGGTCGGCATTGACCAGGCTCCCGCCGAGCGTGCCCCGGTTGCGGATCTGCGGGTGGGCGATAAAAGGCGCGGCTTCCGCCAGCAGCGGCGCCCGCTCCGCAACCTGCGGATCGAGTTCCAACTGTCTCTCGCGGGTCATCGCCCCCAGGCGCAGCGCCCCTCCTTCCTCCCGGACGTGGTCCAGGCCCGGGATGCGATTGATGTCCACCAGCAAAGACGGCTGCACGATCCGAAAATTCATCGCCGGCACCAGGCTCTGCCCGCCCGCCAAAATCTTGGCCTCATCCCCGTGCTCGCGCATCAACGCCAAAGCCTGTTCGATGGAATCCGGGACGCGGTAATCGAAAGGCGCAGGTTTCATGGATTATTCTCCGTCCTTTATGGGATGTGGAACCGGATCAGCTTCAGCCGCGGCCTGTTCCCGTTTCCGGCGCGTCTCAACCACCTCGGCCATGACCGCCAGCGCAATCTCCTCCGGCGACTGCGCCCCGATCTCCAGGCCGATCGGCGCGTGCAGCCGGGACAGTTGCGCTTCGCTGACAGCGTCTGCCAGCAGTCTCTTGCGTCGCCGGGCATGGGTGGCCGGGCTGCCCAGCGCGCCGATGTAAAAAGCCGGGCTTGCCAGGACGATCTTTAGCGCCGGATCATCCAGCTTCGGGTCATGGGTCAACACCGCGATGGCAGTTGATCTGGTCACTTCGATTTGTCCAAACGCTTCGGCGGGCCACGCCTGGATGAGTCGGTCTACGTCGGGGAACCGGTCCCGGCTCGCCCAGGCCCGGCGCGGATCAATGAGGATCGTCCGGTAGCCGAGCATTTTCGCCATGGACGTGAGCGCCACAGCAATATGCACTCCGCCAACGACGATCAAGGTTGGGGGCGGTTGGATGACCTCAAGAAAAATTTCCACTTCACCACTTAACCGGACGCGCCGTGACGCCCCCTGTAATAAGGCTTCTGCGGCCAGCCCGGTGATTTGTTCATCCAGACCCTTCCAGATCGGGTTTGCGCCCCGTTCGTTTTCGCCCAATAAAAACTCGCTGCCCAAAAATCCGTCCGGACCGCGCAAAACCGTGACGCTCACCGCGGGCTTTTCGCTCTCCAGGGCGGAACGCAATGCTTCGAAGTATTTATAGTCCAAAGGTTTTACAAAAACGTCAATGCTTCCCCCGCAGGCCAGCCCCACCTCCCAGGCGGTTTCATCGGCTACACCAAAGCGCAAAAGCTGTGGCCGCGTCGTTTTCAGCGATCTCACCCCTGCTTCGACGACGGCATTTTCCACACAGCCTCCGCTGACCGAACCGGCGATCTCTCCGTCGAGCGTGATCGCCATCTTCGAGCCGGCGCGGCGCGGTGAAGACCCCCAGGTTTGGACCACGGTCGCCAGCGCAATCGCTTTGCCTTCGTTCCGCCAGCGGATCAGTTCAGGCAGGATATCTCGCATTTTTCATTTCCCGGACGGCCGGTCACCGGTTTCGACCCGCTTACGCACCTCGTCATAAAATATGTTGGCAAGTTTTTGGGTGACGGGAGCCATCAGGCGGGAGGCCAGGCTCGCCAGTTGCCCTGAAACATTGATATCCGCCGTCCAATCCACCCGGGTGGCGTGGTCGTCCTCGCGGCTCAAGCGCATTTCACTGACCACATCCGCCGCGCTCCCGGTTGCGGTTCCGTGCGCCTTCAACTTGGCGCGGACGGGTTCGTCCAATTCGACGATTTCCACGTCCCCGCTGAAACGCGCCTTGACCGATCCAAGCCCAACCAGCACGATCCCGCGGAATTTCTTCATCGGCTCGATGGTTTCGATCTTCTCCATCCCCGGCACACATTGGCCGATCTGGTCCGGGTCTGTCAGGAAATCCCACACTTTTTTCTGCGGCGCGTGGATCATGACACTGCCTTTGATTAACATCGAATCTCCTCGAATGGCGGGGGAATTAACATGCGGATAAATAGGGTGGTTTTTGGATGATTATAACCCAGGAAATTGACAGGAAGTAACAAAGAATGTGTGAAGAGATTCGCTGTCCCGGGAGTATTCGGGTGATGTATGTTAGAATTCTCTGGGCTGCCAAGTCTCAATACCGGGGCGATGACTGTTTCAGCCCTGCTTCTTTTCGAAAATTACTTTGTTCGCGTCCAATGGAGGCTATTCTATGGCCCGGAAAACTGAACGGGTAGTGGTTACCGGGATGGGTGTCGTCAGCCCATTAGGTTGTAATCTGGATGAATTTTGGAATGGCCTGCTTGCGGGACATTCCGGGGTAAGATCGTTGGATGGCAGCATTTTCTCCGGCTTGCCCACTCGAATCGGGGCGGCAGCCTGGGATTTCGACGGGAGCAAACATTTCGACCGGAAAGAAATCCGGCGAATGAGCCGATCATCGCAGATGGCGCTCGTCGCAGCCGGGCAGGCCATCTCGGATGCAAAATTGGATGATGGAAAGGTAGACTTCCCGGAAGTGGGGGTATTGATCGGCAGTTCCATCGGCGGGTTCAGCGCTTCAGACCAGTTCTTCGAAGGGTACTATAAATATGGCCGCACAAACCCGTTCACCATCCCAATCTCGATGAACAGCGGACCCGCCTCCAACGTTTCCATCAAGTACGGGTTCCAGGGGCCGCTCATGAGCGTGGACGCCGCCTGCGCTACGGCCGCGCACTCCATCGGCTATGCTTTCAACCTGATCCGCAGCGGGATTTTGCAGACGGCAGTGACCGGGGCAGCCGACAGTCCCTTCTCTCAGGGAGTGGTCGCAGCCTGGGCAGCGCTGCGCGCCATCTCCAGTCGGGAGGATTGTCCAGCCGAGGCCTGCCGCCCGTTCAGCGCCGACCGGGATGGCATGGTTCTGGGCGAGGGCGCAGGCATCCTGATCCTGGAAGCCGAAAGCCATGCGCTCCAGCGCGGAGTACCGATTCTGGCAGAAATCAAAGGCTATGGCGCTTCTGCTGACAGCAGCCACCTGACCCAGCCCACGCTGGATGGACCCGCCAGAGCCATGCGCCGCGCCCTGGGAGACGCCGACTTGAATCAGGAAGATATTGACTACATCAACGCCCATGCAACCGGCACCGTGTGGAACGATGAAAACGAGACCCGCGCCATCAAAGAAGTCTTCGGGCCGCGCGCCTACCAGATACCGGTCGTGGGCAACAAGGCAGCACTGGGCCATTCGATCGCCGGCAGCGCCGCATTGGAACTGATCGGCTGCATCCTCTCGCTTCGCGACCAGGTAGTGCCGCCGACGATCAACTACAAAGTTCCAGATCCGGCCTGCGATCTGGATTACGTTACAGAAGGCTGTCGGAGCCTGGAGTTGCATAATGTCATGAGTAACTCCTTCGCTTTTGGGGGCAGTAACGCTGTTCTGATCGTGAGTGAGTATCAATAAGCTTGCCGCCTGCTCGCCAAGGCCGGGTGCGTTTTTCTTCACAAATCCGCCATTTGCTTGACTAGACAAGCTCCCGGAAGTAAAATCGGCCAGTATTCCCCGTCAAGGATGAACCATGCCGATCTTCCGTTTTGTGGTCCAGTTCAGGCAATCCGATCCGCGTTCCGGCGGATATCTCAAGGACGCGCTCGCCCTGGGGTTCAACGACCTCCGGCGAATCGAATGCCAGGATTTATACTTTATCGAGGGCCAACTGTCTCAGGATGACTTGCAGCAGTTGGCCCTCGAACTTTTAACCAACCCGGTGACGCAAACTGCCGAGTATTCGATATTCGAAACTCGCCCAGCGGCTATCGAAAACTCGAATATCGTAGAAGTCGCCCTGCGCCCCGGCGTCACCGACCCGGTGGCCCACGAGATCGTCCGCGCCGCCCGCGAGTTGGGGTTCGAGGGCGTCCATCGCGCTGCGACCGGACTTCGCTTCCTGCTCGAATTCGACCCACCCGCTGCCGACACCCGCTTATCCGCTTCCCCATCCGCTTTGGCAGAGAAACTAGCCAGGCAACTGCTGGCAAACAACGTCATCCAGCACTGGGCCATTGGCGAGATCACCCCATCCTTCCCTGAAGAAGCCGCATCGGTCGGATCGGTCGAGATCCTTCCCGTTCGCCAAATTACCGATAACCAATTACTGGATTTATCCACAGACCGCCGCGCCGCCCTCGACCTGGCCGAGATGCAGGCCATCCAGGCTTATTTCCGCGCCGAGGGCCGCGACCCCACCGACATCGAATTCGAAACCCTCGCCCAAACGTGGAGCGAACATTGTACACATAAGACGTTCAAGGCGAGAGTGGCAATTAGTAATTCGGCAATTGGTAATTACCAATCACAAACCACCAATTATCCGCCCGAAGTCAACTCCATCATCAAGACTTACCTCAAATCCGCCACCGATACCATCGCCGTGCCCTGGGTACGTTCCGCTTTCGTGGACAATGCCGGGATCATTGATTTCGATGACGAATTCGAAATTTCGTTCAAGGTCGAGACCCACAACCATCCCTCAGCCATCGAACCGTTTGGCGGGGCCAACACCGGCGTCGGCGGCGTGATCCGGGACGTGCTGGGGGTCAGCGCCAAGCCCATCGCGGCAACGGATGTGCTTTGTTTTGGCCCGCAGGATTTGGATCCGAATTCGCTGCCCGAGGGCGTGCTCCACCCGCGCCGCATCCAATCCGGGGTGGTAGCGGGCATCCAGGATTACGGCAACAAGATCGGCGTCCCGACCGTCAACGGGGCGATCCTGTACGACGAGGGCTTCACCGCCAATCCGCTGGTCTTCTGCGGATGCGTCGGCATTGCCCCGAAAGGTAAACATCACAAGAATCCCCAGCCCGGCGACAGGGTCATCGTGCTCGGCGGCCGCACCGGACGGGACGGCCTGCGCGGGGCGACCTTCTCCTCGATGATGATGGACGCCCAGACCGGCGAAGTCTCCGGCGCGTCGGTGCAAATTGGCGACCCGATCACCGAAAAAGGGCTGATAGACGTCATCACCCGCGCCCGCGACCTGGGCCTGTACCACGACATCACCGACTGCGGCGCGGGCGGGCTGTCGTCGGCGGCGGGAGAGATGGCCTCCAAAATCGGCGCGGACATCGAACTCCAGCGCGTCCGGCTGAAATACCCCGGCCTGGCCCCGTGGGAGATCTGGCTGTCCGAAGCGCAAGAGCGGATGGTGCTGGCCGTCCCGCCCGGAAATATCCCCGCCTTGCAGGAACTATGCGACACCTTCGACACCGAACTGACCGACATCGGCAGGTTCACCGGCTTCGGGCGGCTGGTCGTCCGCTACGGCGGGGAGGTGGTGCTCGACCTGCAGAACGAATTCTTGCACGAGGGGATTCCGCAAAGGCAACTCAAAGCGATAATCGCTAATTCGAGAAACGATACTCGAAATTCGAATATCGAATCATCGAATATCGCCGTGCGCAACACGCTAATTACCATCCTCTCCTCCCCCAACACCGCCTCCAAAGCCGCCACCATCCGCCTCTACGACCACGAAGTCCAGGGCGGGACGGCCGTCAAGCCGCTGGTGGGAATCGCCGCGGACGCGCCGTCCGATGCGGCGGCGCTCAAGCCGGTCGGCACGAAGGGCGTGAGGGGGATCGTGCTCTCGAACGGGATCAATCCCGGATACGGCAAGCGCGACGCCTACAAAATGGCCTGGGCGGTGGTGGACGAGGCCATCCGCAACGCGGTCGCCGTCGGCGCGGACCCGGAGCGGATCGCCCTCCTCGACAATTTCTGCTGGGGCGACCCGAAACGTCCCGAAACGATGGGCACGCTGGTCGAGGCAGCCCGCGGCTGTCACGATGCCGCCGTCCACTTCCGCACGCCGTTCATCAGCGGCAAAGACTCGCTCAACAACGAGTACCTCGGCGCCGACGGACAGCGCCACGCCATCCCGCCCACCCTGCTCATCTCCGCCATCGGGATCATCGAAGATGTCAACCAGGCCGTCACGATGGATTTGAAGGCGGCGGGGAATCTCGTCTACCTCGTGGGCAGCCAATTGCCACTTGCCAATTACCAATCTGTCCCGGATGTTCCTCCAACCGCCCCTGCCACGTATCGCGCTTTGCATAACGCCATTCGGTCTGGTCTTGTCGAATCCTGCCACGACCTGAGCGAAGGCGGGCTGGCAGTTGCCGCGGCGGAAATGTGCATCGGCGGGCGGCTGGGGATGGAGATTGGCCTGGGCGTAGTAGCGACTTCAGTCGCTGGGATCGCCGGTGAAACGGCTGAAGCCGCCACTACGGCGCTATTTGCCGAGACGAACGGCTGCCTCCTGGCTGAAGTCGCCCCGGACGCCGCAGTTGAATTCGAAAAACGATTTACCGGCCTCCCGCTGACGAAAATCGGCCTCGTCACGACGGAGCCAGTGCTAAAGATTGCCGGCGCAGAAATTCCTATTGCTGAAATTATTATGGCCTTTACTGGAAATATTCGATAATTCGATACTCGAACATCGAATATCCACTATCGAAATATCGAGAATCCTATGAAACCAACCGCCATCATCCTCCAAGCCTACGGCACCAACCGCGACCTCGACGTGGCCGAAGCCCTGACCCTGGCCGGCGCGGACCCGGTCTTTGCCCCGCTCAACGAGCTGCGCGCCGGTCGCAAGCGTTTATCCGACTTCCAGATGCTCATCGTCCCCGGCGGCTTCTCCTACGCCGACGCCCTCGGCGCCGGGAAACTGCTGGCCCTCGACCTGGCTTCCTATTTTGCGGACGAGATCGCCGCTTTCGTCGCCTCCGGCAAGCCGGTAATCGGCATCTGCAACGGGTTCCAGGCGCTGGTGAAGGCCGGGATTTTGCCGGGGGGTAATTGGGAATTGGTAAATGGTAATTCCCCGGCAACCTTAACTTTTAATCAGCAAGGTCATTTCGAATGCCGTTGGGTAACGCTTCAACCCATCTCTCAAAAATGCGTCTGGACACAAGGTTTGGATGAATCCATATCATGTCCTATTGCCCACGGCGAAGGCAATTTCCAAGCCAATCACCAATTACTAATTACCAATCTCGTCTCGAACGACCAGATCGCCCTGACCTACACCTACCCCGACGGCTCGCCCGCCGACGGCGCGTATCCCGCCAACCCGAACGGCTCCATGCTGGATATTGCCGGGATCTGCAACCCGGCGGGCAACGTGCTGGGGCTGATGCCGCACCCGGAGAACCACATCCACCCCTGGCAGCACCCGCTCCACACGCGCGGGGAGCGAGGGGGGAGCGGGCTGGCGTTGTTCGAGAATGGCGTAAAGTATGCTGCGCAGGTTTAAAGTTATTCGGGAGATGCGTCGCACCTCTCTAAACCGGTAAATATCAAACGAAAGAGACTCGCGCTTATCGAGATTCTGCTCAAAGTGAGGTGCGACGCACTCGCGAGCATGGCTTCCAACCTTCTAACTGGAGAAAAAATGCTTTTACAATCCGATATCATCCAATTGCTCCCCCACGCCTTCGGCGAAACGGACCTGCCCCTGCCCGGCAAGCAGACCGGCAAGGTGCGCGACTGGTATCCGGTATCAGATGGGAGGTGGCTGATCATAACGACGGACAGGCTGTCGGCGTTCGACCGCATCCTGGCCCGGGTGCCGTACAAGGGCCAGGTGCTGAACCAACTGTCAGCCTGGTGGTTCGATCAAACTAATGATCTGGTCTCAAATCATCTAATCTCTCTACCTGACCCCAACGCGGCGGTCGTGACCGAGGCCGAGCCGTTCCCGGTGGAGGTGATCGTGCGCGGTTACATCACCGGCGTGACGACGACCGCGCTGTGGTATCGCTATTCGCTCGGCGAGCGCGAAATTTACGGCTACCGTTTCCCGGATGGTTTGCATAAGAACGCCGCCCTGCCCGAACCGATCATCACCCCGACGACGAAAGGCGGCGCGACCGGCCACGACGAGCGCCTGACCTGCGCCGAAGTGGTGGGGAAGGGCTACCTCGACGCGGCGACCTGGGAGCAGGTGCAGGCGGCGGCGCTGGCGGTCTTCAAGCGCGGGCAACGGATCGCGCAAGATGCCGGGCTGATCCTGGTGGACACGAAGTACGAATTTGGCCGCGCCCCGGATGGACGGGTGATGCTGATTGACGAGGTCCACACCCCGGATTCGTCCCGCTTCTGGAAGGCGAACAGTTACGCGGCACTTTTCGCGGCCGGGCAGGAGCCGGAGAATTTCGACAAGGAGTTCATCCGCCTGGCGTATGCGGAGCAGGGCTACCGCGGCGACGGCGAAATCCCGTCCATGCCGGATGCGTTGTGGGCGGCAGCCAGTGAGCGCTACATCACTATTTATGAGATGTTGGCCGGGCAGGCATTCGCGCCGGGGGCGTATCCGGTAGAAGCGAGGTTGGTGGAGAATTTGCGGAAGGCGGGAGTCAAGTAGACAGGTAGACAGGTAGACAGGTACACACGAAAATCAGTTGCTGTTTACCTGTTTCCATGTTTACCTGTGTACATGCTCACTAACCATCATCAACCAAAGGAAACACAATGACACAAAAACCCCTCGTTATCATCCTCATGGGTTCCAAAGCCGATCTCGAACATTGCCGCAAGATCGCCGAGGCCTGCAAGCAATTCGGTCTCGAAACCGTGATGCGGATTGGCTCGGCGCACAAGACCGCCGCGCATGTGCTGGAGATTTTGCGCCAGTACGAGGCCGACCCACGCCCGAAAGTCTACATCACCGTGGCAGGGCGCAGCAACGCCCTGAGCGGATTCACCGACGGGGCGGTCAGCGCGCCGGTCATCGCCTGCCCACCGCCGTCGGAGGTGTTTGGCGGGGCGGATGTCTACTCGTCGCTGCGGATGCCGTCGGGGGTGGCCCCGGCCCTGGTGCTGGAACCGGCCAACGCGGCGCTGTTGGCGGCGAAAATTTTCGGCCAGTACGATGCCGAAATAAGGGAAGCCGTGGCCGGGTCCCAGAAGCGCTCGGCCAAAAAGATCCTCGAGGACGACCGATCCATCCAATGAGCCTCCCCTTCGACGACCATCCCCGCGAAGAATGCGGCATCATCGGCGTGTTTGCCCCGCGTGAAGACGTGGCCCGCATGGCCTTCTTTGGCCTGTTCGCCTTGCAGCACCGCGGCCAGGAGGCGGCGGGCATCGCCGTGGCCGACGGGCAGAGCATGTCGCTCTATAAAAACGTGGGGCTGGTGACGCAGGTCTTCCGCCCGCACACGCTCGACGAACTCAAGGGCCACTACGCCATCGGCCACACCCGCTACTCGACGACCGGCTCGCCGGCCATCCGCAACGCCCAGCCGTTCATGATCGAGACGATGAACGGCCCGCTGGCGCTGGCGCACAACGGAAACCTGGTCAACTCGGCAGAGTTGCGCCAGCGGCTGCTGACGGAAGGCGTGGGGCTGTCGTCTTCGTCGGATACCGAGGTGATGACCATGATGCTGGCCCGCTCGCCCGGCAAAAACTGGACTGAACGGATCAGGGCTTGCATGAAGGACTGGCGCGGGGCTTATTCGCTGGTCATCATGACGCGAGAGTGTGTCTATGCGGTGCGGGACCCGTGGGGATTCCGGCCCCTGAGCGTGGGGCTGCTCCCGAACGGCGGTTACGCGGCGGCATCCGAAACCGGGGCGCTGCGGACTTTGGGCTGCGAGGCGGTCCGGGACGTGAATCCCGGCGAGGTCGTGACCCTGTCGAAGCACGCCCTGGTGGTGACCCAGGCGCTCAAGCCTGCCCGGCCAGAGGCGAAATGTGTGTTCGAGTTCGTCTATTTTGCGCGGCCCGATCACGTTTGGGACGGGCTGGCGGTGCATCAAGTGAGACAAAGGTTGGGGGAGTCTTTAGCCGACTCTTTCACGGATTCACGGATTGAAGCGGACGTGATCATCCCGGTGCCGGATTCGTCTGTCCCGGCGGCGATCGGGTTTGCGCGGGTGAGCGGGATTCCGTACAACGACGGCTTCGTGAAGAACCGCTACGTCGGGCGGACGTTCATCGAGCCGACCGATTCGCTCCGCAAGCGGGGCGTGGCGCTCAAGTTCAACGTGATCAACGAGAATGTGCTTGGCAAGCGGGTGGTGATGATTGATGACAGCATCGTGCGCGGCAATACGATGGGGCCGATGATTCGGCTCCTGCGCAATGCCGGGGCAAAGGAAGTACACGTGGCAATCACCTGCCCGCCGATCAAGCATCCGTGTTTTATGGGGGTGGATATGGGCACTTACGAAAACCTGATCGCCCACAAGCGCACAGTGGAC
The DNA here is from genome assembly GCA_002418215.1 of Anaerolineales bacterium UBA5796. GTDB lineage: Bacteria > Chloroflexota > Anaerolineae > Anaerolineales > Villigracilaceae > UBA5796. The sequence goes on from DIDQ01000109.1 coordinate 21,295, forward strand.
GAAATCCGGGCGCATATCGGGGCCGATTCGTTGACCTTCCTGTCATTGGAAGGGATGATGCGGGCAGTGGGACGATCCGATGGTTATTGCCAGGCATGTTTTATCGGACAGTATCCGATTGGCGTGGACGTGCTGTCGGCTAAAACCGGTTTTGAAAAAAGTACAAAGTAAAAAGTGAGAAGGGACATTGTATGAACATACTTATCATTGGTTCGGGTGGACGGGAACATGCGCTTGCCTGGAAAGTGGCGCAATCGTCGAAAACGGATAAGCTGTATGCCCTGCCGGGGAATCCGGGCATCGGGCAGGTGGCAGAAAATGTCGGCGGGGTTTCCGTTGACGACCACGCCTCCGTCGTCCGTTTTTGCCGGGAAAGACAGATCGGGCTGGTCATCGTCGGGCCTGAAACGCCGCTGGCGAATGGCATAGCGGATGCGCTGTCCGGTGCCGGTATCCGTTGCTTTGGGCCGAAGCAGGCCGCGGCCCGGATCGAATCGTCGAAAGCGTTCGCCAAGGATTTCATGTCCCGGCACGGCATCCCGACCGCGCGCTTTGCCACGTTCACTGAATTATCCGATGCGCTAAAACATCTCGACACCATAGATTACCCGGTTGTCATCAAAGCCTCCGGGCTGGCAGCGGGGAAAGGCGTGATCCTGCCCGAAACGCCGGGAGAGGCCCAATCCGCTTTGACGGAGATCATGCAAAACCAGGTTTTCGGTGAGGCCGGGAGCGAAGTCGTTATCGAAGAACGGATGAGCGGCCCGGAAGTCTCGCTGATGGCCTTTACGGATGGCACAACGGTGATCCCGATGGTATCCGCCCAAGACCACAAACGCCTGCTGGACGGCGACAACGGCCCCAACACCGGCGGGATGGGCGCGTATGCGCCTGCGCCGGTCTTCACAGCGGAATTGCTGGAAGAAGCCATGCAATCCGTTTTAGCGCCAGCCGTGAATGGCCTGCGAAACGAGGGCTATCCGTTTGTCGGCGTGTTGTATGCCGGGTTGATGCTCACAACGGAGGGCATCCGAGTGCTGGAGATCAACTGCCGCTTCGGCGACCCGGAGACCCAGGCCGTGCTCCCGCTGCTCGAAACGGACCTGGTCGAGATCGCCGAAGCCTGCGTGGATGGGCGGCTATCCGATCTGGACATCCGCTGGAAGGACGGCACATCCGTTTGCGTGGTGCTGGCGAGCAGGGGCTACCCGGATAGCCCGGAAAAAGGCCGGCGGATTTCGATTGGCGCGCTGCCCGAAAATATGGTCTGCTTCCACGCCGGGACGAAAGCGGATGGAAACCAGATCGTCACAGCGGGCGGCCGGGTGCTGGGGCTGACGGGGTGGGCAGAGGAGACCGAGGCAGTGGTGGGACAGGTGTATGCTAATATTAGGAAGGTCTCGTTCGATGGGATGCAATACAGGAAAGACATTGCTGCAAACGGACCTTGTCACAGACTCGCGGATAAAAACGGACGGTCGTAAACGGACTTTGTCACGGACTCACGGATAAAAACGGACGGTCGTAAACGGACCTTGTCACAGACTCACGGATAGAAACGGACGGTCGTAAACGGACTTTGTCACGGACTCACGGATAAAAACGGACAATTGGAGGAGCAATGGCTAAAGAAAGGCCTGGTTTGGTGGAAACCCCGCTGGATAAGTTGACTTACAAAGTCAATGGGTTGGCGATGCAGGTCAATCGTGAATTGAAAACCGGCCACAAGGAGGCTTTTTATCAACGACGATTGGAAGAATTATGCCGAGCCGAGGGGCTAAAAGTCGAGTCGGAGAAAAAAGTCGAGGTCTGGATAGGCGATTCTTTGGTGGGGTATCTTTTTCTGGATTTATGGATCGAAGAATGCCTGGTCGTGGAGTGCAAAGCACTCAGTCACGATTTGACTAATGACGAACTGCATCAGGTACTGGTTTACCTGGCTGCCACTGCAAGCCCCGTAGGCATGATATACAACTTTGGCCGTCCAGGTCTGGAATTCCGCCGCGTCCTGCGCCCTGCCGACATCCAAGACTGGCAAAAATATCTCTACCGCGTCGTCTGGACTCCCCCTGGCACGTCCCTGCCTCCGGAAAATTCAACTGAGGCTCAGCGTCCAATCCGTTTTTCAGTCATAAGCCCGATGGCGAACGTCCCCGCGGTATCCGTTCCTATCCGTGAGTCCGTGATAGAGTCCGTTTCCGGCCCGTCCGTTCCCATCCGCGAATCCGTGACAATGTCTGCTTACGAAAATTCCGGCGTCTCCATCGAGGCTGGCAACCGGGCGGTCGAGTTGATGAAGGCGGCGGTCAAAGCCACTTACACCCGATCCGTTTTGGCAGGGATCGGTTCCTTTGGCGGGCTTTTCGACGCGGCCGACCTGAAACGGATGACGGCTCCCGTGCTGGTAGCATCCACCGATGGCGTCGGGACGAAAGTCAAGCTGGCCGCCGTTACCGGACGTTTCCGCGGCCTTGGGCATGACATCGTTAATCACTGCATTGACGATATCCTCGTCCAGGGGGCGCGCCCACTCTTTTTCATGGATTACTTCGCTGCCTCGAGACTCGATCCCGAACAGACCGCCGAAGTGGTGACCGGCATCGCCGAAGCCTGCCGCGAAGCCGGGATGGCCTTGCTCGGCGGCGAGACGGCTGAGATGCCGGGCGTCTATGCCCCCGGTGAGTTCGACGTGGCCGGGACCATCGTCGGTGTGCTCGAAAAGCATCAGATTTTGCCGCGAACATCCGACCTCAAAGCCGGAGACGCGCTGATCGGCCTCCGCTCCTCCGGCCCGCACACCAACGGATATTCGCTCATCCGCAAGGTTTTCGCCGATACACCGCTCGAGACAGTCTTCCCCGAACTCGGTATCCCGCTTTCCGACGCCCTGCTCGCCCCGCACCGCTCCTATTTTCCTGTTCTCTATTCTCTCCTCTCTAATATCAAAGCCCTCGCCCACCTCACCGGCGGCGGATTCATCGAAAACATCCCGCGCGTATTACCGGATCATCTCGATGCCCTCATCCGCTCAGGCTCCTGGCCTGTCCCCCCGCTCTGGGACTTGATCCAGCAAAAAGGGGACATCGCCGCTGAAGAGATGTACCGCGTCTTCAACATGGGCATCGGCATGATTGCCATCGTGGACAAATCCATCGCTGCTGAAATCCAGCAACAAATCCCGGAAGAAACCTATATCATTGGCGAACTCGTCCCCGGCGAGCGCAAAACAATTCTGGCGTAACGCCTGCCAATCGTAAATCCAAAATCGTCAATCGTAAATCGTAAATCGGCAATCGGAAATCAAAAATGAACACTCTTCCTCTCCGTTATGGAACCAACCCCCAGCAATCCCCCGCCCGCGTCTTCACCAAATCCGGTGCGGACCTGCCCATCAGCATCCTCGGCGGCTCGCCCGGCTACATCAACCTGCTCGACGCGCTCAACGCCTGGCAACTCGTCCGGGAGATGAAGCAGGCCACGGGTCGGCCCGCTGCGGCCTCGTTCAAGCACGTCAGCCCGTCGGGTGCGGCCGTCGCCGTCCCGCTGACCGATGTCCTGCGTCAAATCTACTTCGTGGGCGACCTCGAACTCTCCCCGCTGGCCGAAGCCTACGCCCGCGCCCGCGGCGTGGACCGGATGTCGTCCTTCGGCGATTTCGTCGCCCTCTCGGATACGGTTGATGAATCCGTTGCCCGGCTGATCGCCCGCGAAGTCTCGGATGGGATCATCGCCCCGGCTTACGATCCCGCCGCGCTCGACATCCTGAAAGCCAAAAAGGGCGGCAAATACGCCGTCGTCCAGATAGACCCGGCCTACGAACCCGGCCTGACCGAGACCCGCGACGTGTTCGGGGTCACGTTCGAGCAGCGCCGCCACGACCGCCCGGTATCCATTGATGATTTCGCCAATGTCGTCACTACCAACCATGATCTTCCCGTCGAAGCCATGCGCGACCTGACCGTCGCCTGGATCACACTCAAGTACACCCAGTCCAACTCGGTCTGTTACGTCAAGGACGGGCAAACCATCGGCGTTGGGGCCGGGCAGCAGTCCCGGGTCCACTGTGCCCGCCTGGCCGGGGACAAAGCGGATTTGTGGTACCTGCGCCAGCACCCGGCGGTGCTCGGCCTGCCTTTTGTGCCCGGCATCAAACGCCCCGACCGCGATAACGCCATTGACCAGTTCCTCCAGCCCGGTGTGACCGAGGCCGAAAAAGCCAACTGGCGGGATGTTTTTACCGAAATCCCCGCGCAGTTATCCACTGCCGAGCGCCGCGCCTGGCTCGACACCCTCAGCGGCGTCAGCCTCGGCTCCGACGCCTTCTTCCCCTTCCGCGACAGCATAGACCGGGCTGCCCGGACCGGCGTCCGCTACGTGCTCCAGCCCGGCGGCTCGGCCCGCGACGCGGATGTCATCGCCGCCTGCGACGAGTACGGGATGACGATGGTGTTTTCGGGCATTCGTTTATTTCATCATTAACCCAACGGAACACGCAGCACGTTGTTGTAGCGTGGAGCGTGTTCCGTTCGTTCACTCGATGAAGGTGCAGATGTCTGCTCGATTGGTCGTCCTCATCTCCGGTAACGGATCCAACCTCCAGGCCATCCTCGACGCCTGCGCGGCGGGCGGACTACCCGCCAGCGTGGTCGCCGTTATCAGCAACCGACCTGACGCCTTCGGTTTGGTCCGCGCCCAGGCTGCGGGCGTGCCTGCCATCCACTTCCCCAAACGCCCCGGCGAATCCCGCCAGGACTACGATTCTCGCCTCGCTGTTTACGTGTCTACCTTTTTACCTGACTACATCGTTTTAGCCGGCTGGATGCGCCTGCTCACTAACAACTTCTTATCCAACCATCCTAACCGCGTCATCAACCTCCACCCTGCCCTGCCCGGGACCTTCCCCGGCACCCACGCCATCCAACGCGCCTACGAGGCCTGGCAGCGCGGCGACATTGACCGCACCGGCGTGATGGTCCACCTCGTCCCCGACGAGGGCGTGGACGATGGCCCCGTCCTCGCCGCACAGGAAATCCACTTCGAGCCGGGTGAGTCGCTGGAAGATTTCGAAGCGCGGATACACGAGGTGGAGCATCAAATATTGGTTGAAACTCTCAAAAAAGTCCTAAAAGGATGGCGACAAAGTTATACCGATGATTTGGCAATGCTATCGAGGTAATTCATGTACAAGGGTTTCACTTCTTCTACACGCTTTACAAACACAGAAACATCCTCAGGGTCGAATACACCGTTTTCGCCGGGTTTGAGATCAACTTCATACTGCCCGACCTTGCCATACATGTGAGCAGTTTCAAGAATATTCTCATTATTGCGAAGTATGCGAAACTTGCCATCTTTTACTTCCATGCTTTCAACATCTTCGAGAGAAATCGTTGCAAACTTGGTAAGGTTGAGAACAATTTTGGAGACATTGGACATAATGAACCCCTTAATCTGGCCCCAAATGGGCAGCCAGGACTTTTCTTTTTCCATTTCAATCGCCGCCTCAAGCTCTCCTTTCATCGCCGCAGAAACTCTGACCTCGATCCCTGCCGGGTAGAGGGCCACTTCAATCTTGCGGTCTAATGAAAGCAACGATGCCAGTTGTTTTTTTGAGAACATATCCATTTCTTTCGCCTCCTGTGAAAAAACAGAACTGCCATAAGGATTGACGCGCTGTACAGATATAGGAACTTGATTTTTTTCTGACATCCAGACACGCTCAATGCAACGGATAATAGCCTGGCTTTGATTTTCTCCCCAACGACTCATCAAATCATCGAGTTGGTAACGCGCGATTTCTGGAAGTCGAAAAGCAATTGGATGTGGGCTTACTTTTCGCTTTGTAACTGGTGTCATAGAAGTCTCCAAAAGAATGTTGTTGTATTACTATTGTATAACAAAACAAATACAAAATCAATATGAAATAGCTATGTTTGCCTAAAATTTCAAATATTGGATAAACAAGGAGTGTTTCATGCCAAAAGCCATCCTCTCCGTCCACGACAAGACCGGCCTGGTTGACTTCGCCCGCGGCCTGGCTGACCTGAGCTGGACCCTGCTCGCATCCGGCGGCACGGCCAAGTTGCTGCGGGATAACGGGTTAGCCGTCACCGAAGTTGCCGATTACACCCAATCGCCCGAGATCCTCGGCGGACGGGTCAAGACCCTGCACCCGGCCATCCACGGCGGGCTGTTGGCCCGGGCAACGGATGAAGATCGTCAGCAATTGCTCGATCTGGGCTGGGATTACATTGATCTGGTGGCCGTCAACCTCTACCCGTTCGAGGCCACCATCGCCAAAACGGACGTGACCTACGCGGACGCCATCGAAAACATAGACATCGGCGGCGTGACCCTCATCCGGGCCGCGGCCAAGAACCACGAACGCGTGGCACTGGTCTGCGACCCAGGCGATTACGAGACTGTTTTGGCGGAACTGCGCTCCGGCAGTATTTCGGCTGAAACGCGCAAGCAACTGGCGGTCAAAGGCTTCGCCGTCACCGCCCACTACGACACCGCCATCCACGCGTATTTGAGCAAGTAATCTGCCACAAAGGTTGTCATGCTGAGCGAAGCGAAGCGAAGCATCTCTCAACGATAACGCGAGTGCGTCGCACCTTCCCAAATGGGAATTTCTTTAGCCAAGAAATTGCCCATTTAACGGGATTTTGCCCAAAAGTCTGGTGCGACGCACCCTGACGACAAGGAGACCCAATGAACGAAGAACTATTCCAGGCGTTCGAATCCCTGACCTTCGACGACGTGCTCATCGTCCCCGGTTATACCGAAGTGCTGCCCAACGAAACGGACGTGCGCGTCCAACTCACGCCGCAGATCCGCCTCAACGTCCCGGTCCTGTCGGCGGCGATGGATACTGTCACCGAGGCGCGGCTGGCGATTGCGCTGGCGCGGGAGGGCGGGCTGGGCATCATCCACCGCAACCTGGCCCCTGACCAACAGGCCGCCGAAGTGGAAAAGGTCAAACGCTCGCAGTCGGGGATGATCGTCGAGCCGATCAGCCTGCCGCCGGACGCCCCGCTCGGGCGGGCCGAAGCGATCATGTCCACTTACCACATCAGCGGCGTGCCCATCACCGGCCCGGACGGCAAACTGGTCGGCATCCTGACCAACCGCGACATCCGTTTCGTCGAGGCGGGAGACTTCGACCGTCCGGTCAGCCAGTTCATGACCACCGAGCCGCTCATCACCGCCCAGGTGGGCATCTCGACCGAGGAAGCCAAGAACCTCCTGCAAAAGCACCGCATCGAAAAGCTGCCCCTGGTGGACGAAAACGGGATTCTCAAAGGGCTGATCACCGTCAAGGACATCCAGAAGGCCCGCGATTATCCCAACGCCGCCACCGACTCGCAGGGACGCCTGCTGGCTGGCGCAGCCGTCGGGGTGGGGGCGGACCTGGAGACGCGGGTCGAGCTGATGGTCAAGGCCGGGGTGGACGTGGTCGCCATAGACACGGCCCACGGCCACTCGAAGGGCGTGATCGAAGCCATCCGCCGGATCAAAACGTCCTGGCCGGGGTTGCCGGTGATCGCCGGGAACGTGGTCACGGCCGAGGGAACGGAAGCCCTCATCCGGTCCGGGGCGGATGCGGTGAAGGTCGGCGTGGGGGCCGGTTCGATCTGTACCACGCGGATCATCTCCGGGGCGGGCATGCCCCAGGTCACAGCCATCCACGATTGCGCCAGCGCCGCCCGCAAGCGCGGCATCCCGCTCATCGCCGACGGCGGGATCAAGTTCAGCGGCGACATCGTCAAGGCCATCGCCGCCGGGGCTGATGCGGTGATGCTCGGCAGCCTGCTGGCCGGGCTGGAAGAGTCGCCGGGCGAGATGGTGCTCTACGAGGGCCGCCATTTCAAAGAATACCGGGGCATGGGCAGCCTGGGGGCGATGAAAGGCTACGGCAAAGACCGCTACGGGACAGGGCAGGGCGGAGGCGGCAAACTCGTGCCAGAAGGCATCGAGGGGCGGGTCCCGTACAAGGGGCGGTTGAGCGATTTCGTCTACCAACTGGTCGGCGGGCTGCGCTCAGGGATGGGCTACGCCGGGGCGGCCTCGCTCGACGACCTGCGGACGAAGACCAAACTGACCCGCATCACCAACGCCGGGTTGGTCGAAAGCCATCCGCATGACGTGATCATCACCAAGGAAGCGCCGAATTATCAACTGGGTGAGCGGTAATCCGAGCCGGAGTCCAAAATCTCCAGATTTTGGACTTTCATCGGTGCCGGCCCCAACGTCAGGAGACGTTGGACTCCGCCAGCAGAAGCCTTGCAATTTTGATAGCTGACGCCCCCTGCCATGTTCCGGCAATGTTGGTTCCGGGAATTCCTGCTTATGATTAAGGTTGGAATTTTATATCAGGTAAACCGGAAGGTGACATCATGCGACCTCGCATCCCCCGAAAGAACCGACGACAGAATGGCCTGTATTGGCTGGCCGCGCCGGGAATCATCCTGGCGCTGGGACTGGCTTTGCTGCTGGCCTCAGCCCCCGCCGGGACGGTTTCAGCCGCCGGTGGCCCCATCTTCTTCGACAACCTGGAACGCCCCTCACCCGATGGGGAGTGGTTGCTCCAGGTCTCGGCCCGGGACCTGGGGATGGCCGGTTCGGTCATCTGGCTCTCCAGGGCTGACGGGTCGGGGATGGAAGCGCTGGTGGAGGCCGAAGCCGGGACCTGGGTCACAAACCCGGTCTGGTCGGCGGACGGGGCGAGGATCGCCTACCTGAAAGTGGTCCAGGCCGAGGCGTCCCGGTACGAGATCGGGTCACGCTTCGAGGTCTGGGCCGTCAACCGAGACGGGACGGACCACCGGCTCGTGACCGCTTCCCGTCATCTCAATCCGGCCCTGGGTTACGGCGGGCAGACCGACCTGGTCTGGGTCGGGGGCGACGAAATCCGTTTCGAAGATAACAGCGTTTACCCCGCCAAAATTTACGCCGCTGCCGTGGGGACCGGGACACTGCGCCTGGTGGAGACCCGTTTGCCTGACCTGGGGGTCGCCGCCGCCCAGCCGGTCAACGTGCCCGATTTCAAGCAGTGCGCCAGCCCCTGGGGGCCGCAGGCGCTCGGCACGTGCAGCGACACGGTCTGTTACTCCGGCTGTGCCATGACCTCCACCTCCAACGTGTTCAAATATTACGGCGAGCAGACCGACCCCGGCGCGCTCAACCAGTGGCTAAAAGGACACGGCGGCTACCTGGGCGGCTGCCTGATCGTCTGGTCTACTGCGGCCAACATCAACCCCGGCATCACCTACGTCGGCAGCGCCGGGCAGGACTGGAACCGCCTGCGGAGCGAACTGGACGCCGGGTATCCGGTCATCGTCAAGGTGGCCAACGTTACCGGGACCCACTACGTGACCGTCACCGGCTACACCGGGAACACTTATTACATCAACGACCCGGCCTACACCAACCGGCCCACGCTGGCCTCTTACGGCAACGCCTTCTCGGCCATGCAGATTTACCACGGCCCGCTGGATGCCTGCGGCGTCACCGCGCCCCTGCCGGCGGACTACGTCAAATGCGCCGACGAGGGCGGCACCTGCGCCTTCGAGGGGACCGGCAACGTGGTCTTCGGCGCGGGCGAGAGCTACAAGGTCCAGACCGGCGTGGCCGGGAACATCGAGTGCTCCACCCAGGCCTTCACCTGCGACCCGGCCCACGGGACGCCCAAAGCCTGTTACTACAAAGTCACAGATGCGCTGCCCCCGGCCGCTTTCGCCAAGAGCGCCCCGGTCAACGCCGCCCAGGGACAGGCTGCATCGGTTACGCTTACCTGGAACGCCAGCCCGGATGCCACAAGTTACGCCTATTGCTACGACACCACCTGGAACCGGGAATGCGACACGGCCTGGGTGGACGCGGGCACAACTACCGGCGTCACCCTGGATGGGCTGGCCCTGGGCAAGACCTACTTCTGGCAGGTCAAGGCCGTCAACGCTGGCGGCGCGTCTTACACCAACGACGGGGCCTGGTGGTCTTTCGATACCATCCAGATCACCCCGCAGGTGGCGCTGACGGTTTCCCCCAGCCCGCTCAAGTTGGGGGCCGGAGCCAGCGCCCCGGTCACGTACCGCTTCAGCGAGAGCGCCGGGGCCGCCGCGGCCTACACCAGTTACACCACCCAATTCTTCACGCCTGCGGGCGATCCCCTGAGCGCCGCCAGCGGGCCAACCCCGGTAGACGTCAACCTGTCGGCGAAGGGCACGGTAGATTTCCCGGATACCGTCCTGCTCCCGGCTGAGGTGGCCGCGGCGGCCAAAGCCGCGGGAGCCGGCAGCATCGTCCTGAGAACGACCTTCACGGGAGAATCCGCCTCGGGCCAGCCGCTGACCAAATCCGTAGACCTGCCGCTCCAGATCTTGCAGAAGCTCGTCTTCCGGGCGCAGGGACTGTATGACGGCTGGATCCTCGAATCCGAAGCGGGCAGCGGCCTGGGCGGCGAATTGGACGCGGCCTCTCCCGAACTCTACCTGGGCGACGACAGTCTCAACCGCCAGTACCGGGCCATCCTGAGCTTCTTCACCGGGAAACTGCCCGATAACGCCGTGCTGACCTCGGCCCTGCTGAAACTGAAATACAACAGCGCTGCCGGCGCGGCCCTGTTCGACCAGGGAGCGAGCCTGGTGGTGGATATGCGCAAGGGGATGTTCAGCGCCTCGCGCGACCTCCAGTTGACCGACTTCCAGCTCTGGGCCAAGCCCAACCAGGCCGCCTTCAGCCCGAAGCGGATCAAGGGCAACTGGTACCAGGCCGCCATCCAGGGCGCACCCCTGGGCTACATCAACAAAAAGGGCAACACCCAGCTCCGCATCCGCTTTAGCCAGGCCACCGACAACGACAACACGGCGGACTACCTCGTCATCTCCAGCGGCAACGCCTCCCCGGTTTACCGCCGCCCGATCCTCGAAGTCACCTACTACGTGCCTTGATCGGAGTCGAAAGTCTCCCGACTTTCGACAGCCGCCCCAACGTCGGGAGACGTTGGAGTCCTCAATGCGGGTATAATCGTCCGCATGGAGTCGCCCGCATCACCCCCTCGTCTCGCCTGGATAGACCTCGTCCGCCTCGTCAGCGTCTTCTGGGTCATCCAGATCCACGTCGCCTCGCCGTTGCTCTACAACTGGGGCGACGTTCCGTTTACCGCCTGGGCCGCCGGGGCCATCTACGACGCCCTGGGCCGGGCCTGCGTCCCCCTGTTCTTCATGGCCAGCGGCACCCTGCTGCTCGGCAAACAGGAACCCCTGCGGGATTTCTTCGCCAAGCGCGCCCGCAAGGTGCTCATCCCCTTCGTCGTCTGGTCGGCTCTCTATTGGTTCTTCTTCAGCGACGCCCGCCCGGTCGGTGACATTCCCTTCACCGAACTGGCCGTCACCTTCTTCCCGCGCCTGCTGGCCGGCCCCACCATGTACCACCTGTGGTTCCTCTACCCGCTGCTTGGCCTGTACCTGCTTGTCCCGGTCTTGCGGGTTTTGGTAGCCCATGCCCAAGACCGGGATCTATGGTACCTGACCGGCCTGTGGTTCGTGACCGCTTCGCTGCTGCCCCTGCTCGAAAACTTTACCCCGCTCGAAATCGCCCCGGAATTCGGGCTGGTTACCGGCTATTTGGGGTATTTCCTGCTCGGGCATTTACTCGCCAAAAAAGACACCCCGCCGCGTTTCCTCTGGATCGGCGGCGCAGCCTACCTGCTGGTTTCGGCCCTGATGACCTACGCCACCTTCGACCTGACCCGCAACATCGGCTCCTACGACGGCCTCTGGTTCGATTTCCTCTCCCCGCTGGTCATCCTGCAATCGGCGAGCGCCTTCGCAGCGATCAAAGCCTTGTCCGCCCGCTTCGCCGGTTGGGAGGAACGGGCCGCGGCCCTCCTGACCCCCCTGGCCGAGGCCGGATTCGGCATTTATCTCGTCCACGTCTTCGCCATCGAATGGCTGCGCCTGATCGGGACGGAGCTATTCGACGTCCGCTTCACCGCCGTGCGCTTCGGCCAGCCCTGGTACAGTATCCCTCTCATCACCCTGCTGGCCTTCCTGTTCTCGCTCGGCCTGGTCCGCTTCCTGCGCCGCACCCCGCTCGTGAGGGGAATCGCACCGTAGCAAGCGCCCATTCGGGAAAAGTATTTTGGGGATACAGAGCACACGGAAGACGCTGGAATACGGGGGCAATGCGCTCTGATGGTACGATCAGCCGTTACCTCCGCCTTTCATGATTCCCCCATAATCAATCGCAAAGGGGCGCGTAACTGGAATTAGTGAGGCGAGCGGTTGCAACCCTCCTCTCGAACAAAGCGTATATCCTCGGTGTAAAACACTGTATAATTACAAGTGGACATTCAATAATATTCAACTTTAATTCAATATTTCAAAAGGAGAATGCAACTATGGAAAGAAGGAATCGTTCCCAACTGGCCCTGGGCATCCTGCTGCTGCTCTTCGGGGCAGGGATGATCGCCGTCCGCCAGGTGCCCGAACTGCAAACCTGGTTCAATACATCCTATGACTGGCCGATGGGCGTGATCGGCGCCGGGGCCATCATTTTCGTGATCGGCCTGCTGGTCGGCGCGCCGGGCATGGCCGTGCCCGCCTCCATCGTCGCCGGGATCGGCGGCATCCTTTATTACCAAAACGTCAGCGGCGATTGGGATTCCTGGTCCTACATGTGGTCGCTCATCCCCGGCTTCGTCGGCGTGGGCAGCATCCTGACCGGGCTGCTGGGCGAATCCACCCGCACCAACCTCAAACACGGCCTCAACCTGCTGGTCATCAGCGCCTTCCTGTTCCTCATCTTCGGCAGCTTCCTGGGCGGCTGGGCCTTGCTCGGCGATTTCGGCCCCGCCATCCTGCTCATCCTGCTGGGAATCTACGTCATCGTGCGCGGCCTCATCCGCAGCAGCCGAAGGGAGTAAGCCATGCGACGCGACAGCCTTTTCTGGGGAACCGTCCTGGTCGTCATGGGCGGGTTGTTCCTGCTCCAGGCAATGAACATCATCCCGAACGCCTGGGGCCTGTTTTGGCCGGTCTTCCTCGTCCTGCTCGGCCTTTCGATCATCGCCGGCGTGTACCTTGGCCCACGCTTCCGCTCGGATGAAGGCGAGAGCTTCGAGATAGACCTGCAAGGCGCCAGCGAAGCCTCGGTCAAGTTCAATTACGGGGCCGGGCAGGTCAATATTGGGCCGGGCGCGCCGCTGGGCAAACTGCTGTCCGGCTCATCCGGCGTCGCCATGTCCCACTCCAGCCACAAAGTCGGCGACCGGCTGGACGTCAGCGTGGATGCCGGCCCTTCGTTCATCCCCTTCATCGGCCCGGCCAACAGTGTCTGGAATTTCAGATTGACCCCGGATGTGCCCGTCCGCATCGAAGTCGATTCCGGCGCGGCCAGCCAGAAATTCAACCTGGAAGATTTGAACGTGACCCACTTCGACCTGGACACCGGAGCGAGCAGCACCAGCCTGGTCCTGCCCTCGCGCGGCGGCACCTTCGTGGACCTGGACGCGGGCGCGGCCTCGATTGACATCCGCGTCCCTGAAGGCGTCTCGGCCAGGATCAGCATAGACGAAGGCATCACCGCCCTCGACATTGACGAAGCCCGCTTCCCGCGCCTGCATGGCGGCTTCTACCAATCCGCCGATTTCGACCGGGCCGAGCGCCGGACAGAGATCAAGATAGACGCCGGCGCAGGCCGGATCCATATTTACTAGAGGAGAACGGAGATGATGAAACGCATTGACTGGCGGATCGTCCTGGGCGGGATGCTCGTCCTGGGCGGCTTGTTCGGCATCCTGGAGCAGCTCAACGTGCTGCAAGACGCCTCCGGCATTTTCTGGGGCCTCGTCTTTGCAGCAGGCGGCGCAGGCTTCCTGTACATTTTCCTGACCAACCGCGAGAACTGGTGGGCGGTTTTCCCGGCCTTTGCCCTGCTGGGACTGGCGCTTTCGTCCTTCCTTCCGTCTTCGCTTGAAGGCTGGGGAGGCCTGGCCTTCCTCGGAACACTCGGCCTGGGTTTCTGGCTGGTCTATTTTACCGGCCGTGAAAACTGGTGGGCGATCATCCCTGGCGGTGTGCTGGTCACCCTGGGGGTTGTCTCGGCCCTCGAAGATGTTACCGACATGGAGACCGGCGGCGTGTTCTTCCTCGGGCTGGGACTCACCTTCCTGCTGGTAGCCCTGCTCCCCGGTCCGAGGCAGATGGCCTGGGCATTCATCCCGGCTGCGGTGCTGGTCGTCATGGGCTTGCTGATGGGGACGCCCTTCGTTGGCCTGACCGAATTCGTCTGGCCGGCGGCCCTGATCGTCGGCGGCATCCTGCTGATCTTCTTCTACTTCCGCCGCGAGCGGGTGGAATAAACTTTATAACCCGGGTAAATTCGAAGTCCCCTGCATTTTGCAGGGGACTTTTCGTAGTGGCGACTTTAGTCGCTGTAGAGTTGCTTTACAGCCAAACGGCTGAAGCCGTTACTATAGTTCGATCATTCTGCGGCAACGACCTCGACGTCCGGGAAGAATTGGCGGACAGTCCCCGCAACCCATCCATGCAGGGTGGCCGGGGAAAGGGGACATCCCAGGCATGCCCCGCCCAAACGGACTTTGAGCACCCTGCCTTGCAGGGAAACGAATTCGACTGAGCCGCCGTGATATTGCTCCACGTAGGCGCTGACCTGTTCGAGCAGCCCCTTGAGCTGGTCTTCTGAACTGTACGACTCCATGCTTGTGCCTCCTTTCGCAGCAGTTGAATTTTGGCTGGCAACGCGGTTGTGGATCATATCGCGTACCTGTTGCTGGGCATTCGTCCAGCGGGTGGACACCATCCGGGCCAGACGGTCGAGGATGGATTGACCGATCCCCGGATGGCTGAGACACAGTTCGCGCAGGTCCTCTCCACTGATGCAGATGGTCTGGCACTCTGTCTCGCTGACCGCTCCTGAAGTATACACCTCGCTCCCCACCAGAGCCGACCAGCCGAAAGCTCCGCCCCCGCCGATGTGGGTGACGGTGATCTCCGGGCCGTCGTAGGGCTTGAATCGGATGGCGACGTTCCCTTTCAGGAGCAGGAAGAAAATCCCGGCTTGTTCGCCCTGCTCGAAGATGGTTTCACCGGCCTCGAACGAGCAAGATTTAAACAACGGTTCGAGCAAACCGATCTCGTCCGGGGTGAAATCCTGAAAGAAGGTGAAATCGCGGAAATTTTCAAGCATTTGATTGCATCTTACCCGATGGAATACCTGCTTTCTAGTGGCAATCATCCTCATTGCATTGACATTCGTCCCATATTTTGCGCTGCCCAGGGTGATGGTTGTCTGTGAATGCCTGGGGTATACTTGGCTTGCACTTGCAACCTTTGAAGCAGGAACGCATCTAAATGGATGAAAACAGTCAAGATTTTTCGCTGGAGGCGCTGCGCGCCGGCGACCGGGCCGAGCTGGCCCGGGTGGTGGACGCCTACTCAGGGCAGATTTACCGCCTGGCCCTGAAAATGCTCGGCAACCCGCAAGACGCGGAAGACGTGTTGCAAAACACCTTCCTGAAAGCCATCCTGCATTTCCCGAATTTCGAAGGCCGTTCGAGCATTTCCACCTGGCTTTACCGGATCGCCGCCAACGAAGCCCTGATGATCCTGCGCAAGCAGAAACCGGAGATCCCCGTCCCGGGCGAGGATGAAACCGACGAAGACGACGACTACCTCCCGGTCCAGTTCGTGGACTGGAGCAGCCTGCCTGAGACGGAGTTGGCCTCCTCGGAAGCGCATACCTACCTGGACGCGGCCGTCCGCCAGTTATCCGAAAAGCTGCGGATGGTCTTCATCCTGCGGGACGTGGAAGGCCTGTCCATCCGGGAAACCGGGGAAGTGCTCGGCCTGACCGAGACTGCGGTCAAGACCCGCCTGCTGCGCGCCCGCCTGCAACTGCGTGAGCAGCTTTCGGATTATTATCGCGAAAGACTCCGCCAGGAGAATATCCGATGACAGATCACGATGATACCCGTTGTAATGACATGCTCGGTTCCCTGTCCGATTACGTGGACGGCGAACTGCGCGAGGACTTATGCCGCGAGATCGAAAAGCACCTGGCCGGGTGCGCCAATTGCCGCGTGGTCGTGGATACCCTCAAGAAGACCGTTTACCTGTACCATGAAACTGCCAGGATCGGAGAAATACCCGTAGACGTGCGCGAACGCCTCTTCAAACGGCTCGAACTCGAAGACTATCTCAAGAAATCCTGATTGTAACTTTTCCCCTGTCTCCGCATCCAAAGAACGTGACAGCCCAAACCCAGCATACGCTCTCGGCCTTCGAACTGTCCCTGGCCGAACCTGCGCCGGAAAAAGTCGAAGTCGCCTTGAAGCGCGGGGCGGCCTGCCCGCTATGCGCTTCCGGGACGCTGGATTACAACGGCGTGCTCGAACTCGAATGTCCCCGGTGCGGGTTCAAGAGCGGCAGCGGCGGCGGCTGCACCTGATAACTTTACGAAGCCCCGTGCGGGCCAGGAGAACCAATGGAAAGATTACTCAACGACAACATCGTCAGCCAGATCAGGGAAGCCTTCGGCAGCTTGAGCAACCCGGTCCAGGTCCTGTTTTTCGGTTCCAGGGAAAACTGCGATTACTGCGACGATACCCGCCAACTGCTCGAAGAAGTGGTCGCCATTTCGGACGCGCTCAGCTTGAGCGTTTACGACATGGATACCGACGCCGACGTTGCCAGGCATTACAACGTGGACAAGGCTCCGGGGATCGTGATCGCGGCCAAAGAAGGCGACCAGATCACGGACCTGGGGGTACGCATGGCCGGGATCCCGTCGGGGCACGAATTCTCGTCCCTGATCCAGGACCTGATCCTCGTCTCGGGCCGGGACTCGGGCCTGAATCCCCAGACCCGCGAGATGCTCAAAGCCCTGACGAAGCCCGTGCTGCTGCAAGTCTTCGTCACCCCTACCTGACCATACTGCCCGCGAGCCGTGGTGCTCGCTCACCAAATGGCCATGGAAAGCGACATGGTGCAGGCTGAAATGGTCGAAGCCATGGAGTTCAACGACCTGTCGAACCAGTACGGCGTCAGCGGCGTGCCGCACACCGTCGTCAATGACGGCAAAGGCAACGTGGTCGGCGCGGTGCCTGAAACCAACCTGATGGCCGAGATCCAGCGCGCCGTCACCCGTTAGGAAGCCGGAGACAGTCAGGTGAAAATTTGGCTGTCTCTTTCGTTAATCGCACCCGTGAAGGCGAGACCCTTCGGTCACGAAAGGCGCGCCCTCAGGGTGACATCACCGTAATTGGAAGCAACCCATGAAAACATTCAAGATCGTTGCCGTCACCGAAGACGGCGAAAAACTCAGCAGCCATTTTGGGATGGCCCAGCTTTATAAAGTGTTCACCGTGGAAGACGGGCAGGTAACCGGCGCGGTCCTGCTGGACAAGCCGCACCACCAGGTCCACCCCGACCACAGCCAGCACAGCCACCACGACGGGCACGGACACGACCTCCACGAGGACATGTTCGCCCCGATCCGGGATTGCCAGGTGCTGCTGGTCGGCGGGATGGGGCAGGGCGCATTCAACCGCGCCCAGGCCGCCAGGCTGGAGGTCGTGTTCGTCGGCGGGACGATTGACCAGGCCGTGCAGGACTATTTATCTGGTAAACTGGTCAGCAATGCTCGAAGACTTCACATCCATTAGAGGTGATTATGGCTGGTCAAAGGAATAACCGGATCGAACAACGCAAACGCAATACCGTCGGCGCGCTGATCTTTGGGGCCGGGTTACTGCTGGTGGGGATCGCGGCAGTCGTTGCCCTGCCGAAGACCTCCGGCCAGGCCGCCGCCGAAGAAACCGCAGAGACCTCGGTCGTACCGATGGCGGTCGAGTACCCCGCCCCGGAACTGACCCTGACCGACCTGGAAGGCAATACCGTCTCGCTGGCTGACCTGCGCGGCCAGGTAGTGCTGGTCAACCTGTGGGCCACCTGGTGCCCGCCGTGCAAATACGAAATGCCCACTTTGCAGGCTTATTTCGAAGACCACGGAGCCGAAGGCTTTACCCTGGTCGCCATCAATGACGGCGACCCGACCGATGACGTGGTCGCCTTCGCCAGGGATTACGGCCTGACCTTCCCGGTTTGGCTCGACCCGACCTACATCGCCAGCGAACAGGCCTTCAAGACCAATGCCCTGCCCAGTTCGTTCGTGATTGACCGCGAAGGCGTCGTCCGCTATGCCTGGACCGGGGCGATCAGCCTGGGGATGCTGGAAAAATACGTCACCCCGATGCTGGGGAATTGATCCCGCTACTGGAGTAACATGGATGCAAAAGTAAGTTGGAAGGGACGCATGTCCTTCGTGGGGAGCGCGGAGACGGGTTTCCTCGTCCCGCTCGGCGCGGAACCGGCTGTGGGCGGCGACAACGACGGCTTCCGCCCGATAGAATTGATGCTCGTCAGCCTGGCCGGCTGCACGGCCATGGACGTGATCTCCATCCTGAACAAGAAACGCCAGGACGTGACCGATTTCGAAGTCAAAGTGAACGCCTCACGGGCCGAAGGACATCCCAAAGTCTTCCTCTCCGCCCGGCTGGATTACCGCGTCACCGGCCGCAGCGTGGACGAAGCCGCGCTCGTCCGGGCCATCGAACTCTCGGCCACGCGCTATTGCCCGGCCCAGGCGATGCTGGGCAAGGCTTTCCCGATCGAAATGCGCTACCAGATTTACGAAGAGAACGGGGGAGACGAGCCGGTCATCGAAGGCGTGTGGGCGCTGCCCCAAGAAATCCCTGGAGATTAGGCCAAATATCCGAACGAAAACGGGAGAACGGGCTTGCGCTCGTTCTCCCGTTGATCGGTTTCATAACCTCCCCGGACTTTCAACCAAATGCGAATTTCTGTCATCAAGTAAACGCCTTCGATTTTGCGATGCTGCTTGCGCATTTTGGAGGAATGAACTTTCTCGCTGGTATCAGGCTCAGCGGTAGACCCCGTTCTATTTTTCAGATAACCAATTGGATAAATTCTTCTTTGCGCGATTCAAGCGTTCGTTCGAAATTTCGCCGATTGCGCCAAGAAGAATTTCGCCCGACACAACCGCTAAACGTCCAACTCGAACTACGCTTGCAGCTTTTAGCCCGCTTTGTTTGAAATCTTCAGAACTGTCTTCGATAATTTCATCAAACCCCGAAATATATTGGCGAGTTTGCGTAGAAATCATGCAAATCAACCAGTCATCATACTCGCCAGGCAATTTCCCCAACAAAAGAGCAGGGCGTATTTTGCCTTCTTCAAGGTCAGTTTGAGGAAACCGAAAAACAACAACTTGCCCCGCTTTTTTCATGCAAAACTCACCCGAATATCTGAAATGCTATATAAGGCGGGTTCATCTTCCATATCCCGCATTGCTGACGAAAGTGACAATGAAGCCCAATCCTGCTTTTCTTGTTGTTCAGCCTTCATAAGCAGGTACTGAACAAAATCGAATAATTCTTCCTGAAAAGAATACGGAAGTTTTTGCGCATATCGGTAAATTTTTTCGTCAAGTGTCATTGCCTTTTCTCCATCAATCGCTAAATGCAACACTACCTGAATTTATTTTACACCAATAGCGGATAGATTTTGAAACTTTGTTTTGCAAAGAAGTTGGCTAACGGCTCGCGCTATTAGAATAACCTTGCCTGGAGCGCGGCGGAGGCCGGAACCCGCATCCGTAGCTGCCGCGCCAACCCGAAAATCCACGCCTCACTGGTAATAAACTGTGAGCACCGTCCCGAAGGTTTTTTCTGAGCGGTTTGAAGCTCAGGGCAGGCTCCTTCGG
>DIDQ01000109.1:41156-46870 GCA_002418215.1 Anaerolineales bacterium UBA5796
GGGACGTTTTTGCAATTACCAATCAAGTCTATTCAATTTTCCGCTTTACCCTTGACACGACTGTTTATCGGTAGGTGGCTTTTCCCTGCTTTGTTCGATAACGGAGAAAAACCTCGCCATTTCCAAAGCGGCGTTCCTCCAAAAGCTCAAGCTCCAATCGAACATTCTCAGGGAGGCATTGTTTGCCGCCTCCCACTATGATCGGTAGGATGAACAGATGACACCCATCGATCAACCCTGATCGAAACGCCTGAGCAGCCAGCTCAGCACCACCGATGTGGATATCCTGTTCGACGCTCTCTTTCAGTCGTCGAATGGCTTCTGGATCGAAGTTCCGCTCGATTTGCGTCTTGCGCGTGGATACAGCCTCCAGCGTCCTGGAGTACACGATTTTGTCAGCAGCCTGCCAGACTTGCGCGAAGTCGCGCAGGAGTGGAGACTGACCGGCTAAGTTGGGGTCGGTCTCCCAAACCATCATGGCCTGGTACATTCGACGTCCGTAGAGATGAGTGCCGTCTGCACGTATGAGGTTGGTGATAAATCTGAACACTTCCTCACCTGGGTCTATCCAGTCAAACTTACCATCCATATCCTCGGTGTAGCCGTCGAGTGACATGTTCGCCGTGTAAATCAAGTGAGCCATATTCGACCTCCATAGTTATACCTGTAATTCAAATTTCTTCAACAACATGCACAGCCTTAGAGCCGCCATTGCGGTAGAGCTGCCGATTGCTCGACAGACCCCGCACAAATCTCCGCGTGCGGAAGTACCCGTTTGGGGCGATTGAGTGTAGCATGAACTCACCTGGGAATACAAGAGACATTCAACGCTACCTCGCGCTCGACTGTCAAGCGCCCAAGACGAGTGGAGATGGTCCACTTTCGCGATTGGGCCGCAAATCATTTGCGTACAGGCGATGCGGCGGCAGACTGAAAGCTTGATAAAGTTCGGTTCCAAACCCACCCTGAAAGAAGAAGCCCCACGGCCTTTCCCAGGCCCCGGGGCTTTTTTCATTCCATTTTCCGCTTTACCCTTGACACGGCTGTTTATCGGTAGCCTGCGGTTTTTGGAATGTTACCACTGCTTTCAGAAAACGGTTTTTATAATTTTCATCGTGCCAGCAATTAATTCGTCAACTTGCTCAGGAGTGGGCTCAACTTTTTTATCGTGGTCGCATAAATTTCGAATATCACCCAAATGTTGTACAAATCGCCATTGCACGATGTCAATAACATCAGATTCTTTTAAGGCGTTATTCAAATCCGCAATGCCAGGATTTTTCTTTGTTATTTTCAAACTATGATTTTCACACACTTGCCCAAGATGTCTTTCAAGAACAACGCCAGCAAGCGCACCTGCCGCCCGTGTAAATTTGTGCTTACTTAATTCCTTTGCGGCTTCTAACTCTGAGTCAAATAAATCTGCTTGGACTAATTGGCGAATATCAAAAAGCGAACTTTCAAAACGTGCCTTCACCGAATCCAATATTGCTAACTGTTGCCGAAAATGAGGTATTGCCGCTTCGGGTCCCACGACTTTTTCTTTTTGGTATCCCCGTGTAATATTTAATCCCTGTAAACAATCTTCAATCCTATAATTTTCAAAAGATATATCTTTCCGTCCTTTAGGTTTTTCGTAATAACGAGTAAAGTCTAATAGACGTTCTGGGAGTAGTTGCTTTATCAGAACTTGTGCTTCGGAATACCATGCTTGATATTCACTATCAAATGACGGAATATCGGCTATAACCTTGTCTGCCTTTGCTCCAAATTGCTCTTTTATCTGTTTCGTTAGTTCTTTTGGAAAACAATCCATTTGAATAGCAAGATGAAGTTTATTGCCTTTTGAAATTAACTTGTCGAGGTCTTTTTTATAGCGGTCTAAATTTGTAGTCATGCTTTCACCATTGCTTTTATTTTCACTTATGGCACATTTTATAGCAGGCTAACTCGCGATTCAGCGGTTCGCATAACGCCTTTTGGGTAAACCGCATAACGTCCCAATAGCGGTTCGGCAGTTAGGCGGCCCGAAATCAATATCCGCTGAACAAATTATATGTCCCCCCTCCTCAAAGGTCAACCGGGTATCCGCAGGGGAAAAGCCTTCCTGGCGGGTGGAGGACTTCCCCGGTGAAACTTCTTGATATTTTCCCAAAAGTTAATGACCTGTTGGTTAAAAAGCAACTTCCGCAACAACGGGCGTTTCGGAAGTTTGTGGAGTATCCAGGACCCGGGGCTTTTTTCATTCCATTTTCCGCTTTACCCTTGACACGGCTGTTTATCGGTGGCACGCTTTTTGCTATAAGACTATTTTTGTTTTAAAGAGGCTCGATACGAAATTGTTTCTAAAGAGAATCGCTCATTAAATTCTTTTGCCGTGAATTTATATAACTTCGGAGCAGTTATAGCCGATGTTACCACACACAAAACAAAATTTTTGTTTATCTGAGATTGCCTAACTTCTCCAGCGGTAACGATAAATGAAATGAATTCGCCTTGAATACCCTTTACTTCAACGCATTCTTGCTTATCGGCTTTCGTACAAAGTAAGTCAAATCCACGTTTTTCAGTTTCGACAGATTTTACTGTCCACCCATTTTCTTCATATTCGCTAGTTACGAGTGAAGTAGCGGCTTGTTCAACTTTACGATTTGTTTCTGGATTTCCAAAACCAGCGCCATTCTTCTGATTTTGACTTTCGCTTACCAAGTCTTCTTGAAATTCTACTTCGTCAATGTAGGCTGGATTAGGAATATGTTTTTGGCAATATTTCGAAAGGTAAGTGACAAATCCTGTTGAATGCGCCCGAACCATTTTGGAAATTATGCTAGTATTCTTGATTGCATAGGAAATAAATTCTCGGTTTGCTTCTTCGAGATACGGTAGAACCGACGCAAGATTTTGATTTTTAATACTACATACTACCGAGTCAGGCACTTTGGTAAGCATGTCTGGAACATTCTCTAAATCAGACATGACGACATCTTTTTCCCCATCATAGCCTATAAACTTTATATCAAGTTGAGTTTCTGCTAGTCTTTTCCGAATATATTCTTTTAGCGTAAGAATATAGACGTACCGTGAAGAGATTTGAATGCAATATTCTTGCCCAATATTAAGCCTTATGAAGCCGCCATTTTTATCTAAATTTAGATTCCAGTTTTGATGGTTTAAGTCATTTGCAAAGATTATTGCGTTGGATAAAAACGACAATATCTTATGTTTAGCGGATTCATCCGCTATAAATTTATCAATGATTTTTTGTGCGTCTTCTGGGTTTTCTCTATTGACCTTCGGCATTTTGTAAATTCCCAATGGTTTTCCTATGTTATGCACGGGGCGTGCCAACTATGTGATAAGCAAGAATTCCTTGTAAAACATCCCTGTGCGGCATGTTATACAGAACGAACCCGCATGACAGCCTATATCCAAAATTATACGTCCATTCCCTTCAAGAGACAACAAATGGCCCGATCCGCTTGCAGCGCGGCGGGCTGGCGGTCAAAAGCCCATTGGATACCTGATCCAATATCCGCTTATCCGTTATCCCATCCGCTGACCACCTCTCGGGACTTTCCCTCCTGGCCTGACCCCAAACCAGATACTTCACGATTAAATCGTGAAGGTACACGATTGCAAACATGAAGGTACACGATTTAATCGTGAAGGTATACGTTTTACAACGAGAAGTATCACGATTCGCCTTGTACCCCTGGTCCATCAAAACGGCCCCCCGGTTTTATGGAAACCGGGGGGCTGGGTGGGATCAGGCTTTTTCGAATTTCAGGACCTTGAGCACATCCTTGAACAAAAGCCCGGGGTTGCCCAATTGCCGATAAAGTCTATTAACTGACGTTACGCAACAGTATCCATTTACACTCCATGGAGCCCCTTACCGCACGCCCCGCCCGACGATAAAACCGTCGGGCTACTCTTACGAAGCCGCCTGTGGCGGCTAAGCCTGCTTCGCAGGCTTCGGATGAATAGCACGGGGGCTTGTCCCCGTGCGGGCGTGGAGTGAGCAGCCGCGCCCCACGCAACACTCACCCCGCCTGCCCTGACAGAAACACCGTCCCGAAGGTTTGGTTCGAATGACCTAGGAGCTTAACGGCAACCTTCGGGACGTTCTTCCCAACATGGAGACCTTTACCCCGCGCCCCACGCAACACTCACCACCACTCACCCAGGCGGCTATTTGCTGGCGGTGATCCCGCTTCCGGCAGATGTGTCGGAGGCGTGGACCGTGAGGCCGGATTTCACCAGCGTGCCCAGGTATGGTCGCGAGCCGTTTTGCGCCACCCAGCCTTCCAGGTTGAAGGCCAGCAGGCCCTCAGCCGGGATCCACTCGCCGTTGTACCTGCGGGCAATGTGGACGTGGGTGCCGGTGCTTTCGCCGCCCTCGCAAGAGGGATGCCCGATCCGGTCGCCGGGAGCGAGCGCCGCGCCGAGCGGGGCGCGGTCTTGGGATGAGACGTGCAGGTAGAACAGCACCCAACCGGTGCGCGGGTCGCCGTCGCCGTCCAGGTCCAGTTCGACCACGCCGCCCTCCGAACGGACGACCAGCCCGCCGGTCATGGCCGTCACCCAGTCGCCGGCGGGGTTGCATTCTTTCACCCCGGCGGGGGCAAAATCTATGGCGGCCAGGGGAGCGCCCTCGCCCCAGCCGGTGTGCGGGCCGCCGGTGAAGCTCCAGGTCTTGCCGCGCTCGAAGGGCAGCATCAGCTCGGGCTGCTGGAGGCTGACCGGGATGTGTTCGACGGAATCCAGCCAGGGGTCACCGAACAGGTTTGTGTAAACGCGGCGCAGGCCGTCGGGTCCGATGGCGCTTTCGTATTCTGTCCCGCTGAGTTTGCGCGAGAAGTAGTAGTGCAGCCCGGCGGTGGCGGCGTTCTGCCAGGGGTCTATCCGCTCGATGCGTTCGTCGGGCAGGGTGAACTCGGTCAGGCTGCCGGTGCGCCAGCCGTAGTAGCCGTTGTTGAGGGTGTTGGCCGCCCAAACCAGTTGCATGTAGACGCTGGTGTGCAAATAACTTTCGTGGCCGAGGGTGTAGGGGCTGGCGGGGCGGCGCGGGTTGGAAAGCGCCCCGGCCTGGTATTCGAGCAGGGCCAGCAGCAGGCGCGGGCTGACCGAGAACTGAGCGGCGACATAATCCACGATCCCGGCCCCGCTGCGGTTCTTCGTCCCCACGTAATCCACGTAACTTGAAAGCCAGCCGGGATGCGCGGCCACGAAGCCCTCGGTATCGAAACCGCTGCTGCCCGGCCCGTTGACGAAGGCGTAATCGGGGATGATCGGGTAGGGGCTGCCCCAGAGCGGGAGGTAATAGATCGGGATCTGCATCGGCATCCCGGGCGGCAGGGTGGTCGCATCAGCCGGGATGACGGGGTTGGCGGCCATGATCTCAGCCGCGGTGGTGTTGAAATGTTTTGCCAGCGCCGGGACGGTATCGCCCGTCTGGGCGGTGTAGTCCACCAGTTCCCCCGGTGCGTAAGCCGGACGGGTGGGCATGGGCGTAAAAACAATGGCCGGCCCCTCGCTGACGGTTTCAGGCGTGCCGCCGGTGGGGAGCAGGTTGACTTCGGCCCGAGGCTGGCAGGCGCTCAAGGCGAGGCCGATACTGGTAAGAAGGATAAGGTACTTTTTCATATTTCTAAAACTGCCTGGCGTCTTCGCGCCCTTGCGTTAAAAATTTAATGGCTCTTCAGGTTTAAGTG
>DIDQ01000109.1:46943-50144 GCA_002418215.1 Anaerolineales bacterium UBA5796
TGAAAAAATGGGCAACCCCATAAAACAGCTTATTCGCCTTCCTTGCGGAAGACGTGCGAAACGGAATCGCCGACCTTCGAGGCGGTGATGGTCAGGCCGTCACGGGTCAGGCTGCCCAGGTAGGGATCGCTGCCGTTGTGGGCGGTCCAGCCGTTCAGGTTGAAGGGGATCGGCCCATCGGCCAGCACCCACTCGCCGTTGTATTTGCGCGCCATGTGGACGTGGGTGCCGGTCGAGACGCCGCCCTCGCAGGAGGGATAGCCGATGGGGTCGTTGAGCTCCACCCAGGCGCCGACCGGGACGCGGCCCTCGGAGTAGATGTGCAGGTAGAGGATGTTCCAGCCGGTCTGCTCGTAGCCGTCGCCGTCCAGGTCGAGCATCACCACGCCTCGTTCGGAGCGCACCACCAGCCCGGAGGCTGAGGCCGTCACCGGGTTGGGCGAGACCATGCAGCCGCGCTTGTCGGCGGGCGGGGCGAAGTCGAGGGCGGCCAGGGCGCCTTTTTCGTTCCAGGCGGCGTGCGGCCCGCCGGTGAAGCTCCAGGCTGGGCCGGGCTTGAACGGGAAAGCCAGCGGCGGTTGGGTCAGGGCGGTGGGGAAGATCGGTTCGACGCCGACCGCGCGCGCCCAGGGGTCGCCGAACATCGCAGCGTAGAGGGCCGGGAACCCGACCCGGGGGTCGAGCGCCCGCTGCCAGTCATCCAGGCCGCGGGTCTGGGCGAAATAATACTGGATGGCGGCCGTCCCGGCGTTGAGCATCGGGTCCATGCGGATGACCGCGCCATCGGCCAGGGTCAATTCGGTCAGATGTCCATCCCGCCAGCCGTAATAGCCCTGCGAAAGCTGCTGCACGGCCCACATCATCTGGCGGAACAGGCCCTTGTAGTAATAATTATTGTTCCCTAACGGATAGTCGCTCTGGGCCAGGTTGGTCGGCTGCCCAAGCACCCAGTTGCTCTCATACTCGATCAATGCCAGGAGCATACGAGGGTTGACCGAATTTTCGATGGCGGTGCGTTGGACAGACTCGGCCCCGCTGCTCCAGCCGGTGCTGGTGAGGTATTCCTTGTACTGGTCGAGGTAGCCGTCAGCCTCCCCCACATAGCTGATCGGGTCGAACCCGACCGATGAGGGAGAGTTGACGATCTCGCTGTCAGGAATGGTCTTGTCGCCTGGGCCAGTGGTTTCGAGGACATCCGGGATGACCAACAGGGTGTTGGGTTCGAGCAGGCCGGTCTCAGGCAGGGGAGCGTCGGATTGGATGTCGCTCACCTGGACCCCGAAGTGGGAGGCGACGGCGGCCAGGAAATCCCCGCCCTGGGAGTAGTAGATGATCGGGGGGACGGTCTCAGGGATGGGGGTCAGGGTGGGCGAAGCGGTTGGGAGAGGCGTTTCAGTCGCCGTGGGGGTGATCGTCGGCGGGACGGGCGTCGGCATGACCGCCCGGGTCGGCAGGGTAAAAACATCATCGGGGGTAGGCGAAGCTGCCACTCCCCACAACGAACCGGATGGGGAGCAAGCTGCAAGCAGGGAAGTGATG
Source organism: Anaerolineales bacterium UBA5796 (assembly GCA_002418215.1). Taxonomy (GTDB): domain Bacteria; phylum Chloroflexota; class Anaerolineae; order Anaerolineales; family Villigracilaceae; genus UBA5796. Next base: position 48,483 of record DIDQ01000109.1, read on the forward strand.
AGCAATAAGGCGGGCAGGCGGGATTTCATGTTGTTCCCCCGATTATAACTGCACTTACCGGCGGGTGAGAGCGGGAATAAACTTACTGTTGCCTGACAAATAACAGTTCAGTCGAGCGCGGATGCGGCTTGCCTGCGCCATCCCGGAATGGCGAAGCCGGTCACTTTTCCATCAGGATGAGCGCACCTGCGGCCAATCCATACTCCCAGCCGTCAATTTCCGGGGGAGTCGCTCCCATTGCGCTGAGCATGCTCTTGATCTGCTCACGGTGTTCGCTTGCGTGGTTGATGACCTGGAGCATCACAACCCACGGCTCCACATAATAGCCATCCATTGTTTGGAGCTGTTGAATCGCCAGCCTGGTCTCGTCTCCCGCCAAAGCCAGCAGCCCCTCCCCGCTGGTTCTTACCGACTCCTGCAACTCGGCAAACGCGAGCGGGGCAGTGGGCCTCGCTTCGACAGGCAAGGTCAGAAGCGCCAGGTATCCGCGTTGTGATGTAACAAGATGGGTCAGCGTCTGACGAATGCTCCCCTTCGCGGCGGACCGGGGTTCGGCGTCGAGTTGCTCGTCGTTCAAGGCAGAACAAGCCCGGATGATCTGGAGGTTTGCCCAATTGTTATGTTCGAACAACTTTTCAAGAATATTTCCAGTCATCGAGAGGCTCCTTCTCCGCCTGGTTTTAATCCAGCGATTTCCCGGTTTTCTGCGACTCTACGTTTGACAATTTGGCTTATCAACTCCAGCGGTAAAGGTATATCCATCGGGAATTTTAGAGTGCCTTTTCCTTGCGCGTATTTCGACACATGCCTGTTGAATTCAGCGCTTCCTGCGGGGATTGGGTAGAGCGAGATGTGGTTCTTCCAGCCGGCAAAGTAGATCAAATATTTACCGTTCAACGTGAAGGTCGGTATGTTGTAGCTGATTTTCTCACCCGCGTCAGGCGCGGCGGCTTTGATGGTTATCCGCACTTCTTCCAGTAATTTTTGTGCGCCTTCAGGGAAAGTCGCGATGTACTCGTCAACCGAATTAAAGCGGTTTTGTTTTGGTTTCTGCATATCCTGTGCTCCCCGGGGTAACGGCGCACCGGTTTTCGGCCCTACCCCATCGGGCTGACCAATTGGAAATAGTTCCCTTCAGGATCGGCCAAGGTCGCAACCCATCCCCCTCCGATCTCATACGGCTCCCTGATAACTGCGCCCCCGTAAGCCTTGATCCGCTCGAACTCCTCTTTGACCTGGGAGGTTTCAAAATTGAACATCACCCGCCCCGGATCTCTCGTGTTGCCGCCCATTTCAGAATGGTCCAAAACCGACAGGTAGGCGCTTCCCACCTGCCACCCCCAAAAGCCGTTCTCCTGGTCGGCCATGTCCGCCGGCTTTCCCAAAACTTTTTCGTAGAAAGCAGCCAACATGACAGGTTGCTTCGTCCCGATCATGACCGAATTTAGATTCAACATCAGACACATCCTTTCTGCGAGTAAACCCATACTTGGGTCGTCAAACAACTACATAAATCGGAGTGGTTTGGTTATAATTAACCCAAGTTGCTACCTTGGGATAGAGGGGTGGACTCGATTCTACCTCGTGTTCCGATTTTCGGAACCTGACTGGAACCTGAGCGGAACGCGGTATTTCCAAAGATGAAATATCTGCGTTTGCTTG
>DIDQ01000042.1:0-4805 GCA_002418215.1 Anaerolineales bacterium UBA5796
ACCACGCGCCCGTCGCGCGGCACGCGCACCGCCCGCGGGAACAGGCCGCCGCCTTCGGCGAGTGTGCTCCCCTGGGTCAGCCGGTCGCCAACTTTGCATTCGATCAATTTGTCGGCTGCGGCGGTCTTGATCCCCAGGCTTTGAGCCACATCCAGAAGCACGTGTTCACGGGCAAAACTGGCCTCGGCGATCACATCCCCGGCTCCCACGGTTTGGCCGGGATGGGCGATCACCCGTCCGGGAAAGCTCAAGCGGCGTTCGCGGCGGATGGTTGCCAGCGGCAGGATATGGATGACAGGTGCCTGCATATCAGCCTCCCACCGTCCAGAGCCATTTTTTGAGCAGTTCGCGCCGCCGCACGGGATCGGCCGGCAGGTCGAGCGGTCGGCCTCGGGCATCTATGACCACGCCCATCGTCCCGCCCACGACCTTCACCGTCCCCGAACGGCCGGGGCCGAAGCCGATGTCGGCCCGTTGCAGCGGCTGGAGGGTGAGACGGCCTTCCACGCCGCTGGGGATGGAGATCACCTCCATCGCCCCAAAGCGGACCTCCATCCGGCTCTCGTTGCCGTTGTCTGTCTCCAGCCTGACGCGTAAGACCGACGAGCCGTAACGGGCGTTGTGGATCGCGGGCGAGATGACCGTCGCCAGGTTCAGGAATGCCCCGGAGACGAAGACCTGCACCGGGATGAGCGGGTTGGCGTCTGCCGCCGCGCCGAGCGCGCCGAGCAGGTCGTTTTGGTCGAGGACGATGGTGGTGATGCCGGTCGGCTGCAAGCCGTCCAGCAGCATCAGCAGGGTCTGGCCGAGGGTCGGCGCCCGGCTGAGTGTGCCGCCTGAAACGATGATCGGCTCGAAGTAGGGGAGCATCCCGCGGCGGGCGGCCCGCAGCCCTTTGGGGAAGGCAGGTATGGCAGCCTGGGTTGCCAGGTACAAGACCTGGCGGGCCGCGGCCTGCTCGATGGCAAGCTCGTCTTTCGTTGCCGGGATACTGCCCGGGTAGAGTGTTTTCCGGTAAAGGTAATCGCGGACTGCCTCGAGGGGAATATCGAGGAACAGCCAGCGGGCAATTTCATCCACAGTGGTATGCCGCAGCAGCCCGGCCATGTTTTCGCCCATCCCAAATTGCGGGAAGACCGAGAGGGCCAGTTGGCCGCTGATCGAAGACGCAAAGGAAGCGGCAGACGCGCCCAGGTCTACACACAGGATGCCCTTGGCCGAGCCGTAAACCTGGCTCAGGAAGCGCACCATGCGGGATTGGGCGTAGGCGCTGGGCAGCAATTTGCCCCCGGTCCAGAGGTGGAGTTCATCTATCCCGTTCATGTAGCGTTTGAGAATATCGGGCAGCATCTGGGCCAGGGTGTGGGCCGCCGGGGACAGGTCTTCGACTTCGAGCGAGGGGCGGATGTTGGCGCTGAATTGCAGCGCCGAGGTGAATTTGCCCAGCAGGGCGCTGGCTTCGTCGGCCAGGTCTTTGTTGCCGGCGTAGAGCACGGCCGGGCGCTTGTCTTCGGGGAGCAAGTAGCAGGCCAGGCCGATGATTTCGAGTATTTTTTGGACCGAGCGGGAGGCCCCGCCATCCGTCCCGCCCGCGACCAGGATCAGTTCCGGTTGGGTGCGGATCAGGGCGTCAATCAATTCATCGGGGCGGCGGCGGTCGTTCAGGCCGATTGTTTCGACTACGCGGGTGTAGGAGGTGTCGGCCAGGTTGCGGGCGCTTTTGAGGGATACGTCGCTCAAAAGGCCGGTGACAACCGTCTTGACCGCCGGACCTGCCGAAACGGTACCTGCCAGCAGGTCCGCCCCGTTCCCCTCCGGCGAGGAGGGGACGATCAACTGCCCATCCATATCAAGGAAAGTGCGTCCGGTGACCCGCTGCAAGTCCTCGATGGATTCGCGTACCCCCACGCCGATGTCTCTGACCGGGGCAAAGGCCGTCGTAGGCGACTGTCCTGAGGCGATGAAACGGTAGCGGCCGTCCACCACTTCGAACAGCAGGGAGCGGGTGTTGACTGAACCAACGTCCAGGGCGAGCAGGGAATCACCTTCGATCAAAGAAGCGGGCATGGTATCCTAAAAACCGGTGAATAAGTTGATGATGAAATCCGTTCTTTCGATTAAAGCGGTCAGTGCCGCTGTAAAAACCCCGGCGAAAAGTGCGCCGAATGTGATGGCGACGAAAATTTGTCCGAGATACGCCAGGATGCGTATCACCGTGTTCCGCCGCCCGGAAGTTTGGGTCTCGCTTTTATCCCGCACGCCGAACTGGAAATAAACCAGCGTCACGGCTGTGCCGAGCAGGGCCACCGACGCGTAGGCCAGTTGTTCTGCTGCGGCCAGACCGGATGAGCGGGACATATCGAAGCGCCCGATGGCGGCCATGAACTGCGGGAAGAGCGTGCCGGTCAATGCGCCGGTAATGGCTACCGCCGCCCCGGTCCCGACCAGGAAGGCCATTGCCGCCGAGCCGAGGGACGCGGCGCGCTGCGAAACCTTGAAAAGCAGTGATAGTCCCAATAATACGGGTATGACCAGCAGCCCGCGTTCGACCATCGAGCCGTTGATCAACGGTTCGACCAGGCGCGGGACCAGCACCTGGTGCCAGGTTACGGCCGCGGCGTACCCGGCCGAAACCCCGATGAAAATGTGCAACGCTGCCCGGAAAACCGGGTTGTCAGACAGCACGTAGCTGAAAACCATGAGGGTGAAAACGAAGGCGATGACGCCGGTGATGAGATCGAGCGATATCTGCATTATTTCGCCTCATCTTTGTCTGGGCGTGAAATCCAGGTGGAGACCAGACTCCAGCCGGCGCCGAGCACGATCAGGATCACCGAGACAAGCAGCCCGATGCTGTAAGCGTCCCAGTAACGGCGGGCGGCCCCGGGGCGGTTCAGGTTGGCCTCGTAAGACGCGCCGCCGGCCAGCCCGGCTACCATCCCGTTCACCTGGCCGGACTGGTAGTACGGGCGCAGCATCGGTTCCGCCTGGGCGCTGACGACCAGGAAAAACTGCGCCGAGCCGCGGCTGTCGGTGGTCTGCTCGATCCATTGCTGGCCGGTCTCCACGCTGTCGGTGATGATGAAGATGGCCGCAAAGTCGGTCAACTCGCGGGTATCTGCCAGTACCGGCGTCCCCCAGGCCGATTCGCCGCCCGTGCTGGCCGGGTGCTGGGCAAAAGCCAGGATCCCCGCTGGGCCGCCGGGCAGGTAGCCCAAACTGACGTAATTTTGGCCCGGCTGGTAGGTGTGCCTGGCCTGCAACGTCCGCATTTGCCGGTCGGCCAGCGCCGAACCGGTGGGCAAAGTGGAAAGGGTTGCCAGCCGCGCCCCGTGGATGGCCAGGTGGTCGAGCACCGGCGCTGCGGCTGCATCCAGTTCGCCGGACAGGGCGGCCTCGTAATCGAAGACCAGCAATACCGGCGCAGCAGACAGGTCTGCCGCATCCACCCAATTGCGGACGGCCGTCAATTCTTCCGGGGGGATCGAAAAGGTTGGCGTAACCGTGCGGCCAAGCCCGGATACCAGGCCAATCGTCAGCGCCAATACAATTGCCGCCAGCCAGCGCAGGAAGCGCAAGGACGAAATGCCTTGGGCGCGTTTGATCTCCCTGGGCCTGGCTTCGGCATTCAAGATAGCTTCCAGGATGCCGACATTGACCTGCTGGGTGTTGGTCACTTGCAGGCGCGAGGTGTTGGCGCGTGAAGCCCCGGTGGGTAATACGCCGGCTGGCAAAATACCGGCAATGCCTGCCAGCGGCCCCTGCTGCTCCAACTCTGAACGCTCGCTCTCCAGCGCATAGGCCGCATCCGGCATGGCGTCTTCCACCGGGCGCATGGCCTGGACCCAGTTCGGCAAGTCTGCCGGGCGCAAGTCGGCCTCGCCCGGGCCGGTCGAGACGCCCGCTTCAGCCGGCCGTTCCTCGTCAATGGGTTTTACCGAAGAGAGCCAATCCGGCGCGCCGGCGGCGAATACATCCGCCGTGCCCAGAGGCTGGCTGTCCTCGCTTTCTCCAGCGATTTCAGTCTCCGCTTTGGATAACCAGGGCGGCAAAACCTCGGCTTCCTCGATATCCTCGGCAGTGAATGGGGAGGGGGACTCATCCTCCTCTGCCGTTCTTTCCGCTTCCGCGCTGCTCAGCCAGGATGGAATTTCCTCGCCCGTCTCTTCCCGGACCCCGGCCTGTTCATCCGCAGGAGGCGTTCCCGGCGACTGTAAATTTGCCAGCCAATCGGGGGTAGAGTCATCCGGGATGTCGAGCGACCCGGTACTGAATGCGGGGGTTTGGGCGCCGGCTGCCCTGGCGGGAGGTTCTTCAGGTTCCGCTTCGGACAGGTCTTCCGAGGCTTCGAATTTCAAACTGCTCAACCACTCCGGGGTCTCGCCTCCAGACGGAGGGACATCCGTCTCGAAGGCCGGCATGGACGGCAATTCTTCAGACGGGGCCGCGCTTTCCAGCCCTCCCAGCCAGGACGGCGTTTCTTCCTCGGGCGCGGGTTCCTGGGGTGCGGTTTCAGCCCTCAAATTATTGAACCAGTCTGGCATATCTTCCAGTTGGGAGGGCAGTTCTTCTTCCCCGGCAGGCCGAATCTCGGCCTGTAATTCTTTCAACCAATCCGGCGCGCCCTCCTCGGCAGGATGTTCGGCCTCGAACGACGGCGCAGACGGTTTTTCTTCGCCTGGGGATTCGCTTGACAACCCGCTCAACCAGGAAGGCAATTCCCCTTCTTCGGCAGGCTGCGCTTCGGCCTGCAAATCCTTCATCCAATCCGGCGGGCTTTCTTCTGCCGGGGCTTCGGCTTCGGA
>DIDQ01000042.1:4828-4998 GCA_002418215.1 Anaerolineales bacterium UBA5796
GGCGCAGGTGTTCCTTCATTGTCGGGGGTTTCGCTCGCCAGGCTGCCCAGCCAGGAGGGTAATTCGCTTTCTTCATCCGGGCGGGCTTCGGGTTTTTCAGGCGCAGACTCGGCCTGCAAATCCTTCATCCAATCCGGCGGGCTTTCGTCTGCCGGGGCTTCGGCTTCGGA
>DIDQ01000042.1:5034-42587 GCA_002418215.1 Anaerolineales bacterium UBA5796
GGCGCAGGTGTTCCTTCATTGTCCGGGGTTTCGCTCGCCAGGCCCCCCAGCCAGGAGGGCAGGTCGTCATCCTCGTCAACGGGCTTTTCCCCGCTTTCCGGTTCGGATTGCAATTGGCTTAGCCAGTCAATGGTTTCTTCCCCAGCCTCGGGCTGCCCGACTGCCGGGATTTCAGAAACAGGTTCTTCGGTTGCATTGCCGCCGAGACTAGACGGCCAGTTTGTCGAGGCGGTCTCACCTGCCGGGGACGGCTCCTCGGAGTCCGATTCGCTGCCCAGGCGAGAGAGCCAGTCGCTGCCGCCGGTATCGGGCAGGGATTCTTCGGGTTCTGGCGCGGCCTCAAAGGCGGCGGTTTCGTCTTCGCCGCGCAGGTCAGCCAGCCAGCCCGGGACTTCGCTTTCGTCCCCGGCTGCGGAGGTCAGCCCGGAGATCAACTCGCTGGTATCAACCTTGCTTTCCTTGCCGGAAGCCAGGTCAGCCAGCCAGTCGGGGAGGCCGCTGGCAGGGGCCGATCCGCTTTCGGAGGCAGGAGCAGGCCCTTCGTCCGGTTTCGCTTCGCCGGGTTCATCATCGAGGGGCCGGTCAGGGTTCCGTGCCTGACGCAGCCAGGCGGGCAGGGCATGTTCCAGTTCCGCCGTATCTTTTTTGGTCGGCGCATCTCCCGGAGCGATTGATGCCTGGCCAGCCAGCCGTTCGCGATAGTCGCTGCCTTCGAATTCGGCGGTATCTTTTTTGGTCGGCGCATCCCCGGGGCGGAGCGGTGCCCGGTCATCCGGGGAGGGATGGATCAGGGGTTTGAGCCGCGCGTCGCAAAACTGGCAGGTATCCAGGTCGTCTGGATTGGGTTTGCCGCACATCGGGCATTTCACTTCGGCCATTATTTGCCCCCAAAAGGACGGTCTGCGCCGAACAGGACCCGCAAACCGGTTGTGAGTGTGCCAAGTGCCACACCGATGAGGATGCCGCGCGCCCCAGCCGCAGCCGGGACCTGTTCGATGAATGGGCTGATGATGTAATGCAGGATGCCGACCTCGCCGAAGGGCAGGGGGGCGGCGCCAAGCAGCAGGATGATTGCGGTGGCAATGAAAACGATCGAGAGCAGGCCGGCGCGATGGCGGAGCAGGCGCATACTGGCGTATAGCAGTGAAATGGACATCAGGGCCATCAAGGTGGCCTCGACCGGCTGGATGATCCCGTCGAACAGGATGCGGGAACCCGTCCCCTGGGGTGTGGAGAAAATGGCGATGACCAGGCTGGCCAGCAGGGAGAGCGCCAGCAGCAGACTGTAACCGCTGCCGCTTTTGGCGCGGATCTTTGCCAGGTGGACGACCAGGAGGTTGATGATCCCCACCAGCACGGCGAACCCGGCGACGAGGACAGCCCATTGCAGCAACAGGATGCGGAAATCCACCAGGATGTCAGTGGGGATCAACGCCCCGAGCAGCACGAAAACGCCTGTGGAAATGGCTATCGCGGTGGAGAAGACGCCGCGCAGTTTCATAGCAGGCCCGCCAATTTGGCAATTGCGCCGCCGATCAGGGATGCCACGATCAGCCAGCGCAATATGTCCTGGACCCGCAGGCTGGCATGGTGCATCGGCCCGGCGTTGAAATACGCGCCGGAGGCGAACAGTTCCTCGCCGATCAGGGGGTTTTGGGCGGAGGCGTAGAGCACGGCCTGGGCGGGCAGGTCGGCGGCGGCGGCTACGGTAAAGGTATTGGCCCGCTCGGCCGCGTCGGTCAGCAGGATGATCTCGGGGCCGAAATGGCCCATGATGACGTTGCCCGAGACGGCTTTGTCCCGGATGAGGGGGATGGCGCCAGCCGCGTAGGAGAAGGGCGTCAGGCCGGTCAACTGGGCCGAGAGCGGGTCGTACTGGCTGCCCGCGCCGGCGGTCTGGTAAGCGGAATGGAGGGTATCCTGGGTCAGGATGGTGAGGGTGCTGTCGCCGGAGCTGACCACCGGCGGGCGGTCGCCGACCATGGTCAACTCGGCGGACTTGTGCAGCAGGGACAGGGCGGCGAAGGAAGCCGCGCTGCTGGGGGCTGCCAGGCTGCTGCGTCCGAGCGAGAAATGCAGGCGGGTTCCGTCTTCGACGGAAAGCCCCACGGCCCGGCGCAGGCGGGTGAAGGCCGGGATATCGCGCCAGGCAGGCGGGTAACGCCGGTGCAGGAAGGTAAAGAGCAGCATCAGCCCGGCGGTTACAACGATAATAATAAATGCGGCAATGCCTGTCAGGTTCACGATTGAACGGCCTCCCGTAAAAAACCTACGAACGCCAGTCTTTCTTCATGGTCTTCCAAAACATGCGCCAACGCGCCGATCCCATCGGCTGAGACCAACGGGCGCAGGAAGGGCTGTCCCATATAAAGGAATTGCGCTCCCAACAAGGACAGCGGTCCGGCAGCTTCCAGGACCCAGGCGGTGAAATCTCGCAGCCCCCATTTATCGAGGGCCTCGACCCAGCGAACCCATTCCTTGCGCGGTGACGGCACATCTCGCGACTGCATGGTCAAAGTATAGCATATTTTAAGATTCGGAAGAGTTCTGCAACCAGATGGCAATTTGATAACGTTCCGATTTGCGATTTTAGATTTACGATTTACGATTTACGATTTACAATGCTGCCACTTATGGACACCGAAACCGCCTACAACCTCGCTCTCGATTACCTCTACTCGTTCGTAGATTATAGCCTCAAACACGCCTCCGAGCTGGCCAAGGCCGAATTCAACCTCGACCGCATGTTCGCCCTGCTGGAGCGCCTCGGGGATCCGCACCTGGCCTATCCGGTCATCCACGTGGCGGGGACGAAGGGCAAAGGTTCGGTCTCGGCCCTGTGCGCCAGCGCCTTGCAGGCCGCCGGTTACAAGACCGGGCTGTGCACCTCCCCGCATTTGCAGGATTACGCCGAGCGGATGCAAATTAACGGGATGCCTGTTCCGCACGCTGAATTGGCCGCGCTGGTGGACGAGATCAAACCGGCCGTGGCCTCCGTGCCGTTCCTGACCACCTTCGAGATCACCACTGCCCTGGCCTTCCTCTACTTTGCCCGGGACCGGGTAACGGCTGCCGTTATCGAGGTTGGCCTGGGCGGACGGCTGGACGCCACCAACGTCGTCTCGCCGCTGGTCTCGGTCATCACCTCCCTGTCGTATGACCACACCGCCGTCCTGGGCAACACCCTGGCCTTGATCGCGGGCGAAAAAGCGGGCATCATCAAGCCGGGACGCCCGGTGGTCTCCTCGCCGCAAAAGGAGGAGGCCCTGGCCGTGCTCGAACGCATCGCCGCTGAGCGCGGCTGCGAGTTGACCCTGGTCGGCCGCGACGTCCATTACCAATTACTCGATCACGCCATCGAAGGCCAAACCTTCCAACTCTTCACGAAACACGGAACACGCCACACTTTCTCCATCCCGCTCCTGGGAGCCTATCAGGTCGAGAATGCCGCAACGGCCTACGCCGCCCTGCTCAAGGCTCGCGAAAACGGCTTGAATATCCCCGACCAGGCCGTTACCCGCGGCTTTGCCGGGACGAAATGGCGCGGGCGCTTCGAAGTCGTCCGCCGCGAGCCGCCGGTGATCTTCGACTCAGCCCATAACCCGGATTCCTTCACCCGCATGAGCCAGGCCCTGGACGAGTATTTCCCCGGACGGCCGGTGACTCTCGTTTTCGGCGCGTCCGAAGACAAAAAACTGGACGAAATGTTCGCTATGGTAAAACCGCAGGTCAAGAAACTGGTCATTACCCGGGCCGACCACCCGCGGGCGCTCGAACCGGAGAAAATCTCTTTGATCGCGGAACAGGCCGGGGTCCCGTGCGAGACGGTCGAACCCGTCGAGGCGGCTTTTGCCCGGGCGCTGGAATTATCCGAAAAAGATGGTAGCATTGTCCTGTCCGCCGGTTCGATGTTCGTCACTGCCGAGGTCATGACCGCGTGGGATAATCTGATAAAAAGTAACAGGTATCAATGAGTAACGATTGGCAATTCCAAGACGACGAAGAAGACGAAGACTTCAACCTGGCGCTCTCGCAACGCACCGACGAGCTGTACCGCATCCCCAACCACGAGGTCGGGCCAGACGGGCTGATCGAGGCCCTGGTGCTGCCGCTGCGCGACCTGGTCATTTTCCCGCGCATGGTCACGCCGGTGTTCGTGGGGCGGGATGCCTCGGTGCTGGCGATCCAGGATGCCCAGGCCAGGAACCAGACCATCATCGGCCTGACCCAGAAGGACGCCGACCTGGACGACCCCGGCCCGCGGGACTTCCTGCCGATCGGGGTCGAGATGGCGGTCGGCCGCCTGCTGAGTATGCCGGACGGCTCGTCCTCGGCCCTGGTGCAGGGACGCCGCCGGGTGGAGGTGGTCGAGTTCGTAAAACTCGAACCGGTCATCAAGGTGCGGGCGCGGGTCATCTTCGAGCCGCAGATCCCCGACCGGGAGGTGCAGGCCTTGATGCGTTCGGCGGTGGACCTGTTCGAGCGATGTGTCAACCTCGACCATTCCATCCCCGAGGAAGCCCACCTGTTCGCCCTGAACATCTCGGAGCCGGGCTGGCTGGCCGACATGATCGCCACGGCCCTCTCGCTCAGTTACCAGGAGAAACAAAACCTGCTGCTGATGTCGGACCCGCGTGAGCGCATCCAGCGCATCAACGCCCTGCTGGCCCAGGAACTGGACATGCTCGAACTCGAAGACGAGATCCACAACCGGGTCCAGTCTGAGGTGGACCGCTCGCAGCGCGAATATTACCTGCGCGAACAGATGAAGGCCATCCAGGTGGAACTGGGCGAGGGCGACATCTGGTCACGGGATATTACCGAACTGCGCGCCAAAGTGGAAGCGGCGGACCTGCCTGAGGAGCCGAAATCGGTGGCCCTGAAGGAAATCGAACGGCTCAACCAGATGCCGCCCATGGCCCCCGAAGTGGGCATCATCCGCACCTACATTGACTGGATTGTCGAACTGCCCTGGCAGGCCACCACCGACGACAATCTGGATGTCAAGCACGCCGGGCGGATCCTCGAACGCGACCACTACGGCCTGAAAAAAGCCAAAGAACGCATCCTCGAATATATCGCGGTGCGCTCGCTCAAACCGAAAAAGGAACGCCAGCCGATCCTGTGTTTCGTGGGCGCGCCCGGCACCGGCAAGACCTCGCTGGGACATTCCATCGCCGAAGCCCTGGGACGCAAGTTCGTGCGCGTCTCGCTCGGCGGCGTGCGGGACGAAGCCGAGATCCGCGGCCACCGCCGGACCTACATCGGCGCGCTGCCCGGACGCATCATCCAGACCATGAAACGGGCCGGGAGCGCCAACCCGCTCTTCATGCTCGACGAGATTGACAAACTGGGCAGCGACTTCCGCGGCGACCCGTCCTCGGCGCTGCTGGAAGTGCTCGACCCGGAGCAGAACAACGCTTTTAGCGACCATTACCTCGACATGCCCTTCGACCTCTCGAAAGCTATGTTCGTGACCACCGCCAACACCCTCGGCACCATCCCGCCCGCCCTGCTCGACCGGATGGAAGTGATCGAGTTCCCCGGCTACATCGAGGAAGAGAAGCTGATCATCGCCGATAAATACCTGATCCCGCGTCAGGTGCAGGAAAACGGGATTGACGAGATCGCCTTCAAGTTCTCGGTGGAATCGGTCAAGCGCATCATCCGGGAATACACCTACGAAGCCGGCGTCCGCAACCTGGAGCGGGAGATCGGGCGCGTCTGCCGCAAAGTGGCCCGCCTGAAAGCGGAGGAAAAACCCACGCCGGATCTGGTCACGGCTGAACTGATCGAAAAGTTCCTCGGCCCGCCCCAGTTCTTCGAGACCCTGGCTGAACGCGACGACGAAGTCGGCCTGGGCACTGGCCTGGCCTGGACCGAGAACGGCGGCGAGATCATGTTCGTGGAGATCGCGGTGCTCGAAGGCAAGGGCGGGATGCAGATCACCGGCCAGGTGGGGGATGTGATGCAGGAATCGGCCCAGGCGGCCCTCTCCTACCTCAAGTCCCGCGCCCCGCTCTTTGGCATAGACCCGGACGTGTTCGAACGTCTCGACATCCACATGCACCTGCCGGAGGGCGCCATCCCCAAGGATGGCCCCAGCGCAGGGATCACTCTCTGCGCGGCGCTGGTCTCGGCCTTCACCGGGCGTCCCATTTACAAAGACATCGCCATGACGGGCGAGATCACCTTGCGCGGGCGGATCTTGCCGGTGGGCGGGGTGCGCGAGAAAGTGCTGGCCGCCTACCGGGCCGGGTGCAAGGTGGCGCTCATCCCGGAGAAAAACCAGAAAGACCTGGTGGACGTGCCCAAACAGGCCCTCAAGGAATTGAAGATCATCCCGGTCAGCCACATGGACCAGGTGCTGGAGATCGCCCTCTCGCCCGAAGTGCTGATCGAGCCGCCGCGCCCGAGACAGCGGGCAGAAGACAGTGAAGAAGAGTAGGCGTGTTGCGTAGCGATATGGAAAAGCCCAGGTGTCTTTTCAAGACACGGGGCTTTTTTCATTCGGTTTCCTGCTCAACTTGTGACGGTACTGTTTATCGGCAGCCCGCTGCAAACGACAAAGCATCTGCTACGAAGGATTGAGAAGCTCCGTTTTTCGTCTCCAAATGTCACGCGAAAATCCCAGGAGCAGCGTTATTGGAATAAAACCAAATGCAATGAGAATTGGTATGATCATCAGCAATGCAGTGCACTTGCAGCGCAGGCGCAAGTGTCGCTCCGCTCAGCATGACATCATTGACTCTACTGCAAAAGCCTTAACGCAAAGCCGCCACGGTACAAAGGCGCAAAGAAAACCTGTTTTTCCAAAAACGTACTTTTTCGCTTGTAACGGCGATTTGCGCAAATTTAATTTACAAAACTTGGCGACTTTGCGGCTCGGCGTCTTGGCGTTAAAGGTCTTGACCTTTTTGCAGGGGAGTCATCTGTGACTCGAACCCGTTCGATCCGTGAGTCGAACTAGTTCGATTCGTGAGTCGAACTAGTTCGATCCGTGAGTCGAACTAGTTCGATCGTGGCGTCGAACTAGTTCGATCCGTGACTCGAACCAGTTCGATTGCGACGCCGAACATGTTTATTACACACCCGGGAGTCGAAGGACTGCTCAACCGATGCGCTCTCGCTGCCAAACGCTGCGCTCCAGTTTGCAGGATCAGGACCCCGCCTCAAGCGTAGCGGCGCTGCATCCCTGACCCCTGTCTTACCGACCAATAACAGGATAAAATAACCGGCGAGGTGAAAATGCCAATCCCGCTCCAAGACAAAGTTGTGCTCATCACCGGCGCCTCATCCGGCTTTGGCGAAGACGCCGCCCGCCTGTTCGCCCATGAGGGTGCGAAAGTCGTCCTGGCCGCCCGGCGTCTCGAACGCCTGCAAGCCCTGGCCGATGAGATCCAAAATGAAGGCGGCGAAGCCCTGGTCGTCCCGGTGGACGTTGCCAGCCGCGAAGAGATCCAGGTCATGGTGGATACGGTGCTCGACGTGTACGGCCGGATAGACATCCTTTTCAACAACGCCGGGTTTGGCCGCCTCGACTGGCTCGAAGCTCTCGACCCCGCCCGCGACATCGAAACCCAGGTGCAGGTCAACCTGCTGGGCGTCATCCAGGTCACCCGGGCCGTCCTGCCGCACATGCTCGCCCGGCGGGGCGGGCAGATCATCAACATGGTCTCGGTTGCCGGCTGGATCGCCGCCCCGCTTTACACCCTCTACGCCGCCACCAAACACGGCGTGCGCGGCTTCACCGACGCCCTGCGCCGCGAAACCGCCCCCTTCGGCCTGCGTGTTTCGGGTATTTACCCCGGCCCGGCCGCCACCGAGTTTGGCCAGCACACCGGCGACAACGTCGTCAAGCGCAGCCTGAAACTGCCCAAGGCCCTCTCGATGACCTCCGAATACGTCGCCCGCCGCGTGGTCGGCCTCGCCAAACACCCCCGCCGCAGCCTCACCATCCCCTGGTATTACCTGCCCCTCATCTGGATCGCCCACCTCTTCCCCGGCCTGACCGACTGGTTCCTGACCGTGGTTTTCACCCGCCGTTATCATAAATTGGATTAGTTTTGGTTGTCATTGCGAGCTTTCTTGAGCGAAGTGAAACGAAGTCGAAAGAAGGCGAAGCAATCTCCCGTTCAACTGAGGACTGCTTCGGGGGACGAACGCCCCTCGCACATCGTCCCCGAATGGGGAGTGACACTCATCAAGTTATGGAGACCGACATGACCCCTACCCGTTTCGACACCCTCAGCGCCTCGCTCCGGGACTTCGGCCTGGATGCCGTTGCCCTGAACCCCGGCCCCACCCTGATGTATCTCACCGGCCTGCGCTTCCACCTGATGGAGCGCCCGGTGGTGCTCTTGTTCGCTCCCGGCCGGCCCCCGGCCCTGGTCCTGCCCGAACTGGAGACCCAAAAGCTGGTGGGACTGCCCTTCGACGTTACGCCCTTCCCTTACGGCGAAAACCCCGCCGAATGGGACTCCGTCTTCCGCAAAGCGGCCCGTTCCCTTAATTTGGACGGCAAGTCCATCGGGGTCGAGCCGCGCGCCCTGCGCCTGCTCGAGTTCAGCTACGTCAAGGCCGGCGCGCCCGAAGCCGCCTTCCCGGACGCCTCGTCGGCCCTGGCCCGGCTGCGGGTCCGCAAAGACCAGGCCGAGGTCCAGAACATGCGCCGGGCCGTCCAGGTCGCCCAAAACGCCCTCGAAGCCGCCCTCCAAAACTTCGAAGTCGGCATGACCGAGAAGGGATTCGCCGCTGAGCTGACCATCCAATTGCTGCGTGCCGGTTCCGAGCCGGAGATGCCTTTCTCGCCGATCGTCTCCGCCGGGCCGAACGGGGCCAACCCGCACGCATCGCCCAGCGACCGGCCCATCGTCCAGGGCGATTTGCTGGTCGTGGACTGGGGCGCGACCGCCGACGGCTACATCTCCGACCTGACCCGCACCTTCGCCATCGGCGAGGTGGAGGCCGAGTACCGCAAGATCCACCAGATCGTCCAGGAGGCCAACGCCGCCGGGCGGGCCGCCGGCAAACCGGGCGTCCCCTGCGCCGACGTGGACGCCGCCGCCCGCACGGTCATCGAGAAGGCGGGCTACGGCCAATATTTCACCCACCGCACCGGGCACGGCATCGGCATGGAGGGCCACGAGGAGCCTTACATGCGCGGCGACAACATGCAACGGCTCGAAGAAGGCATGGCCTACACCGTCGAACCCGGCATCTACCTGCCCGGACGCAACGGCGTGCGCATCGAAGACAACATGGTCGTGACGGAGGACGGCAGCGAGAGCCTGTCGGATATGGCGAGAGAGATACGGGTGATCGGGTAAATGAGGAAGAGCGCTTTTGCTCTTGGTTCTCGATGCGATATCTAAAAGCTAACCCCGGGAAAATATTTTTCTTCATAGGAACCTTGCTTATCGGTTCAATAATATTTATGTTGTTCAAGGTTTATGGCTATGAAAACACGTGGAAATTTTGGCAAGTCCCCACATTGATGCCGCCTTTTGCAGACCTGCGCCTGATCCCCGGAGGGGCAGAGACATTCCGGCGCGGGCTGGATCCAACGATCCGGAATCCCGGTGATCCTTATGGACGAATTTTCAACTATCCCAAGATTTGGTATCTGTTCTTTTATACCGGCATTGATCAAGGGGACGTGATTTGGCTTGGGATAGTGATGTTTGCGTTATTCTACATCGGACTGGTAAGCTTTCCGGGAAAACTCGACTGGCTGGAGGCTGTGTTGATGCTGCTGGTCACCTTTTCCCCGGCTGCCATGCTCCTTTACGAGAGGGGTAACGTTGATCTGTTGATTTTCTTCGTTTGCGCCATGGCCGTTTTGAGTCTCGATTACTCGTCATCAGGAGCAGCCCTGATTATTTTTATAGGGGCTTTGTTAAAGATATTCCCCCTCTTTGGGTTGAGCATCTTTTTCGATAAGGACAAGAAAAAATTTTGGCGCTTTGTTTTTGGGGTCATCGCAGCCTTTGGGATTTATTTTGGGTTGACCTTTTCGAATATCCGGGCTTCGTGGAATTTAACCATGCGTGGTAAGTCCATTTCGTATGGGGTCAACGTCATATTTGACCGCTATCACGAGTTTTTTTCGATGGTTCTAAAGAAGTACTTGCCGACCTTCGCAGCCAACAATCTGCTGGCGGTATTGCCGTACTTGTTGGGAGCAGTTGTGTTGGTTACGATGATATGGGTTGGTTTGAAAAGTCCGCTATCGAGCGGTTCTGAAGATGCAAGGAATTTGGCTGCTTTTCGAATGGGTTCGTTTATTTTCTTGGGCACATTCCTGTTAGGGAACAATTGGGATTATCGCTTGGCTTTCCTGCTGTTCACAATCCCTCAGTTGGGTCACTGGGCGCGCACCGGGAAGGGCCGGCAGAGACTTTGGATTTTCGTCGCCATAGGGTTGTTAATCCTTTCCTGCTGGCATTTCATACTGGCGCATTGGCTTTCCTTGATGCTTCTGGATTTGGAGATAATCACGATTGTTGACGAGATCATAAATTGGGGGTTGTTCGCCGTCATGGTATATTTGTCTGTCGCATCCATGCCGGATTGGGCAAGGGAAAGCCTTCGTAATCCCGTTCAGAGTTTTCGATGATCTGGCGAAAGTGTTGAATCCGAGAAAAGTTATGGCAACCTACTGCGACTACTGCAACTCCCACCCCGAAGACACCTTCAACCACACCTACCACGCCACCCAATACGGCTTCCCGCTCGACGACGACAACCTGCTCTTCGAGCGCCTGGTCCTCGAGATCAACCAGGCCGGGCTGTCGTGGATCACCATCCTCAAGAAGGCCGACAATTTCCGCCGCGCCTACGACGGATTCACTGTCGAAACGGTGGCAGGCTACGGGGAGTCCGACCGCGCCCGCCTGCTGGCCGACGCCGGGATCATCCGCAACCGGCTCAAGGTCAACGCGGCCATCGAGAACGCCCGCCGCATCCTTGCCCTGCGCGGCGAGTTCGGCTCGTTCAAGGGCTGGCTCGACACCCACCATCCCCGTCCCAAAGAAGAATGGGTCAAGTTATTCCGCAAGACCTTCGTCTTCACCGGCGGCGAGATCGTCGGCGAGTTCCTCCTGTCCACCGGCTACCTGCCCGGCGCCCACGATGACGGCTGTCCCATCGCTGCTAAAATCCTGACGCTGAACCCGCCCTGGGCCATGTAATTGACTTTTGCGGAAACGTCCCGAAGGTTCCCGTAGTGAGGGCGTTCTTATGAACGAAACCTTCGGGACGGTCTTAATCGCTGATGTAACGCACTCACTCGACGCCCGCACGGGGACAAGCCCCCGTGCTATTCATACGAAGCCTGCGAAGCAGGCTTGGCCGCCACAGGCGGCTTCGCAAGAGTAGCCCGACGGTTTTATCGTCGGGCGGGGCTGTTGCGTGACATCAGCTAATCAATCTATATGAAAGTCAATAATACCCATGGCCGAACATAACACTTTCTCTATTTCTAATAATGCGCAATTTTCGACCGCCCTGGGTATAATCGGGTAATGGCAACCTGGATCGCCCACCTGCGCCTCGCTGAAAACCTGCTTGATCAAATTCCCGGTCTCGATCCCGGTCAATTTGCCATCGGCAGCATCGCCCCCGATTCCGGCATCCCCGATGAAGCCTGGGAGAAATTCACCCCGCCGCCCGAGATCACCCATTTCAAACGCAGCACCAGCGTCCACAAAGACATCGCCGACCTGGACTTCTACCGCGGCTACCTGGCAGGTCTTTCGCCAGACGACGCCGGGCGTTTCTCCTTCCGCCTGGGCTATTTCTTCCACCTCGTCACCGACAACCTGTGGACGATAAAAGTCGGCCTGCCCACAAGCGAACGTTGGGCCGCCGAGTTCGCCGCCGATCCGAAATTCATCTGGACGGTAAAACGGGACTGGTACGGGCTGGACTTCGTCTACCTGCGAGACCACCCTGAGAGCCTGTTCTGGCGGGTCTTCCTGGACGCCAGGCCTGATACCGCTGGCCTTGACTTTTTACCCGCTGAGGCCTTATCCCGCCAACTGGCCTACATCAAGGAGTTCTACCAGCGCACCGACGAGCGCGTCCAGGAGGCTTACCGGCGGGAGTACGTCTATCTCACCCAGGCCGGGATGGATGCTTTCGTGGACGAAACGGCGGAGTATCTGGCTCGCGTCTACACCGCATTGCAAGAGCAGGGGTCTGTTCCCGGCGAGGCCCAAAGCATCCTCGAAGTCTTCCCTGTTTGAAACCGGATAGTTATGTGGTCTCGAATTTTGCTTCGGAGTGCGGACGAAAGCCCGCCTCGATTGCTTCGACCCGGAAATCGCAGACTGAAGTCTGCGCTCCTGTCAACTTTTACGCTGCTGAAACCCAACCTCGTCCACATATTGTTTCTGGCAGCCCTGGCGGTAATCCTTGCGGGTTTGGTCTGGCGTTACCGCAACATCCAGGTGGATGACGCCTACATCACCTACCGCTATGCCCGCAACCTAGCCAGCGGATCAGGGTTCGCCTACAACCCTCCGCAGCCTGTCCTGGGGACGACCACCCCGCTTTACACCTTGCTGCTGTCCCTTGCGGCTGTGCTTGGGATGGACATCCCCTCGGCCAGCCTGGTCTTTGGCGGGGCGAGTCTGTTCGTCCTGGCGGTTCTCTTTTATTTCTTTAGCCGGGACCAGTCCCGCCGGTCAATGGCGCATTTGCCGGCGCTGCTGGTCGTGTTCATGCCCGGGTCGGTGTTGATCCTGGGTATGGAGACGGCTCTTTACGCGGCGTTGATCTACACGGCCCTCTATGCTGCGGCGCATAAGCGGTATGCCCTGGCGGTGATCCTTGCTGCGCTGGCAACGCTGACGCGCTATGACGGCATTCTCGTTGCTGTGCTGGCGCTCTTCTACGAGTGGTATGCGACAAAGTCTTTCCCGCTCAAAAACGGCCTGCTGTACGCCGGGATATTGCTGCCCTGGCTGGTGTATGCCACCCTGACTTTTGGCTCGCCGCTGCCCAATACATTTTTTGCGAAAACCGGTGAATTATCCGGGAACGTCTTTGTGGATGAACTTTCGAATAATGTACTGACCCTGTTGGGTTTCCTCTCTTTGCAGGTTGTCCCCGGCTGGCTGGCGGGACTCGTCCTGCTGGCGTTGTGTGTTGCGGCCTGGCTGGCGGGCAAGAGCGCTTTTGTGCGCTTGATCGCAGCCTGGTGCGGCGTATACCTGGCCGCTTACGCGTTGTTGCGGATACGTTATACTTTCCATTGGTATTATTACCCGTTCCTGCCCGGTTTATTATTGGCTTCGATGGATATCCTGCAAACCGCGCGGGAAAAAACCCTCGAGAAATTCAATTGGCTTTCAGCCCAGGTCCTGACGGTCCTTGTCCTTGTGCCGCTGCTGTTGACGGTTGCCCTGGGCAGCTTGCGTCTCTTACAGCAGGCGGATACCGCTCCCGCGCTTGGCAGCAGGAACAAAGTTTATGCGCTCGCAGCCGAGTGGATTTGCCGGCATACGCCCGAACAGGCTACGGTCGCTGTCCCTGAGATCGGGCTGATCGGTTGGCACTGCGACCGTCCCATTGTAGATCCGTTTGGCCTGGTCAGCCCGGAGATGATCCCATTCATCCAGAGCGGTGATAAACTTGGCGGGGTCGTCGCCCTCAGGCCGGACGTGATCGTCATCACCAACGTCCCCAAAGACGAGCAGCCGTTCAACATCCCGGAACCGGAGCGTTTTGCCGATGAATATGTGGCGGCCCACGTCATCGAAGAACGCGACTACCCATATTTTTTGGTCATCTTTGAAAAAAGCGAATCGCAATGACCCAACTCATCCCCACTGCCGAACCTTTCTTCTTCCCCGGTAAAGCCGGACAACCCGGCTGCCTGCTCGTCCACGGATTCACCGGCGCGCCGAAAGAGATGCGCTGGATGGGCGAGTATCTCAGCCGCCAGCACGGATTCCATTGCCTCGGCGTGCGCCTGGCCGGGCACGCCACCCGCCCCGAAGATATGGTCCGCTCGCGTTACACCGACTGGATGGCCTCGGTCGAGGACGGCTACCACCTCCTTTGCGGCGCAACCGACCGCATCTACCTGGTCGGGCTTTCGATGGGCGGGATGCTGTGCCTGCTCATGTCCACCCGGCTGGCAGTGGAGGGGGTGGTCGCCATGTCCACGCCGTACCGCCTGCCGAGGGATTATCCGGCCTGGGCGATCCAGGCGATGAGCTTTTTCGTCAGGTACCAGCCCAAGTCGAAGGAGGAGCCTGGCGCGAGCTGGTTCGACAAGGCCGCTTACGCCGAACACATTTCCTATCCGCAGAACCCGGTCCGCCCGGCGGCGGAATTGCAAAGGTTGAGCGCCGAAATGCGCGCCGCGCTGCCGAAGGTGAGCGTCCCGGTGCTGCTGATGCACTCGGGGAACGATAATTACGTGCTGCCCGAAAACATGGAGCGCCTCTACGCCGACCTGGGCGCGTCGGACAAGACAAAACTATGGGTAACGGAATCAGGCCACGTCATCCCGCGCGACGCGGAACGGGAAAAGGCTTTCGCCGCCGCGGCCGATTTCATCCACCGGATCGAGCAGCAGACCGGAGGAGCCTCCGCATGAGCCGGGATATGCGCTTCCTGATGGTCTCCCTGTTCGCCTGGGGCATCGGCGAGGGGATGTTCTTCCTGTTCGCGCCCAATTACCTGGAAGAGTTGGGCGCGTCGCCGCTCTTGATCGGCACGGTGCTGGGTATTTTCGGGGTCATGGTGACCCTGCCGCACATCCCGGCGGGTTATATCGCCGACAAGTTTGGCCGCCGCCCGTTGATGCGCTTTGCCTGGCTTTCGGGCATGGTTGCCGCCTGGGTGATGGCGCTTGGGGGAAGCCTGCCGGTGTTTGTGACCGGGTTTTTCCTGTACGGGCTGACCGCCCTGGTGTCTGCGCCGCTGTCGAGTTACGTGACCGCAGCCCGGGGCAAGATGACCGTCGGGCGGGCGCTGACCTTCACCTCCGGGATATACAACCTGGGGATGGTGCTGGGGCCGATCACCGGCGGCTGGGTGGGCGACCGCCTCGGCCTGCGTTCGATCTTTTTCTTCTCAGGGGTCCTGTTCGTGATCTCGTCGGCGGTCCTGTTCCTGCTGCGGCCCCAACCGACCGACGAGCACGAGCCGGGAGCGTCTTCGCGGGACCTGTTCGGCAACTACCGTTACCAGGGATTCCTGGCGCTCAGCCTTGCGGTCACGTTTGCGATCTACCTGCCCCAGCCGCTGACCTCGGTGTTCCTGGTCGGTGAGCGCGGCCTGACCTATTCCCGGATCGGCCTGCTGGGGACGTTCGGCGGGCTGGGCAACTCCTTGCTGACGATTGGCCTGGGGTCGCTGCGCAGCGCCCGCAACGGGTACATCCTGGCGCAGGCGGCGGCCGGGCTGTTCCCGCTGCTGATCTGGAAAGGTTCGTCGCTGCCGGTTTACGCCCTGGGATATTTCATGCTGGGCGGCTTCCGGGCCACCCGTTCGCTGGCGACGGCCCAGGTGCGCTCGCTGATCCGGGCCTCGCAGATGGGGCTGGCCTACGGTATCACCGAGACGGTCAACAGCCTGCCGACCATCCTGGCCCCGCCGCTGGCCGGGTTTCTCTACACCCGCGACCCGGCCATGATCTACCCCCTGGCCCTGGGTTGCGCCGCGGCGGCGGTCGTCTTGTCCGCGCTGTTCGCGCCCCATCCGGCCCCGGAATCCCAACCGGCTACTGTCCTTGCCGATTAATGCAGGTTGCAAACCTGCCCCTGCCATCTACTCTCTGATACCATGTCTCTCGAAATCGTCTCTTTCACCCTCGGCCCGGCCGTGACCAACGCCTACCTGGTGGCCGATCCCGAAACCAAAGAAGCCGCGGTCATAGACCCGGCCTGGGACGGGCATGTGATCCTGGCCGAAGCCCAAAAGCGCGGCTGGCGCATTGCCCATCTCTGGTACACCCACGCCCACTTCGACCACATCGGCGGGGCGGCTGAGATTGCCGACGCGCTCAACCCCCTCCCGCTCGTGGCGCTGCATCCCGCCGACCACAAATTATGGATGGCGCAGGGCGGCGCGCCGTTGTTCGGGTTCAGGATTGACCCAGGCCCGGAGCCGGCGATAGATTTCGTCCACGGGATGGAAATGACTCTGGGCGGGAGCCGCTTCCAGGTCCGGCACGCCCCGGGACACACGCCTGGTCTGTGCATCCTTTACGTCCCCTCGGCTGACGTTTTGTTCAGCGGCGACCTCATCTTCCAGGGTTCCGTGGGCCGCACCGACCTCCCCGGCGGCGACTGGGAGGCGCTCGTCACCAGCATCCGCGAGCAGGTCTACACCCTGCCCGACCAGACCCGCATCCTTTCGGGCCACGGCCCTGAGACGACGGTGGGCGAGGAGAAGAAATACAACCCGTTCGTGAGCGCGGGTTGATGTTGATCCATCCACTTAATCACCCCTTGAAGGAGGCTTGTAATGAATAAACGTCTGCGTACCATGATCGTTGTCCTTACCCTGTTCGCCCTGCCGGCGATGGCCGCAGCCCCGGTCCCCCCGCAGCCGGACATCACCATCACGCTCGTGCAAGGATTACCCGAAGTGATGCAGCTCGGGCAGACCTACGTGGTCGAAATCCAGGTGACGGTCAGCAATGATGTGCCCTGGCTCTTTGCCATCGCCATGCCCACTTCCTTCTACCCTGGTCGCTACGTGGTCGCCAACGGCCCGGATCGTTCAGGCTCCGGGACCGAGGCGACCCTGTACGTTCCCTTCACCGCCAAGGGCCTGACGGCCGGCCTGCCCGAAATGCCCGGCGTCCCGGCGGACCATGCGCCGGTAGCGGTGGTGGTGGGGGCGCGTTACCCGGGCGGCGTGGTCTTTTCGGAACGCTTCGATTTCAATGTGGAGGTCATCCCCTGAAAGGTCCCGCAAACCCAACCTGAAAGTAGAGCCTGCCCTGTCAGGCTCTTTTGCACCTTTTGAAAAAGCCTTCCGTATAATGATTCGATTTTTCCTGTAAACGTCTCGATGCGGGGACAGAAACACTCGAAAACTCCGGTCAAGACAAAAACGTTATCCACCAAGGAGAATGGAATGAAAGAGCAATCAGAAAGACCTTCGCCTGCGGCCCCGAGATTCAATTTCCAGATTCCCAAAGGGTTGGTCTGGTTCATTGGCATCGTGGTCGTTGCGGCAGTCCTGTTTTCGGTGGCGAGACAATTCTGGTACTTCGAGATCATCGAGTACGACCAGGTCGGTATCGCGGTCGAATCGGGGCAGATCAAGGAGATCGTTCAGCCGGGGGTCGCGTTCGACGTGGGCCTGTTCGTGCAACTGGTCAAAGTGAAAACCAGCTCGGTCGCCATTACCGTA
This sequence comes from Anaerolineales bacterium UBA5796, assembly GCA_002418215.1. Classification (GTDB taxonomy): domain Bacteria; phylum Chloroflexota; class Anaerolineae; order Anaerolineales; family Villigracilaceae; genus UBA5796. Next base: position 22,417 of record DIDQ01000042.1, read on the forward strand.
GACGACCCGGAACTGATCACCCTTGACAAGCAGCGTATCGGCCTCCAGGTCACCGCAGACGTGTTCCGCCCGAAAGAGCCGGATATCGTCGTGGCGAACTACTCCCGCTACAAGTCCATTTATTCGGACGACCAGTTCCTGCGAGAACGTATGCAGGCCTTCACCCTGCAAGCCATGAAAGTCTGCGTGGGCGACAAGAAATTCGACGACGCCATCATCGGCCAGGGGCGGGATGTGCTGCGTACCTGCATTGACGAGGAACTGAGCCAGTTGGCCGAGCCGCTGGGGCTGGAAGTGCGCAACGTGGCCGTCCCGCAGGTAACGATCTCGCCCGAAGTCCAGGCCGCGCTGGATGCCATCGTCCAGAGCCGCCTCGCAACTGAAAAGGCCAAACAAGACGCCGACAAAGCCAAGCAGGAAGCCGCGGCCCAACAGGCCATCGAAGAAGGCCGCATCCGGGTCGAACAGTCTAAGCTGCAAGAAGAAGCCCGCCAGCAGGCGACCCTCCAGGACCTTAAACGCCAGCAGTTGGAAGCTCAACTGGCCGTGATCGAGCAGGAAAGGGTCAACGCCCAGGCCGAGCTTGAACTGACCAAGGTCCAGCAGCAGGTGGCTGCCGAGCAGGCCAAAGTGGACCTCGCCAAAGAAACGGCCCTGGCCCTGCTCTATGCCGAGCATCCCGAATATCTCTACCTGCAAATAGCCCTGGCCAACGCCAGCGCCATCAAGGACACCGACAAGCTCATCTTCACCCAGGAAGGCGTCTTCCCGAACCTGATCTTCTCGAACGGGGCGCTCCCCACGTTCAACATTCCGCAATAAATGACTGATAAAATCAGGGACGTTCCAAAGAGCGTCCCTGATTTCCATTTACGGAGGGCAGCATGAAACGGGCAGTCAGCATCAGCCTGGGGAGTTCGCAGCGTGACAAAAGCGTGGTCATCAAACTCGGCGGCGAGGAGATCCTGGTCGAGCGGATCGGGACGGATGGGGACGCGGCCCGCGCCCGCCAACTGTACCTCGACCTGGACGGCAAGGTGGACGCCTTCGGCGTGGGCGGCGTGGACCTGTACCTGCGTCTCGATAAACGAGAGTATCCCCTGCGAGCCGCACTCAAACTGGTCGAGGGCGTGACGAAGACTCCCTTATGCGATGGGCGCGGCCTGAAACACACGCTGGAACGGCGCGTCTTCGAACTGGTCAAGCCGCAGTTGGGGGAAGTCCATTTCAGGCAAGCCTTCGTCCCGGTCGGGATAGACCGTCTCGGCCTGGCCCAAGCCGTGGCCGAAGTCTCGGATAAGATCGTGTTGGGTGACCTGATGGTTGCGCTGGGAGTCCCGATCCCGGTTTACGGCATCCCGGCCTTCAAGCGCCTCGCCCGGATTATGCTGCCGATTGTCAGCCATTTCCCCATGTCCATGCTCTTCTACGGCAGCGACGGGTCTGAGCAGGAGCCGAAATACGTCAAATACTTCGAAAGCTCCGACCTGATCGCCGGGGATTTCCTGTTCATGCGCAAATATATGCCGGCGCGGATGGACGGCAAGACCGTCGTCACCAACACGACCACCGAAGAGAATATCGAATTGCTGCGGCAAAGAGGCGTGAAAACGGTTATTACGACCACCCCGCGCTACGAAGGCCGGTCCTTCGGCACGAACATGATGGAAGCCGCCCTGACCGCCTACGCGGGGAAGGGGAGGCGGCTGGAAGATGATGAACTGGATGGGTTGATCGAGGAGGTGGGGGTGAGGGGGGAGGTGGTGAGGATGGGGGGACGGTTATAAAAGTGATGGCCTGCTGGGCAGACCATCACTTTTTTATGATATTTCGTTTCACCTCCTTCACCAGGAATAAACGATTTGTATTTTGGTTGGCTAGACCATTATTGCCTGTTATCTCCTTTTTACTTGATCGTTTGGCCGTCGAATTTCCATATGTATCTGTGCTATCGAGGCAGGTGATGTAGCGATGATACCGTGACCCTGTCTCGTTTTGCTCAATTAGATCGCCAGCGGCAGATTGTCACGTTCGTTTTTATCTGGTGATGCAGGATTGGTTTTCGCTTTCAAGCGGGCTTCCAGCATCGTAGTGGTACGAAATAGGCGCTCATTGGCACGGGCCATCTCGATTTGTCGTTGCCAATCTTGTTTGGCGATTACCTTTCGGGGTAATGGCTGCCTCTGTACAGGGATCGAGCGGTACATTGTCAGGACTTTTCCGCCAGCCAACAGCAGCAGACCGCCGCTCAATGCGAAGCCAAAGGTGAGAAGAATTATGTCGCGCACCTTCACCCAGCCTTCATAAGCAGCAAGTTTTTTGGCGTTGAGTTGCTCAATGTACGTAATCTCTGCTTTGAAGCGCTGCTGTTCGAGTTCCTGTTGACGCTGGATGGATGCGATTTCGGCCTCGGTTTTGGCCTTCTCCGATTGTTCCTGCAATTCGTTCATGGTTGCCAAATGGGCTGTCTCAGCGCGGATGCGGTCAGCCTCAGCATCACTGGTATTGGGGTTAAGAAAATCGGTCCCGGCTGCGGAAAGCCCCGTAATTGCCCCAGCGACCAGCAGAACAATCAAGACCGCAACACTGATGGAATTGAATACAGACATTTGACATTCTCCTTTTGAAATTGTGATCTCATAAATCGGTTTCTCGGTTACGAAGCGTTTTTAGCATTATTATTGTTTATTTATGCTTAGTTTACGAGTTTGACCTGTCTCAAACTAGAGATATATCTTATGGGAGGCTGCCAATATGCTTGCCAATTTCTGCGAAAAACAAACTGGAAATCGCTCTTGCCTTTTGGTTTCCTGACACAAACCTATCTCGTCCCTATCCAGATGAATTTCACGCACAATTCAAACTTCTCCCTGTATAATAATAAAGAGTTTCCTCCTTTTTCCGCGTGAAGATTGCTCTAAATTTTGGAAGGGAAACACTATGAGTTATGCTGACCGGCAGGAAGAAGCGGCAAGGGCCAAAATTTTTTCCCAGAAGGTCCTTGAACCACGCTTTCTCGGAGTTGTTCTTTGGATGCTCCTCTTCGGGGCTCTTATCCTTTTGGTTCTGTGGGGATATATTGCTTTCTTCCAACCTGCTCAGAATGTTCAGGTCACGGATTATCCCATTCTACTGAGCAATAGCCGAGAATTACGCGTGCGTTATTTAAACTTCATCTTGGCGACGGATAATCCCTCCACTGTAGAAATCACGTTTTATAAAAGCGAACCTGCTTTGCCGACGGATGTGATTGTCAGCGTTCCCGTCAATCTTCTGGCAATATACGATGCTGGTGTGAAACTTAAGGTAAAAGAAACTACTGTGCATTTCGCGGATACAAATGCTTTGGTTGAGCACCAATCAATTCAAGTGGTTAATCTCAAAACCACAAGGGCCATTTTTTCTGAGGAAAGTTTTATTGAGTTCCAGGTCTCTGGCCATGGCATTTCGCCTGAGGTTGTGAATATCCCCGTTAAGGTCGAAGGTATCTACCGCGCCGCATTGCGCGATCTTGAAGAGCGTCAAGTGGGAGAGCGCAGTCCGCTGTTTTTGCTGGTCACGGCTTTGATTTCAGGGATTGGACTGGTGTATCGCGAACATTTACAGCAGCAGCAAAAAAGAGAGAAAGATGAGAAAGAACGGGCTACGAGTTTACTTGAACAGATTAAGAAATCTTTGATCTCTCAAGATCTTAGTAGCGCTCGTTTTGCTTTCGATGCCATTCTTCGGGAAGGGGTAGAACGCTATTTATCTCACGTGAATGTAAAACAGGCGGAAGCATTGCTTAATTTGGCAGAAGGGGAGAAAGAAAACATCCCCCTTGGTGAGTTTTCAGATATTTGGCCCAATGAAACCGCCGCTGCGCTGGCTTATGCCTGCTTGCAGAACCCCAAAGATCCCAGTTCGCTTCGCTTGGCGTTGAGGCAATTTCCTAAAGACAAAATCTCCCTAGACAGTGTTCGGGACGATTTTCAAAGAGCCAGTAATACGCTTGGAGCAGCACGGCCTTCGCACGCCAGAGTTTGGCCGCTTTTGCTAAATAAGTTCAGCGCGTTTCCATATCTGCGGGAAAACCTGAAGAACCCCTTTCCCTCCTGCGCTACGGCTGAGGAAGAAAGTCAGTGGCTATTTACCAAGAAGAGCGCTCTTTTCTGGGAATATCCGCTATATGAAAAATTTACGAAATTCCCGAAGTTGCAAGAAGGAATGAGACTCTTCGCCATCCACGGTGAGCCTGGCAGTGGGAAAACTGCATTGGCTCTGGCCCTGGGACGCTATCTCTGTGAGACTCATATATTAGGGGCTTACCTACGAGGGCAGCCGACGATTCCCTTTATTCAGCGTGCCTTTGCCTCTCAAATGTGGGAATACATCAAGCAAAATCCAACTTATCTCAATCTGTTCGGCCCGAGCGAGCGCGCACTTTTTGCTGCCATCTTAACCCATTCATTGGATCGAGCAATAGTTTTGGCCAAAATTGGGCAAGCTATTTCGAAAAAACAGGAATTAAAAGGAGATTCGGATGCAAAATCCCGCCAGGAAGAAGAAATCGTTCCACTGCGCTTGTTGAACCAAGCTATTGAGTCTAAACAACCCAAAAGCCTTTCGGCTGAAATGTGGCCTCAAGCCTTGTTTGAGTGCGCCAAATTATTAAACTTCGAGCAAATTCGCTTGGTTATCGATACAACGGAATCTATTCAAACAGATTGGCTCGAAGCTGTCATTTTAGCTCCTCAGCAGGACTGGAATTTTATCAACATCAACCTCTTCTTGTTTTTGCCGTTATCTGAAGTTGAACGAACACAGATTATCCCCGTGCCATTGGCAGAACCCCATTTATTGACTTGGGACGAGTCGATGCTAGAAAGGATGCTTACACACCGCTGGGAAACGGCAAATGGTTCGATACCTGCCTTGGATACCTATTTTAGAAAAGGCGCACTAAAAGTTTTGCTCCAAAGCGCGCAAAACAATCCTCGGTATCTTTCGCAATTGTGGAATTGCCTGCCTTGGTCAAGTACGGAGAGACCAATCTCTAAAAGCGACGTACTTGCCGCAATCGAAAAATGTCCATGAGCATCAAGGTCGAGAATTGGCCCTTTTTACCGCCTCAAATGCGCACCCATCAGGAGGAAGAACGATGGTGGGCAGAGTGTTATGTTCCCTCGCCACATGAAGCCGTCCTACAAGCTCATCCTGATTGGACCATTGTGACAGGAGATGCAGGGAGTGGTAAATCAACTCTGTTGCGCGCGTTCAAACACTCTAAAGCTTCCACGGCTTTAATCCTTGAAGACGATATTATCTCGCGGCGAGGGGCACATGCAGAGGAATCACAAAATCTTTTGTTTCGAATTTTGAGAGCGGCTTCACGCGCCTCGCGTCAGCATTTCTTAACTGTTCCGGCCAACCTCGGTCGACTTTCACGAGCGCAGCAAGAGTTCCTTCGCTGGCTTATCGAAAAATTCAATGATCCGCGCTCCTATGTGCGTTGGCTGGATGGCCTCCCTGCCGAGTGGGCATCTATCATGCAATCTGTTCCCTTTATGGATTTATATCAAACCCAGGTCGAAACTCAGGACGTACAAGCCCAGATTGAAGAATTGCTAAATCTATCTCGACGCCTTGATTGTGGGGAAATCATAGCATTTGTGGATGTGGATTATCCACCCACCTCCGATTTAGCCGATCAGATTATCGGTTTATTTGATTGGCTGGAACCCATGCAACACATTGGTCTAAGAATTGTCGCGGCCATGTCGCATTCGATTGTGGACAAAAGCGGTTTGTTGCATAAAACCCGAGGGCGAGTGAATGCAATTTACGTTGAGGCGACAGAAAATAGGACAATGGAGATTATTGGACGCCATTTGCAGGCCGCCACAGGGGGACAGATCAAGCAGATTAGTGACCTTGCAGATGCTGAATTGCTGGCAAGACTAACATCCCTGACAATAAATGAGTTTGGAGTACCAGCATGCGCTGGATGGTTGGGAATTGTTGATATCCTGCTCGAATACGCAAAACAAGCAGGAATGCCGTCGAGCAGAGACGCGTATCCTGAGATTGAAGCCGCGTACTACAAAAAGTATTGTCCTTTGCGTCTGATACCTTCCCACGATCGTCGGGGAGTGTGGCGCGGGCATAAGTTTCTTCAATTGGATGAAGGCCCTTATGAATTATTAGAAAAATTATGGCGACAAAGAGGCAAGCCAATGGATCACCAAGCGATGGGAACCATGAAGAAAGAATATGTCCATACTCTAACGCGGAGATTGAGGGTCGCTATTGAGCCTGACCCTTCAAACCCACTATATATCTTAAACCGCAGAAATGAAGGGTACTGGCTGGAGAATTTTTTGATCGAAGAGAAGTCAGGCTTATGACAGGTAGGTGACAGCTATAGGTTTCCGCCAGACAACTATGTAAAGTACAGTTATTTCACCTGACACAAAAATCCTTTCACATGACATTGGCAAGGTGACATGCAAGAAGAAAGTTTGCGCGCCCAAAATCCTCGAACGAAATACCTTAGGGAAGCAGGACTTTCCACTGACCCATTTATTACTCCAGTAGCAGAGTTGGAATTGGGCTTGGCACAGGACATTCCAACTTTTTATTCTTTTTATTCCCCCCCAAATTTAATGACATTATCAGAGCAATCTATTCGCCTTCAAGACTTGCGACAGCCTCAGCATAGTTTTGTCTATGGCGAACCAGGCTCTGGCAAGACCACCCTGCGCTTCGCGCTCGAAGCAGAATGCCGCGCCGTCCTTGCCGATGATCTGGTCGTTACATACACGCTCGGCGAGGATGTTCAAGCGCCGCTGTCTGCCGAAGATCATGGCAATCGCCTCGCGCGAGCGGTGGCGATAGATCTATTCATCCAAGTCGTGGAACGATTTGATCCTCGAACGTATCCAAACGCGCAACAGGTGGAAGCCCTTAAGCGACAGATTGCAATTGGAGGTGTCCATCTCTATCGCCTAATTAGAACCCTTATTGATTCACCTCGTCCGAAGGCCCGAGCAGGACTTGGCACTTATTGGTCTTTTCTTGGCAGATCGCCAGTTCGGTATATCCCATCCTCGCAGTCTCTTTTAGACTTATTGAACGATTGCCTGCATGATTTAGTCCCGGTTGCGCCGGTGCTTCAAGGCTGGGAGAGCGTATGGCAGGCTTTAGCTGCTGCTCGTTTATGGGGATTCGAACGTGCTCTGGTTCTGATAGATGGCGTAGACACTCGCGACCGGGATGAGCAGGCCATGTCGGAACTGATACGACCATTGCTCGCGCAGTTGAAAATTATTCAAGACCGCAATTTGTTTTTCAAGTTCTTCCTTCCCCCTGAATTACAAAACCTAATCGCCGTATTTATGCAAACTATATCTCCTCCCTTGAAGTTTCCCGCTTTGGAGGCTAAAATAATATGGGTTGGTGAATCGCTCCAACAATTGCTGGTACAGCGCTTTCGTTCAGCGGGTTCTTACTTTACCGGTTTCGTAGATCTTACAGAAAAAGACTTCAGTTCCAAGGTAGATGATCTAATCATAGAAAAAGCGGCTGGTTCGCCTCGTCGGATGCTACAATTAGCCAGCGCACTGATTGACGCCCACATTGCTCACAGTCCCACCGAAGACAGAATTCGTGAAGCAGATTGGGCGGCTATGCTGGAGACCATGAACCGATTCAACCATCATGGAAGAGCAGAGTGAATGTGTCTCTAAAGAGAGGGAGAATGCCCCCTTGGGAATATGATCCGAATCTGTTTGTAGACCGAGAGACAATTCGCAAAGAAATAGAGCAATGGGTCAATGATGCGTCAGACAAACGGGCCTTTTCATTAATCGATTCTCCTGGAACGGGAAAAACTTGGCTACTCAACAATCTTTATGAGAAGTGGAAAGGCGAAACTATCTCGGGGCGGAGTGACCGTTTGGTGTTCTGGTTGGATATTCCTGATGTAGTCAATAAAAAGGAAAAGCAACGTGATCTCATCCTGAAAAAGGAAAAGATATTCAAGTGGCTTGAAGCCGCAAGAGGAGAGGCGCTTGGGCATTGCGCTGAGATCAGAGCGATTGATCGGACCGTGCCAGATCCATCGAGGGCGGTCGAGGATTTTATAGAGGACCTTTGCCAGTGTTGTGATTTAGCGAATTCTCCTGTATTCATACTTGACGGATATGACGAGCTTTCGGACAGTGCAGCCGAAACAGTTTGCGACCGCCTGATTCACTACCTGACGATCCGCGATTGCACGCGCATACTGCTGGCCTATAGGGAAGAGCAACGGTTATATTTTGGCGCTCCAAGGTTCAGCCAGCGTAGCGCATCGATGGAATCCCGCATCTCTGATGAGAAACAATTCTGCCGTTTGACCGAGGCTCACGGGGACACAACTCTCCCATCCAATCTCAATGACTGGAAAACCTCTTTGAAAAATTATCCCTGGACACATCCATTCATCAATGCCTTCCTGTTCGAGTGCGCTTGGCAAGGAAATGGACAGCCATTGCGTTCCCTGACAGTTGTCGATTTGCGGAAGTGCTGTAATGAGTTGATCACGCGGCCAGATGGAAATGGGGTTTTTCGCCATCTGCCGCTTCATCCAAGTGATTTTGACCTTCTCAAACAAATTGCTGAGAAATGCCCGCCTGAATGGACATCGTTTGAACTTGAAGAAAATACTGGTCAAAGACCGTCATCCGAGGCAGTTAAGCGTCTGGTTGAATATGGCCTGGTTGCCATTAATTCCACAACTCATCGCCAGAAAATTGCCGACGGCTTGCGCGAACTCTTGCGTGATCTTGTAGCAATGGAGGCTCATCCATGAATGGCCAACTTCTAAGCTTAACCAAACGCACTGAGCGATTGGTCAATCGCGCTGAACCGCTAGATCAAATCAGGGGAGCCATCTTTGACGCGCCCTATGAGAATTGCCAGGTCGTGTTTATATATGGAAAAGGAGGCATGGGCAAATCGCGCCTGACGGAAGAGGTGCTCTGGTTGGGGGGAAATTGGCGCTCCCGTGAAAAGCGAGGCGCACCCGACGCGTCTCGCGATTGGGCCAGGATATACTCTGGGACAGCTATCTTTCCCGACTTGATTGATGTGACGGCTACCCATTTGCATGCCAGCGCTAGTTTTATGCATGCCTTGCGCGATGCGTTGGTTAGCCAGGGTGGGGAAATCGAATTCAACCGCTATGATAGCGAGTTCGCGCAATATCGCCGTCTACGCCAGCAGGGGGGAGAATATGCAGTGGTGCAACAAGCGGCGCGCCGGGCTGAACAAGCCTTTCTCGATGATTATCGCTGCAACGCTGAGAAACAACGTTTGGTGATCACGCTGGACACGGTCGAAAAATTATTTCCCCTTGCTTCGCGCTGGCTGATTGACAAAGGTTTGATTCATACGGCGGATTTGGAGTTTTATACCATTCAATGGTTGGCCGATCAAATCCAGAATGGAAACTTACCGAATACAACTTTGCTGTTGGTGGGGCGCGGTGAAGAAGGAAAAGATTTCTTTGAATTGATGCGAAACGCCTTTGAACAATCCCCAGCGGCTCATTTGTTGGAAATCAAACTTTCGCCGTTTAATCTGGATGATTCTGCTGATTACCTCAAGGCGCTGATTGAGGATTTGCAGAAAAGTGGCACAGAGAATTCCGAATCGCACCGTATCATTGACGACCTAAAGTTTGTCCTTGAGCAGGATGAACGGGTCAAGGTGCTGTGGCTTTATACCGGGGGCCAGCCAGTGCGCCTCTCCCTTTATACCGACATTATTATTGAGGGGTTTAAAATACCCGAACCTCTTCAGGATCGCTGGTCACAGGCCGTGCAGCGGGTCAAGACAAAAGACCCGATCGGCAACGAGACCCAGGAATTGCACGATGCCCAGTGGGAGATTGAGGGCGAATTCATCACTTTGCTATTCAGCGGACGCGACCTGCGCTCCGAGATTCTCCAAGCATTAGTGCGGACGCCGCGCGGCTTGGACGCGGAGCAAATCTATTTCGCTCTCTTCAAATCTGCCGAAGCCGATCCCGATCAATGGAAAAAGAACCCGAAGATGCTGGATCAATTGCAACAGATCGAAGCCCAACTCGAAAACTTACGCGGCCTGGCCATTGTCAAGATGCGCCCGGATGGACGTTTTGGCTTGCAGGATGAAATTTACCGCATTTATTCCGATCATCTCTCGCAAACAGAGGATGACTGTCAAGATGAAATCAAGGCTCGCCGAAAACTATATGAACGCCTGACTGCCTGGGCTGAACATCAACTGGTAAAGAAAGATAAGGAACGCGACGAATTCCAGCGTGAAGACGAACGCAGCCTTCGTCTTGCCAGCCCGGCAAGCGCGCTTTCTGTCCAGTTCCCGCCTCTTGGGGAAATCGAGGAAGAACACCGCGCCGAAGTCCGTGAAGCCATCCTGCAATGGGAACTAGAACGCCTCCATTATGTTCTTCTATTGGATCTTCGAAACAATGTTAATGATGCTTATTTTGATCTGGCGGAGGAGCGTTGGCAGGCCAACGATGAGGCCGCCGAGGCGATGGCGCAGGCAGAGTTATGGCAGGTCTTGCGGGATGAGTACGCATTGAAGTTCGCGCATGTTGAAGCATGGAAAGCGCTGAAAGAGCGGAACGGAGATCCCATCGTTGCCCTACGACGCGTCGCGGAGCAGGATGAGGCTGCGCGATGGATTAAGCGCTTTGTGTTACGTAAGGGTGAGGATTATCACCGTGCGCTTGAATTCGCTCGGGCTTTAGAGAAAACTATTGACGATATGCCAGAAGGGGATATTCGCGATTCGTGGCAGCATACCTTTGCGCGCGGGGAACGAATTGGCTGGGCCGCCTATGCTAGGATTTTGCTGAATCAAAATATCGAGCAGGCGATAAAACAGCTTGATGGCGTTTTGGATGATCTAACGCAACTGGCCTCTCACAGCGAGGATGAGATCGTCTTTCCCGAGCGAGGCAGGCAAGGAGAACGAGGCTTCCAGGGGCATCCTGGTGAACCTAAGTTGCATCGTGTTATTGCGATGCTATATACTTTTGTAGGTTATGGCTATGCAATGCAAGGTAAAACCCAAAAAGCATTGGACCGGAATGGGAAAGCGCTCAAGTATATGCGAGCGACTGAATTTCCTGCCCGCCATGCCACCTTGCGTAATAATCTTTCTCGTGTTCTTTCTGATATGGGGCGAGTCCATGCTCGTCAAGTCTGTTCGGATGCCCTTTATCTACGCAGGCAAATAGGGGCTGAAGTGCCCATTGCCTACTCCCTGAACACTCTCGCCTTGATTGATAACGACTTCCTGCGGCCAGACTCGGCCTGGGAGGAGGCGGCCATGGCGATGGCCTATTTCCGCCGTGCCGAGGAACCGCGTGGGTTGGGACTGGCGTTCATTCAACTGGCCGAGGCCTTACGGCGTCTGGCCATGGGTGAGCGCAAAGGGTGGACTTTGCCGATGCCGGCGGAGGCTCTCTACACAGAAGCGGAAAACGCTTTGCGCCAAGCTATTGATTTATTCAAAGAGGGCGGGCCAGCTGGCGGTGAAGTCGCGCGCTGGGTCGAAGCCCAAATCGAGATGGGTTGCCTGCAGCGTGATTGGATTCTCATTTCGGAGGGCCAAAGAAAAGAACGGCGTTATCGCGAGGCGCTTAGCACTCTCCAGCAGGCGGCCAGAAAAGCCACGGAGATCCAAAATACACGCTTGCAAATGGATGCAGAGGTTAATTTAGCGTGGGTGCATTATTACTTTGGAAAATTCGATGCCGCTGAAGATGCCATTTTTCGAGCAGAGAAGTTCATTCCGCCAGACGCGTTCCTTACGACAACCAATCTTCCAGCACCAGGGCGAGACGATGTTTATGTTTATCATCAACTAAGCAAAATATCTGCCTTGCATGGTCGCATCGCGTTGGAGCGCTTCCGCTATTGCGCGGATGAAGTTGGCAGTGGGATTAGCGATAAATTCGAGCGCCGCCGGCTGGTAAAAAACGACCAAGGCGCAAACGACTTCCTGCGAACAGGCGCCGAGCAATATTCTCTGGCGATCGCTTATGCTTCTATTTTCTCACCGCGATCCAGCGTGTTAAGCGTGGCCTACGATTCGCTTTATGATTACCTCAAGAAGTTTAATGAAGATGAATTGGAGCAGTTCTACAAATATGAGCGGGAGGCGAGGAAGAAATATAACTTGGGCAATCTTGGAATTGACGATGTCTCCAAAGTTGATCAATTCCTGAACGAGTGTTTTGGCGCATTTCACGAATAGCCTTCCGAGGCGATTATGCCGCAAGATAATAAACTTCCGAGATATCCGGTAATCTTGACCAGCAATCAGGGAAAAGTCGAAGATGATTGCGCTTGTGAGAACCGCGCGCTTGTTTTGCGGTTTAGCGATCAACTGAACTTCGAAAGTGATTGCGCTTGCGTTGTCTCTTCGACTTCGCATGCCTTGGAAAACAAGTCCACGCAATCATATCTCCAGGCCAGAGGTACTTATACAACTAAATTGGGTCACAGTCACTGGGTGGCTTTCAGTCCCTATGCGCCAAGCGGTCCAAGCGTGCTCAATCAGGCCGCATGGGAGCGTTGGCGTTTATTTGCTGTGCCTCGATCTCCAGTCTGGAATGCCGATCAGGTTTTCGCCATGCAAGGCCTGATTGTACCGTTGCGGATTCAGCCCGCGCTTGTCGCGGGTGAGCCTGCATCATTGACCTCCTGGCTCCACCTCACCGACCGCTGCAACTTGCGCTGCGACTACTGCTACCTGCCGCACGTCCGCGAGGACATGTCGTCCGAAACGGGCCGCGCCGCGATTGACGCGACCTTCCGCTCAGCACTAGCCAACGGTTTCAAGCAGGTGAAGCTCAAATACGCGGGTGGCGAACCATTGCTGCGCTTCCCGCTGATTGTGGAACAGCATCGCTACGCCCAATCGCTGGCAGAAAAATACGGTCTCGGCCTGGAAGGTGTGGTGTTGAGCAACGGCACGCTCCTGACCGAATCTCAAATCTCTACTCTCTGCTCTCTGAATCTCCGCCTGATGATCTCTCTGGATGGTTTGGGCGCACACCACGACGCCCATCGTCGCTACGCGGGCGGACGTGGGACATTCCCGGACGTAGCCGAAGCTGTGGATTTGGCGCTTGCCAACGGCCTGACGCCCAACATTTCGGTCACGATCAGCAGCCGCACAGCGGAGGGCTTGCCCGAGGTGATGGCCTGGATTTTGGAGCGTGACCTGCCTTTTAGCCTGAACTTCTATCGCGAGAACGAGCTTTCGGCTTCGCACGAAGATATGCGGCTGGACGAGCAAAAGATCATCAACGGGATGCTGACGGCATTCAAAGTAATCGAGAATAACCTGCCGCGCCGGCCGTTCCTCGGCGGGATCATTGACCGGGCCAACCTGTCTGTCTCGCACACGCATACTTGCGGAGTGGGGCAAAATTATCTGGTTTTCGACCAGCACGGACAGGCAGCCAAATGCCAGATGCACATCCGCAAGCCGATCACGGACGTTCACGTGGCGGACCCGCTGGCAGTCATCCGTGCCGACCAGATCGGGATTCAGAACCTTTCAGTGGAAGAGAAGGAAGGCTGTAAAACCTGCGAATGGAAGCACTGGTGCGCCGGCGGCTGTCCGCTGGCGACTTATCGGGCGACGGGGCGTTACGATGTCAAATCCCCCAACTGCAACATCTACAAAGCCCTCTTCCCCGAAGCCCTACGATTGGAAGGGTTAAGGTTGTTGAAATACCAGGATGATCCTGAAGTGGTGCAAAAGATCGTGGCCTAACAACCAAAACCCTCCCGCTGTGCAACAACGGGAGGGTTCTTCTTCTACCCAACTATTCGACTAACAGGCCATGCAACCATCTGGCCATCCGACCACCAAACTGTCGAACTAAATTACTTCGCGTAATCCACCGCCCTCGTTTCCCTGATCACCGTCACTTTGATCTGCCCTGGGTATTGCATCGTCTCTTCGATCTGCTTGGCGATGTCTCGCGCCAGGCGGGTGGATTCGAGGTCGTCTATCTCTTCGGGGCGGACGATGATGCGCACCTCGCGCCCGGCCTGGATGGCGAAGGCTTCGTTGACGCCCTTGAAGGACATGGACAGGTCTTCGAGGGCTTTGATGCGCTTGATGTAGGCTTCCAGGTCTTCGCGGCGGGCGCCGGGACGCGCCCCGGAGATGGCGTCGGCGGCTTCGGCGATGACGGCTTCGATGGATTCTTGCTCCACCTCGTGGTGGTGGGAGGCGATGGCGTTGACCACTTTGGCGTTGACGCCGTAGCGTTTGCAGAACTCCGCGCCCAGCATGGCGTGGGTGCCTTCCTGGTTGTGGTCCATGGCTTTGCCGATGTCGTGCAGGAATCCGCCCTGCTTGGAAATCTCGACGTTGGCGCCCAGTTCGGCGGCCAATATCCCGGCCAGTTTGGACACTTCGACGGCGTGGGAGAGTTGGTTTTGGCCGTAGGAGGTGCGGAACTTCAGCCGGCCCATCATCCGCAGCACTTCGGGGTGCAGCCCGGCGATGTTGGCGTCGTAAGCGGCCTGCTCCCCGGATTCGGCGATGACCTTTTCGACCGCTTTGGTCTCGTCGTTGACGATCTTCTCGATGTGGGCGGGATGGATGCGCCCGTCCAGGATCAGGCGGCTGAGGGCGCGGCGGCCGACCTCGCGGCGGACCGAGTCGAAGCAGGAGATGGTGACGGCCTCGGGCGTGTCGTCCACGATGACGTCCACCCCGGCGGCCTGTTCGAAGGCTTTGATGTTGCGCCCGTTGCGTCCGACGATACGGCCTTTCATCTCCTCGTTTGGCAATGGCACAACCGAGGAGGTAACTTCGGAAACGTGCTCGGAAGCGACGCGCTGGATGGCGTCGGCGATGAGTTTGCGGGCGCGCTTTTCGCCCTCCTCACGCGCCTCGGCTTCGATCTGGCGGTAGATGCGGGCCATGTCGGCCCGGGCTTCTTTTTCGACCTCGGCCATCAGGATGCCGCGGGCTTCTTCGTTGGTCATCTGCGAAATCTCTTGCAGGCGTTCCATCTGTTGTTCGTGGATGCGGTCGGCTTCGTTGGCGCGCCGGTCTATGGCGCTCTGGCGCTTGTTGAGGGCGACTTCGCGCTGTTCGAGGCGGTCGGCGCGGCCGTCGAGGTCGACGCGGCGCTTGTCGAGGCGCTCGCTCTCGCGGGTCAGTTCGGCGCGGCGTTCCTTGATCTCCTGCTCGGCGCTCTGGACAATTTTGGCGGCGCTGTCGCGGGCCTGTTTTTCGATCAGCCGGGCCTGCTCGTTGGCCCCATTGAGGATGCTTTCGGCTTTTTGCTGCTGTTCGCGCAAGGCTTTGGCGTTGAGCAGTCGGTTGATGAAAAAGCCGATGATCAGACCGATGATCAAGGTCAGGATTGCCGTCGAAATGTAAAGGATCGGATTATTCATGGTAGTTCCTCATCGTCAAGTGGTGTTTGCTCCGGGCGCGATTCGTCCCAAAGACGGGAGACGACAGGCGCAATGTCGGAGTAACCGAAGCCGCGTCGGGCCAGGAAATCGCCCATTTTACGGCGGAAGGCCTGCCGGTCCAGGTGCGCCAGTTGGCGCGCTTTTTTGAGTCCGGCCTGGTAGGCCAGGTCCGCCTCGTCGAGGCCGTCATCCAGGATTTCCCGGATCGTCCCCTCCTCGATGCCTTTCTGTCGGAGTTCGAGGGCCAGCAAGCGGCGGCCCCGAGGGCGGAAGGTGCTGCGGTTTTCGACCCAATCGCGGGCGAACTGGCTGTCGCTGGCGAACCCGTTGCGCTGCAACCGTTCGAGGGTCTCTTCGATGACCGTTTCCGGGACCTCGTGCTTGCGCAGGTTCTGGCGGATCTCATCCAGCGAGCGGGCGCGGTAGCTCAAGTAGTTGAGCGCCCGCACGTAAGCCATTTCGCGCGCGTCTTCGGCCTGGAGCGCGGCAATTTTTTCGTCTGTCAAGGTCTGGCCGACTTGCAGCCAGGCGGCCACGATGCGGGTGAGACCAAAGGCGAACTCACCATCCAGGTAAAGGTTGACCCGTTGGGGGTTCCTGGCTTGGGGGGTGATCGCGGTTATTTTTCGCATCTTAAACACATACAGCCGCAAACCGCTGAGGGTCACGGCTGTAACAGATTGCCTGAATATGCGCTGATATACGCCTGTATCTCCCCAGGATTTAAGGGGAGATGGCCTGAAGCGACTGACGGTGGGTCACTTGCTCAGACGGTTCTGCAATGGTGAAGTCTCACGATTTTCAATGTTTCCCGTTTCAAACTAAACCCAGGCGGGAAAGCGACTTCCCAAAACTAAACCTGTCACGGACAGGGTTAGGGACGTATTCCAGGTCTTTCCAGAGTGTCGTATTTAAGCCGTGGCCGCTCGAAAAATAGCGGCGGAAAATTGACTGAACAACATCCTTATATTAAGGATATAAGTTTATTATACATGAAAATTACGTTAAGAAGGTGATAAAGCCGGTGTCTCATTTGGAGCACAGCCTGTTCCCTTTGGGCCTGCGGATCCGGCACAGGGCTATCGGCAAAGTCCAATATCCGGTTGTCGCGGGCAGGACTGTTACAATGGGTAACCATTCGAATAGAACGGTGTAAGTACATATAAGAAACCTGACAAAAGCAACTATGGGATTTGTTGAGTTTGTGCAATAATTCACCCGTTGGGAAGTTGCTTTCTTTGTCCAAACTCTAATCAATCTACCCGGAGGTCCCATGAGCAAGATCACAATTGAAGATGCCCTGGAATATCATCGTCTCAAAGGCAAGCCCGGCAAGGTGGCGGTCATCCCCACCAAGCCGATGGATACCCAGCGGGACTTGAGCCTGGCCTATTCGCCCGGCGTGGCCCATCCCGTGCTGGAGATCGAGAAGGACGCCAGCCTGGCTTACGAATACACGTCCAAAGGCAATATGGTGGCGGTCGTTTCGAACGGTACGGCCATCCTCGGGCTGGGGGACCGGGGCGCGCTGGCCTCGAAGCCCGTGATGGAAGGCAAGGGAGTCCTGTTCAAAAAATTTGCGGATGTGGATGTGTTCGACATCGAGGTCAACAGCCACGACCCGGACGAGATCATCAAAGTTGTGGCCGCCATCTCCCCGACTTTTGGCGGGATCAACCTCGAAGACATCAAGGCTCCCGAATGCTTCTACATCGAAGAGACCCTGAAAGGGATGCTCGACATCCCGGTCTTTCACGACGATCAGCACGGGACGGCGATCATTTCTTCGGCTGCGCTGGCCAATTCGCTGGAGATCGTCGGCAAGAAGCACGAGGATATCCGCATTGTCATTTCCGGGGCAGGGGCTTCGGCCATCTCGTGCGCCGAACTGGCCATCCGCTGGGGCGTGAAGCGTGAGAATATCATGCTGTGCGATACGCGCGGCGTGGTCTACAAGGGCCGCACCGAAGGCATGAACAAATATAAGGAACGCCTGGCGGTCGAAGACAAGGGACACCGCACCCTGGCAGATGCCGTTGCAGGCGCAGATGTGTTCTACGGCCTGTCGGTCGCGAACGTGCTTTCGCCTGAGATGGTCAAAACCATGGCTGACGACCCGGTCATCTTTGCCATGGCCAACCCCGACCCGGAGATCCGCCCTGAGCTGGCCAAGGCAGCCCGCAGCGACGTGATCATCGCCACCGGCCGCTCGGACTATGCCAACCAGGTCAACAACGTGCTCGGTTTCCCGTTCATCTTCCGCGGCGCGCTGGACGTTCGCGCTTCGGCCATCAACGAGGAAATGAAATTTGCCGCCTCCAAAGCCCTGGCCGCGCTGACCAAGGAAGATGTCCCGGATTCGGTGCTGCGAGCCTATGGCCTCGAAAGCCTGAAATTCGGTCGCGAGTACATCATCCCCACGCCGCTCGACCCGCGTGTGCTGCTTTGGGAATCCCCGGCGGTAGCTGAGATGGCGATGAAGACCGGTGTGGCTCGTAAGATGATTGACATAGACGAGTATCGTGAGCAACTGGCCTACCGCCAGGGCAAGGGCGAGCAGGTGCGCTACTTCTTCCAGAACCAGGCCCGTTCATCCGGTGGATCGAAGCGGCTGGTCTTTGCCGAGGGTGAGGAGCCTAAGGTCATCCGCGCCGCTCACCAGATCAAGGAGGAGGGTATCGCCACGCCTGTCCTGATTGGCCGGCCGGAGATCATCCAGAAGACCATTGAAGAATTGGGACTGCCGTGCTGCCCTGAGATCATGAATCCCAATGACTATGCCCGCCACGAAGAATATGCCCATGCCTACCACGAGCTGCGCGAACGCAAGGGCGTGACTTTCCCGATTGCCCGCAAACGCGTCCGGGATGTCAACATCCTGGGCCTGATGATGGTCAAAATGGGCGATGCGGATGCCTTTGTCTCGGGCTTGACCTTCGAATATCCCGACGTGATCCGCCCGGCGCTGCGCATCCACCACACCGCTCCCGGCGCGGCGCGGGCCGCAGGCGTGTACATCATGATCGTGGACGACCGCGTCTACCTCTTTACAGACGCTACGGTTAACATTGACCCGTCGGCGGAAGACCTGGCCGAGATTGCCTGCCTGGCAGCCAATTTCGCCAGGACCATCGAACTCGAACCGCGGGTGGCCTTCCTGTCGTTCTCGAACTTTGGCTCCACCCCTCACCCGCTTTCAGAGAAGGTGGCCAAGGCCGTCCAAATCGTCAAGGAGCGCTGCCCCGACTTCGTCTACGACGGCGAAATGCAGGCTGATACCGCCGTGGTGCCCGAGATCGTGGACGAGCGTTACCCGTTCAGCGCGGTCAAGGATGCCAATGTGCTGGTCTTCCCCTCGCTCGAGTCGGCCAATATTGCTTACAAGCTGCTGGCCCGCCTGGGCAAGGCCAAGGCGATCGGCCCGATCCTGCTCGGCATGGGCGCACCCGTCCACGTGATGCAGACCGGTGACGAAGTTAGCGACATCGTCCAGATCGCTTCGGTGGCGGTGATGGACGCGATGAGCCGGGGGAAGTAATCAGTAACGAGTAAAAAGTAAGAAGTCCCGGTGGTTTCGGCCATCGGGACTTTTCTTAATCCGTTGGTCGAGTAGGATGAACGCTTTTCTCATCCGTATCGAGGCCAACCTGTAATTATGCGTAAATGTGGTCTCGATATGGGCTGAAAAGAGCATTCAGCCCTACCCGACCAGCAATCACCGACTGCCAACTACCCACATCCACTCATTCACTCCTGCCACTCCAACTCGAACTCCCCGATGTAAACCGTATCTCCGTTCTCGATCCCGGCTTGGCGCAGGGCCTCTTCCACCCCGAGGGTTTCCATGATCTTCTGGAAGCGGCGCACTGCGCCGTCGTGCTCCCAATAGGTCATGGATGCGGCGCGCTCGATGGCCGGGCCGTGCAGCCGCCAGCCGCCGTCGTCTTCGCGGCTGATGGTGAATTCACGCGGGTCTTCCTCGGGACGGTAGACCGGCATGGGCGGGGCGATCTCCTCCAGGGCGGGGGCTTCGGCCAGCATCCCGGCGGCCTTGAGCAGCAACTCATGCACTTCGCTGCGGGCCAGGGCCGAGACCGCCATCACCTCGTAGCCGCGCTTCTTCATCGTTTTTTTGATCTCCGGCCAGCGTTCCTGCGCTTCGGCCTGGTCCATCTTGTTGAGGGCTACGATCTGCGGCTTTTTGGCGAGATTGGGGTCGAACAGCGACAGCTCGGTGTTGATCTGGCTGAAATCGGCCAACGGGTCGGGAGACAGACCGTCGAGCAGGTGGACCAGGACCCGCGTCCGCTGGATGTGGCGCAGGAAGTCGTGCCCCAGCCCGGCTCCCTGGGCGGCGCCTTCGATCAGGCCGGGGATGTCGGCCAGGACGACCGTCGTGTACTCGTCAATTTGGGCCACGCCCAGGTTGGGTTCCAGCGTGGTGAAGGGATAGGGGGCGATCTTGGGCTGGGCGTTGGTCAACACTGAAAGCAGGGTGGATTTGCCCGCGTTGGGGACGCCGATGATGCCGATGTCGGCGATCAGCTTGAGTTCCAGCTTGAGGGTCTTCTCCTCGCCGGGTTCGCCCTTCTCCGCCACGCGCGGGACCTGTCGCCGGGCGCTCTTGAAATGGACGTTACCGCGTCCGCCGCGCCCGCCGCGGCAAACCGTCAGCCGCTG
>DIDQ01000011.1 GCA_002418215.1 Anaerolineales bacterium UBA5796
TTGCCGGTGTTGGGGTTGCCCGCCAGGGCCACCACCCGGTCGAAATCGTCAATTTTGAGTCCCATCTGTTCGAGGTGGGTGTATGCCGGGCAGGTCTCGCAGTTCTCGGTGGGGAGTTGGATTTTGGGGTTGGTCATGGAAGGTTTACCTCGTGAGTTTCGGCAGGAAGCGGCCGGTGGATTTCATGTATTCGCGATATTCTTCGCCAAATTTGGCGATCAAGTTGGCTTCCTCTTTCGGTGTGCGGATAGCCATGATGACGAAGGCAAGAATTCCCAGCACGGCGATGAACCAGTTATCGGCCATCATGCCAAAAGCAACGAACATGGATGAGCCAAAAGTGTAGAGCGGGTGGCGGATATAGCGATAGACGCCATGCTTGACGAGTTTATGCTCGGTTCGGGTGGCGCTGGTCGGCGTGATGCCGCTGCCGAGGCTGCTGAACAGCCAGTAAATGCCGCCAACACACAGGAGGCCGATCCCAACTCCCAGCCAGCGTACCCAGTCCGGCAGGCCGGGTTTCGACCAGGCCATCCAGGCCGGGTTGAGTAAATAGGCGATCGGGCTGAACCAGAGCAGCAGCCCGCCGAGCTTGATGATGGTCATCATTGTGTTGCCGTCCACTTTGCGGGAGATCTTTTCTCCCGACTCCCGGTCCGCTTTGCGCCGGAAGTAGCCGGAGATGCCGATGCCGGTGAAGAAGATGGCCGCAGCCAAAATGCGGAAGATGTTTTCGTTCATAAGAGGTACCTCTAATATGTGCGAGGAGTGCAAAATCTCCTGATTTTGCAACCAACGTCGGGAGACGTTGGACTCCGTTAGTGCGGCTTCACCCAAATCTGGGCAGCCTGGTCTTTGCGCAAGGCGATCAACGTGCCGCGCACGCGGTAGGCGCGCGGGTCGCCGAAGAAATTCTTGAGTTCAGGATAAATTTCGGTGCCGGGAGTCAGGCCCAGGTCCAGGAAGCGGCGGCGGGTGAAGCCCTGGACGGCGTCGTCCAGCATGACGATTTCGCCCCGCTGGTCGTGAGTCAACTGCCAGAGCGGGATCGCGCCCAATTGCAGCCTCCGGCTTTCGGGCAGCGGCGCGACGTGGACGTTGGCGGCCACCGCTGGGGCCAGGCGGTACTCGTTCTCGCCGTCCGAGAGGGTGTAGCGCTGGGGGGTCTTTTCGAGGATGCGGACCGTCTGCCCCAGGCGCAAGCCGGCAGCCAGGATCTGGGCGTAGGCGATGGCGGGTTCGTCTTCGAGATGGACGATGACGCCGGGGGTGTCGTCCTGCCAGCGGGTCAGTTCGACGCCCTCGTCCTGGAGGAACTGCCCGGCCCGGTTGGGGATCGGGTCGCCGTGCGGATCGGTGGCCGGGTAGCCGAGGGCCGCGTCGAGCCGGTCGAGCTGGTCGGCGGTGACATGGTGTTCGCGCCGGTGGGCCTCGGCGTGGACCTTTTCGAGCGGCATCCGGGCTTCGTCGGCGAGGTAACGTTCCCACAGGCGGTGGGCGCGGACGATGTGCAGCGCCCAGCGTTCGCCTTCGGGGGTGAGGTGCAGCTCATGGCCGCGCAGTTCCAGCAGGTTCTGGGATTCCATCCGGGCCAGGAGTCTGAGCGTCGCAGGCAGGGACAGGCCGAGGGTCCCGGCCAGGGATTCGGCGGAGGCGTGGCGGCCCTCCTGTTCCCGGTCGAGCAGGAACTTGAGGGCGTCTTCCGTCTGTTCACGGCGGCGCACTTCGCGCCAGTTGCCGATCCAACGGGGGGTGAACACGGCTGCCAGGACGAGCAACAGCCCCAGGGCGATCCAGGTGACGGGGTTCATACGGTTTCCTCTACGAAGATCTGGTCGGTGATGGCCTGACCGAGCACCAGCTTTTCGCCGCTGGCGCTCAGGCGCAGGCGCATGATCTTGTCGAAATCGGAGTAGTCGAGGATCTCCAGGCGGGCGTCGGGACGCAGCCCCAGCCCGTCCAGGTGACGCAGCAGGGCCGTGTCGGCCTGGCCGACGCGGCGGATGGTGACCGTCGAAGGCGGGCGCAGGTCCGAGAGCAGGCGCGAGGCGTCGGAGGGCATGCGCAGGTCGGCGTTGGGGATCGGGTCGCCGTGCGGGTCGCGTTCCGGGTGGCCGAGGGCCTCGGCGATGCGCTGCTCGAAATCCTCCGAGATGACGTGTTCCAGGCGGCAGGCCTCGTCGTGGACTTCGTCCCAGGTGTAGCCGAGCTTGGAGACAAGGTAGGTTTCCAGCAGCCGGTGGTGGCGGATGACTTCCAGGGCGGCGCGCTGGCCTTCGGGGGTGAGTGTCACGCCCTGGTGTTTGTGGTACTCGACCAGGGACGGCTGGGCCGAAGCCAGTTTCTGGATCATGCCCGTGACCGAGGCGGGTTTGATGTTCAGGCGGGCGGCCAGGTCGTTGGTGCTGGCTGCCCGGCCGTCTCCGGTCAGTTCGTAAATGTGTTTCAGGTAGTCCTGGATGGATTGGGTCAGGGTGGTTTCCATAAATATTCTTGGGCCTGGAGTGCAGACTTTAGTCTGCAAAATTTGGGCTTTGGTCTGCAAAATATGGGCTTTGGTCTGCAAAATATGGGCTTTAGTCTGCAAAATATGGACTTTAGTCTGCAAAATATGGACTTTGGTCTGCAACGGGCGGACTGATGCTTCGATAAACTCAGCACAGGTGCAGGCAGGACAAGCAATTATGTCGCCTTTTGGTTGCGGAATAAATTCCGCGTTACGCTTACTTGATCAATAACCCGGTAACCCACAGCAGCAACATGCCGGTCAAGACGCCGTAGAAGACGGTCATCGGCATGGGCTGGCGGGAAGTGTCTTTCTGGACCAGTTTGGCGATCTCGTAAACGACTTCGAAGATGGCTCCCGTGCCGACCGCCAGGAACAGGACCGCTAACGTGGGTGAGGGGGCCAGGCCGCCGATCCACGCGCCGAGGATGGCCGGCGCGCCGCCGATCAGCCCCATCCACAACAGCGAGCGGAGGCCGGGGCGGTCGCGCAGCACCGGGGCGATGATGCCCAGTCCCTCGGTGATGTTTTGGATGATGAAGCCGACCACCAAGAAGGCTCCCAGGGCGATCTCACCTACATTATACGCCGCGCCGATGGACAACCCTTCACCCAGGTTGTGCAGCCCGATGCCGGTGGCGATCATGTAAGCGATGGACAACCGCTGGGCGGCTTCATCGGTCCCGGTGGAGGCCTGGCGGCGGGAGAGGGCGTCGAGCAGCAGGAAGGTGGCGACCGCGCCGATGCCGATCAGCCCGATACCCTGGAACGGGGCCGGGGCGTTGGCCGCATTTTCCAGAGCCTCGACCAGCGTGTCCAGGCCGAGGAAGACCAGCAGCCCGGCGGTGACGGCCATCAGGAAGACCAGCCAGCGGCGGCCCAACTGTCGCAGGGCCGGGAACCAGAAGATGCCCAGGAAGACCGGGATGACGCCGACGTAGACGCCGATCAGGGCGAAAGACCAGAAGGTGCCGGTGGTGGGCTGCGGCGTGGTGAAGGCCACCGGGATGTCCACCTCGAAGGGGATGGCGTTGGCGGTGAAGAGGGTGATCCCGTAGGCTTCACCCTCCGACCAGGGATACTCCAGGTGGACGACGGCCCGCCCGAGGCGTGGGATGGTCGCCTCCGGCTCGACGGTGAACGGCCAGACCGCGTCGTTGACGATGACGGTGGCGACGGTCAGCGGCTCCGGCCCGGCGTTGCGGACGTGGAGGGCGATGCCGCCCGGTTCGAGCGCGTAGCGTTCGATGGTCAGGTCTTCGACCGGCGCGGCAGGTTCCAGGTCCAGGCCGCCGCCGGTGCTGAGGAACAGGAAAATGACCCCGGCCAGGGCAATGATCGGGAGCAGGAGCAGGCCGAGGGTCCGCAGTGAGAAGCGTTTGGTGGTCGGGTTTTCAGTCATGGTCCGCCTCTATTCGGTCACTTCGAACATGCCGGCCCAGCCCAGTTCGGCGAACTCGGTGTTGTGGGCGTGGAACATGTACATGCCGGGGAATTTGTAGCTGAATTCGAGGATGCCGCGCTGCGCCTGGGTCTGCATGAGGGTGTCGGTGTATTCGGCGGGGGTCAGGCTGGTGCCGGTGGGGTAGTAGTTGAAGAAATTGGCGTGCAGGTGGAAGGAGTTGATCAGGTCGAACTCCAGGATGTTGACCAGGTAAACGCGCACGGTCTCGCCGACTTTTATTTGGATCGGGTGGTTCTGGTAGTGGAAGGGGATGCCGTTGACGGCGTAGAAATCGTTGGTGTCGTCGAAGTCCACGTCCAGGCCGTGCATGACCATGACCATCTCCCGGTCAACTGGTGGGCGGCCGTCTCTGGGGTCAATGATGAAGGCCCCGTAGAGACCTTTGGCGATGTGGCGGGCGAGCGGGAAAACGTGACAGTGATACAGGTGCAGCCCGAACGGTTCGGCCTCGAACTCGTAAGTGAACTCGCCGCCCGGCTCGACGCCGCCGCCCGGACCCGTGCCGGGGACGCCGTCCATGCTGGCGGGGTGGATGCCGTGGAAGTGGACTGTGTGCGGGTGGTTGCTGCCGTTCTTGAAATGGACCCGCACCAAGTCGCCTTCGGTGCAGCGCAAGGTGGGGCCGGGGATGCGCCCGTTGTAGGTCCAGGCCGGGAACTCGATGCCGGGGACCACTTCGATGGTTTTGTTGAGGGCGATAAGGTCGAACTCCCGCAGGGTGCGCCCGTCTGGCAGGGTGGAGACTCTGCCGTAGTCGAAATCAGTCAAGATTTCGGTGGGGTCGAAACCGTTCGCGGCGTGGTCCACTTCGCCGACCACGCCCGGCATTGCGCCGTTGCCGTGTTGCGTAGCCATCCCGACGGAGCGATGCGGCTGCCCTTCGGCCCGGCTTTTCGAATACCCAAGAACAGCCGCTCCCAGGGCGCTCAATGCGCCCACACCGCTTGCTTTGAGGAAATCCCTTCGCGAAAATTTGTGATTCATGATCCTTGCTCCAAATACCGTTAATTTTAGCTAATACAAAAATTAGGTAAGACTAAATTAATATATCAAATACGGGCCAAAGAGTCAATGGTATCTTTTCAAAAGGGCGCGTTTCGCTTCAGTTGGAACAACCGTCCCGAAGGTTTATAAAACAGGCAAAGTCTCTCAAGAAAACCTTCGGCAAGCTCAAGACAAGCCTTCGGGACGTTCCTCCCTTCAATTCATTTGAAATACCTCACACCCCGATTTATTGAAAAAAACACAGCCAACAGGAAAATTACGACAAATTTTGGTATATTTGTTGACACGCTCTCTCAAACCATGTAAACTGATGGCATACTCTCTCGGAGGTGAAGCGATGGCGATTGCAAGGGATTTGCTTAAAGACAAGAAAATTGCTTCGATTGTGGCCGTCTCGCCGGATGACAGCGTTCTCGAGGCCATGCGGGTGATGGCAGAGCATAATATCGGCGCGGTCATCGTGATGGATGCCGGAGGCAACATCCTGGGCATTCTGTCCGAGCGGGATATTGTCCGCAAGGTGGACGTGATGGGCCGCCAGAGCCGGGAGACCCCGGTCAACCAGATCATGACCGGCAAGGTCTGGTTCGTGGATGCCAGCCAGCCGCTGGAAGAGTGCGTCCAACTGATGAATGAGCGCAACATCCGCCACTTGCCGGTGGTGGACGGCGGCGAACTCGTGGGCGTCATCTCGGTGCGGGACGCGATGCGGGCCATGCTTTCGGAGCAGAAGATCATGCTGGAGCAAATGGAGCACTACATCACAGGCGGCGGCAAAGCCTGAAAACACGAAGCCCGGACGAAAACGTCCGGGCTTCTTTGTAGTAACGACTTTAGTCGTCGGTTTTGCTCGAATAAAACGACTAAAGTCGTTACTACAACAGTTTACGGCCCAATGAACTTCACTTCCGGGTAGTCGGGCGAGGGGGCATCGAGCAAGGGGGCGGGCAATCCCTTGAAATGCAAATCGAAAAATTCCAGAACGTAAGTGTTGACGATCTCCTGGACGCGTTTGCCGTTGATCGGCCCTTTCAGGTGCAAGCGGGGAGCCAGCGGCGTGAGGGCGGGGAGGTCGGTGAAATCGTAATGGGCGGTCCCCTGGATGGAGACGGCCGGAGCGGGGCCGGACATTTGGGCCAGCATCCCGTTAAAAAGGCGGTTGTTCTTGCTCCCGGCTTCATCCGCCCAGGCCTGGCTGAACATCGCCATGAACGGCATGGACAGGCCGTTATCCAAAATTTCGGGCGAGACCGGGGTCATGAACGGGTCGAGGCCGAGGACGGCCTGGCAGCGCGGGTCGGTCCCGCAAAACTGGATGGCCGCCCCGCCGCCGGTCGAGTGGCCGAACACGCCGACGCGGCCGAGGTCGAGCATTCCCCAAAAGGTGCTGCGCCTATCCGTCGTCCAGATTCCGAACATATCGAGCGTATAGCCAATATCTTGCGCCCATTGGTCGGCGAGCAGGCGGGCCGCGGCCTCGTACTCGTCTTCGGGTTTGCCGTCCGGCAGGGCAGACGGGTTGTTGTGGGCCACCTGCCCGTCGGGGAAGACGGTGATGACCGACCCGTAAGGGTGTTCCATGCCAATGACGATGTAGCCGTGGCTGGCGAGTTCCTGCATCAGGGAGGTGCTTTGGGCGCGGAACCCGTTCCAGCCGTGGGAGAAGACCAGCACGGGGTAGGGAGCGCCGCCGGGGTCCGCCGGCGCGTCCTGGTAGGAGGTGGTTTTTGCCAGGGTCAGGTGGTTCAGGAAGTATTCGGGCAGGCGGATGTATTCGGCAATAGCCGGGGCGACGATTTGGGCATCCGCCATCCAGGGGGCGGGCCGGTTGCCGGGGCCAGGCTCCGCCGGATACCAGACCTGGACCATGAAGCGGCGCGGCTCATCCCTGCCGGAGTAGAGTTCCTTGCGGGATGTATCCGTCAGCACGAAGGTGGCCGTGCCGACGGTGTAGGGTCCGCCGGGAGCGACGACCCGCGGCACCGGCAGCAGGGCGGGAAGGGCCGTCGAAACGGCGAGCAGGATAAAGGTCAGGGCGAGACCCGCCCCGGGCCAGCTCAGGCGGGCGAATCCGCCGGTCGAGGGGTGGATAAGTCCGGGCAGGCTGGCGGCCAGGATGATCCCGGTCGAAACGTAAAGCGGAATCATCTGCCAGCGGTAGCCTTCGACGAAAATGTGGACAACGGCGAGGGCCGCGGCCAGGGCGGGCAGGGCGTTGACGGCTTGCGGGCGGGCGCTGCCGCTGGCGAGCGGCCAGAGGGTGTAAACGGTGAGCAGGAAGGGGATGAGGATTTCGAGCGGGCGCATGACTCATTCTTGCCGGGCTGGTTCCTGGACGGGCATTTCGCTGCCGGTTTTGTAGGCCTGGGCAAACGCGGCGTACATGATGACGTTCATGTAGAACCCCATGGCTGGCATAAGAAGTGGAACCAGGCAGGCCAGGACGATGCCGAGGAAGAATGAGAACGGCACGGTGACGACCATGCTGCCGAAGACGAGCAGCGGGAAAAGGATGAAAACCCCTGCTGAATCGGGGTCACCGGCAGTTTCAGCGAAAACCGGCAGGAGGGAGATCAGTCCGAAGACCACGATCAGTAGCAGGAGCAGCGGGGCGGCATAAATCATGCGGACGGCTAAAATACGGGCGCCGTCTTTTAGCATCGCCTCCCAATCGTCCCAGGCGGGCATGGACGGTTTCTGCCCGTCGAGCACTTGCCGGACGATCCGGGCGGTGTAACCTGCCAGGGCGAGCATGGGCAGGACCGGGATGATGAACGTCAGCAGCACCACAACAAGCCCGATCAGGGATTTGTTGATGGCGTCCCGGTCTTTCACGGGGAAGGTGAGCAGGTGGTTGATGTCGAAATTGGCGAGCATGGGTTTTCTCCCTTGGAACGAAGAGTTTCGAATATGAAGTTATCGAGTAATTTTGTCGCTGGCTTCGTCCAGTGCGGCGATTTGTTCTTCGGTCAGCCGCCAGCCGGAACTGGCGGCGTTCGCCTCGGCCTGTTCGGCGGTCTTTGCGCCGGGGATGGGAAGCGTCCCTTTGCAGATGCACCAGTTGAGGGCGACCTGGGCTGGGGTCTTGCCGCCGACATCCTGGCCGATCTCGGTCATTAATTTGATGAGCGGGCCGATTTTTCCCAGCAGCGGCCCATACTGGCGGGCGCGCAGCCCGGGCGGGGGATTTTTGGGGGAATATTTGCCGGTCAGCAATCCCTGGCCGAGCGGGCTGTAGGCGATGACGCGCACGCCCAGTTCCTTGCAGCGGTCGAGCAGGCCGTTCTTTTCGATCCGCCGGTCGAGCAGGTGATATTCCAGTTGATTCGAACCGAGAGCCAGCCCGCGCCGGGCGAGGGCGGAGTAGGCGGCCATCATCTGGTTCCGGTCGAAGTTGGATACGCCGACGGCCCGGGTCAGGCCCATTTCGACCGCGTCAGCCATCCCGTCCAGGAGCGTTTCGATGGAACCCAGCACCGGGGGCCAGTGGACCTGGTAGAGGGCGACCGAATCCAGCCCGAGGCGCTCCAGACTCCGTTTCAGAGCCGAAATAACCGACTTCCGTCCCATCCGCCAGGGGAATGGGAAGTATTTTGTTGCCACCAGGGTGGGTTGTTCAGTTGCCCGGATGAATTTGCCGACCAGTCGTTCGGATTGGCCCATGCCGTAAATTTCTGCGGTGTCTATGAAAGTGACCCCCTGGTTGATCGCGATGTCGAAGGCTGAGCGGACATCAGGCTCCGCATAGCCACGCCCGTAATTCCAGATGACTTTGTCTCCCCATTGCCAGGCGCCGATCCCGAGTTCGATGGCTTGCAAAAACCGCGGTGTTTCTCCCGATGCCATGAGTTGCTCCTTGTGAATGGGGCTTATTTTATCCCAAATCTGGCAATGGCGTTTGGGGTTTTTGAATGCCAATTTTTAAGGCTTTGGGGTTGTGTAACAGCGCTTATTGCGTGTACAATCGCCTTGTAAAAAAACGGCTCCCCGGGTTTTCCATAAAGGTCCCGGAAGCCAAAAAAATTTCATACGGAACTGAGCGGCCGCCAGCTGCGAATTATTTTCGCGGCTGACGCTCCCTGAGTTCCGGGGAGGACCTTATGCAACCTGACCCACAAACCCGGGGTGAGATCGAATCCCCCGAAGCGCTGGCGCGGCGTCTGTCGCTGCCCTTCGATGACCTGTATCTGCTGGCGCGAGCTTTGACCCATCGTTCGTACCGCAACGAAAACTCGAACGTGATCCAGGATAACGAGCGCCTGGAATTCCTCGGCGACGCCGTGCTCGATTTTGTGGTCGGCGCCTGGCTTTACAACCGCTTCCCGGAGATGGCCGAAGGCGAGATGACCCGGATGCGCTCGGCGCTGGTGCGCACCGAGCAACTGGCCGGGTTTGCGCGTAAACTGGACCTGGGAGCTGCCATGCGCCTCGGACGCGGCGAATTGCAGGCCGGCGGCCGGCGGCGTAACGGGTTGTTGTGCGCCACCTTCGAAGCCGTGATCGGCGGACTTTACCTTGATAAGGGCATCCCGGCCGTGATCGAATTCGTCACCCCCTTCCTGGAGGAGGCTTCCGACCAGATCCTGCTCCAGCCGGATATTTTCGATCCGAAAAGCCGCCTGCAGGAATGGGCGCAGGCCCAGCACCTCGGAATCCCGCACTATTACATCCTCGAATCCAGCGGCCCTGACCACGACAAGCGCTTTGCCGTGGAAGTCCACGTGGGGAACGATTATCACGGCCGCGGTAACGGCCCCAGCAAACAGGTTGCCGAACAGGCCGCGGCCCAGACCCTGCTCGAATCCATCGGCCTGCTCTAAAATCTCGATTCTGGAATAACATGCCGCTTCGTCTCAAATCCCTCGAATTGCACGGCTACAAAACCTTCGCATCCCGGACTATCTTCGAGTTCGCCGAAGGGATCACTGCCATCGTCGGCCCGAACGGTTCGGGCAAGTCCAACATCGCCGACTCGCTGCGCTGGGTGCTGGGTGAGCAGACTTACAGCATCCTGCGGGCCAAGAAGACCGAGGACATGATCTTCGCCGGGTCCGAGCACCGGCCGCGGGCCGGGATGGCCTCGGCCACCATCACCTTCGACAATTCCAACAGCTGGCTGCCGGTGGATTTCAGCGAAGTGGCTCTCTCCCGCCGGGCCTACCGGGACGGGCGCAACGATTACCTGCTCAACAGCCAGCACGTCCGCCTGCGCGAGATCAACGAACTGCTGGCCCAGTCCGGCTTGAGCGAGCGGACGTATACCATCCTCGGCCAGGGGCTGGTGGACGCCTCCCTGGCCCTCAAAGCCGACGAGCGCCGCCGCCTGTTCGAGGAAGCCGCCGGGATCGGCCTGTACCGCGCCCGCCGCGAAGAAGCCCTGCGCCGCCTGGATACGACCAAACGCAACCTGGAACGGGTCCTCGACATCATGGCCGAACTGACCCCGCGCATCCGCAGCCTGGAGCGGCAGGCCCGCCGGGCCGAGGAATACGGCGCAGTACAGGCCGATTTGCATGTCCTCCTGCGCGAGTGGTACGGTTTCCACTGGCACCATGCCCAGCAGGAACTGGCCGCGGCGCGCGACTCCGCCCGCCAGCAGGAAACCCGTCTCAACGAATCCCGCCGGGCTTACCAAAAGACCATGCAGAGTTTTTCGGTCTCCCGCGAGGGGTTCCAGGAACTGCGCCAGCAACTGAACGCCTGGCATCGCGACTCATCCGGGCTGCGCAACAGCCGCGAAACCCTCAGCCGCAACCTGGCCGTGATGGACGAACGCCGCCGCGCCTTGCACGAGAGCCGCCAGAGAGCGTTGAACGAACAGGAACGGCTGGGCGAGGAGCGCGGTTACGCCACCGGGCGTCTTGCCGAAGCGGAAACAGAAATCTCCCAACTGCAAGCCGAACTCGACGAAGCCAAATCCCGGACCGACTCTGCCCGCCAGGCCGTCCAGGCGCGGCAGGCGGAACGGGGCCGGACTGAGCAATTGCTCCAGCAGGCCCGCCAAACCATCAATTCGTTGACAACCCAACGCGCCGAACGCCAGGCGCGGCTCGACGAACTGTCCACCCGGATCAGCACCCTGACCGGGAAACTGGCCGCGGCCCAAGACGCCATATCCGCCGCCGACGGGGGCCTCCGCCAGGCCGATAACGCCCAAAAAGAAGCCGCCAGGTCCCGCCAGCGGGCCGAAATGGCCCTGAAAAAAGCCGAAGACGGCCTGAAGACCCGCCAGGCCGAAGCCTCCGATCTCGAAGCCGACCGCATGGTCCAGGCTGAGGCGCTCAACGCCCGCAAGGCCGAACATTCCCGGCTCGAAGCTCAACTCGAAGTGCTCGAACAGGCCGAAGCCTCGCTTACCGGCTATGCCGAAGGCGCCCGCTACCTGCTCGAAGCCGCCCGCCAATCCCGCCTGGACGGGACCCGGGGCGCCCTCAGCGCCGCGTTGGACGTCCCGGCGGAACTCGAAGGGGCGATTGCCGCGGCCCTCGGCGAACACCTCGACGCCCTGGTGCTCGCCTCCGGCGAAGACACCGAAACCGCCCTGTCGCTGCTCGAAAGCGGCGAGGCGGGCCGGGCGGCG
>DIDQ01000138.1 GCA_002418215.1 Anaerolineales bacterium UBA5796
CGGAGTACGTCGGCTCGGCGGCCTGCGGTTCGTGCCATACGGACCTCTACGATACTTTCATGAAATCCGGCCACCCCTACAAGCTCAGCCCGGTCGTGGACGGCAAAGCCCCCGAATATCCCTTCACCGCCATAGACCAGTTGCCCGAAGGCTACACCTGGGACGACGTTTCCTACGTCATCGGCGGCTACAACTGGAAAGCCCGCTTCATGGACAAGGAGGGCTACATCATCACCAACCCGCCCGGCGCTGTGGACGCAGAGTTCCTGAACCAGTTCAACTTCGCCAACTCTGTCGTCGGCAAAGAGGCGGGCTGGGTCAAGTACAACTCCGGTAGGGAAAAGATGCCTTATGACTGCGGCACCTGCCACACCACGGGCTACGATCCCACCGGCTCGTTCGAGGGGATGCCGGGTATCGTCGGCTCGTGGGCCGAACCCGGGATCCAGTGCGAGCGCTGTCACGGACCGGGCAGCCTGCACGCCGCCAACCCGCGCGGGTCCGCCCTGGACATCGAACGCTCCTCGGCCCTGTGCGGCGAATGCCACCTGCGCGGCGGCTCGGAGGAAGTCAATGCTGCGGGCGGGTTCATCGAACACCACGAGCAGTACGAGGAACTCTTCCAGAGCAAGCACATCACCCTGGACTGCGTCATTTGCCATGACCCGCACACCGGCGTCGTTCAACTTCGCCAGGCCGGGACACAGACGACCCGCACGCAATGTGAGAACTGCCACTGGAAGGAAGCCTCTTACCGCAAGAGCATGGAAAGCCTGGCCTGTATCGAGTGCCACATGCCGCGCGTGACCAAGAGCGCCTGGGGCGACGCCGAGAAGTTCACCGGCGATATCCGCACCCACCTGATGGCGATTGACCCCAACCAGTTCGGCCAGTTCACCGAAGACGGCAAGGTGGCCCTGTCGCAGCTTGGCCTGGACTTTGCCTGTAAGTCTTGCCACAACGGCGGCTTCGCCCTGGATGACGCCCGCTTGCAGGAAGAGGCCGCGGGCTTCCATACCCCGCCCGCGCCGTAATTTACTGCGGCTGAATCAGCCTTCAGGCGTCCGGGCTGGTTTGCGCTGGCCCCGGGGCAACCGCTCCGGGGCCTTTCGCTTGCTTATCCTTTGCGGCTCTCCCGTATTGGGCGGGTCAACTCCACTACACAAAGGGCACAAAGGCTCTCAAAGGGAGAAAAGGCGCAGTGCCGCACGTGTTTTTCCTTCGTGTTTCAAAAGGTTTTCCCGTTAAAAACGGTAGCCCCTCCTGCTTATCCTTCGTTCCCCAGGCGCTCGAAGAGGTGGTGTTCGTAAGCGTAAGCGGCCAGTTCGATCCGGTTCTTCAACCCCAGTTTCTCGAACATATTGCCGACGTAATTCCCCACGGTTTTTTCGCTCAGGTTCAGGATGGAGCCGATCTCGGCGTTGGTCTTGCCGCGGGCCAGGTGGACCAGGACGTCCATCTCGCGGTCGGACAGCTCGCGGAAGGCGTCTTCTTCGGCTTTCCTTTCCGCCTCCCGCACCCGGCTCAGCAGGCGGGCGGTCGTGGCCGGATCGAGCAGGGCCTGGCCGAGGGCCGCGGCCCGGATGGCGCGCAACAGTTCGTCGTTGCCGACCTGCTTGAGCACGTAACCGACGGCCCCGGCGTTGATGGCGCGCAGGATGAGTTCGTCGTCGGCGAAGGAGGTCAGCATGACGACCTTGCTGCCGGGGAAGCGGGACGAAACCTGCCGGGCGGCCGCGATCCCGCCTTCGCCGGGCAGGCGGATGTCCATCAGGACCACGTCCGGTTCGAGTCTTTCGGCCCCGGCCACAGCCTCGGCGGCGGTGCTGGCCTCACCGACCACTTCCATGTCCGGCTGGTCGTTCAGCAAGGTCATCAGGCCCAGCCTGACGATGGCGTGGTCGTCCACGAGCAGGATGCGGGTTTTTTTCATGGTCAATCCGTCCAGGGGATTTCGAGGGTGATCGTCGTGCCTTTGTTCGCGCTGAAGTTGATGCTGCCGTTCAGCAGCCGGGCGCGGTCGCGCATGTTGCGCAAGCCGTAACCGGCGTTTGCCTTATCCGACAACCCGATGCCGTCGTCCTGGATGACGACTTTCAGGCGTTCGCCCGTGTCTTCCGCCAGGATTTCGACGTTTTGCGCCTGCGAATGGCGCACCGCGTTGGACAGGGCTTCGTTGACGATGGCTGAGAAGTGCCCCGTGCGGCCGGGAGTCAGTTTGCTGGAAGTGTCCAGGCTGCTGGTGAGTTTGATCTTCACCATCGAGTTATAGCGCGGGTCCGCAGCGATGTTTTCGAGCAGGCTCGACAGGGGTTCGACCGGGTAGGCGCTGCTGGTGCGCAGTTCTGCCAGGTTGCGGCGCAGGTCGGCCACCGCATCGTCGAGCACGGTCACAGCCTTGTCGAGACGCGCCTCCACCTCGCTCCCGGATTTGGCCAGCCTCGAAGCCGACTCGACCAGCAGGCCGGCTGTGTAGACTTTCTGGATCGCGCCGTCGTGCAATTCACGCGCCAGGCGTTCGTGCTCCGCGGCGATGATCTGCTGCTGTTCCAGCGCCTCGATGCGCCGTTCGGCTTCGATATCGAAGATTTCCAGGGCGCGGATGATCGTCAGGGCGATGACCAGGCTGATGAGCGAGCGGAAGATCCAGGGCGGGAAGCCTGCGGCCTGCGTAAAGGTTATCGAGTTCACCCAGTTTCCCGGAAAAAAGTTGACCGGCGGGGGGATGAGTCCGCTCAGGATGGCGTAGATGCCCAGCGACAGTCCCGCGGCTTGCAGCATCCTTTCGATCCGGGGCGCGTTGAAGGGCCGGATGCGTTGGAGGGTGTGTTTGCGCAGGCCGTAAGCGGCCAGCATCCCGCCAGGGAAGCCGATGAAGTAGCGGGCCAGGGTGGCGGCCGCGTTCCGCCAGAGCGGGAAATCCGTCATGTTCGGGTACAACACGCCATACGACACCACGGCCCAGGCTGTCAGGACGATCATCGGGATGAACCGCAGCCAACGCGCCTTTCCCGCCGGACCCAGCAGCGCCACTCCAAACCCGAACAGGCACACGAAAGAAGCGGCCAGGAGGAAGAGGTGGGCGCTGTACAACAGCCTGATGAAGGCTCCGTCGAGATAGGCGGCCTGGATGGGGATGAACAACTCGCCCCATTCGTGAAAGGCGTGGACGATGCCGAATGCGGCCAGCCAGCGCAGGCTGCGCGCCAGCTCCAGGCGGGAGGACCGGCGCAATTGCAGGATGATGGCGAAGCCCAATACGAAGAACCCCAAACCATAAATGAACAGGATTATTTCGTGGTTGATCTCGAAGAATTCTGCGAGCGAAATCATGGCGGGAATTGTAGCATAGAGCGCCTGCGACGCGGACGTTAACCCAACGTTGACCTGCGGTTAACTTTCGATTTGCCCGGTGCGGGTATGATTGGGGGAGTTTACGACGAAAGGAGGTGAATCGTATGGACCCTGTAACGACCGACCTGCGCCAGGGCTGGACGATCCTGGAGGCGGCGACGGTGCTGGCTCACGGCGTCAACGACGAGGGCCGGGGCTACCTGCTGACCCTGTCCAATGCCAGCGGCAGCCTGCAACACAAGTATTACGTGCCGCAAACAGCCGAGATCGAAAGGCTCCTGGCGGGCGGACCCGTCCCGGCGACCTGAGCGGCAGAAGCCGCCCGCCCGATTGCGCCCCGCAAGGGGATTTTTTGTTTTAACGGGGAGGGTGCGTCTTGGGAGGGTGCGTCGCACCTTACCGATGGGAGGAATCCCGCTAAACGGGACTGGTTTTCGCTTGAGCAATCCCCGTTTGGAAAGGTGCGACGCACTTCGCGCACTACAACGGGGAATTTTCGCCTATAATCAAGACAGTGGATTTGGTTATGGCAAATACGTCGTTTCTCAATTTGACCAGATTGGGGATCAACCTGCCGGAGCGGGACCCCGGGGGAGGCCGGGGGGCGCACAAGGTCGGTTCGACGCGGGAGCAGGCCTCGGGTCCCGAACGCTCCGGCGGCGATGACGGCGGTAGCCGCCTCGACCGGCGCGGCTACCTCGACCTGTCCACGATCTCGGACGACGAGGTCAGCTTCGCCTACGAGACTTTCCTGCCCCAGCTCAAACCCAGCCGCCTGGACGGCTGGATCAACAAAGGGAAGTTTTGCCTGTTGGCCCTGCGCGGCGGGTTGAGCGACTGGCCGCTGTCCCTGTTCGGGCGGGTGGCCAACGGCTCCCCGGCGGACGGTTACGCCCAGGATTTCAGGCAGTTGACCATGCAGGTCTTGTACGCGGACGAGCCGCCGCAATTGGCCTCGCTCAAGGCGGGCATGATCCACCCCGACCCCTTCGACGGCAAGCCGCAGAGTTATTGCCTGTCGGTGCAGATCATGGCGACGCCGGAAGAACTGGCGGGGTTCGTGGGCAGCGAGGAACTGTTCCAGGCGGGCGGGTTCGAGCCGGTATTGAAACCGAACTATACCGATATTTTCCTGCGCCGGATACCGAGCCGGGAGCGGCCCTGGGTCGTGGTGATCGGTTCGCTCTGGTTCGACGGGCTGCCTGGGCCGGTGCAGGAGACGGTGCTGGCGACCGTGGAGCACATGCTGGATAAGGACCGGATCGTGGTCAATTACCACGCGCCGGGTTCGGGGCCGCCGACGCGCTCCCTGAACGAAATCCTGGGCTACAAACACGGCCTGACCCGGCACGTTTTGTACGAACCGGCAAACGTCGAAGAGACCGTGAAGATGCTCTCTGCCAGCCTGGATGAAATGCTGGCGAAGCCGGTTTTGGCGTATGCTGGTTGATCTTCGTTCCTGGTACACGGAGTCCAACGACTCCCGTCGTTGGATGTCAAGCGGGGAGATTGCTTCGACCGGCAAAAGACGCCGGTCTCGCAATGACATTGGGTTACGACCGGAGGCCGGGTGATGGATTTCCCACCTGAATTGGTCTCATTTTTGCGGAAGGCCGGACGCGTCGCCGCCTTGACCGGGGCCGGGGTCTCGAAAGAGTCCGGGCTGCGGACTTTCCGGGATGCCCAGACCGGGCTGTGGGCGCAGCACAAGCCGTCCGACCTGGCGACCCCCGAAGCCTTCCTGCGCGACCCGAAACTGGTCTGGGACTGGTACGCCATGCGCCGGGGCGTGGTGGCGGATGCGCAGCCCAACCCCGGCCATTTCGCACTGGCCGGGATGGCCCGCCGCATCCCCGAATTTACGCTCATCACCCAAAACGTGGACGGCCTGCACGTGAAGGCGGGCAGCCCGCAGGTGATCGAACTGCACGGCAACCTCCAGCGAGTCAAGTGCTTCGAGTGCGGACAGCGGGCCGAGACCTGGGACGCCGACGGCGGATCTGTGCCGCGCTGCGAGTCCTGCGGCGGCCTGCTCCGCCCGGACGTGGTCTGGTTCGGCGAGTCCCTGCCCCGCGCCGAACTGGAAGCCGCAGTCGAGGCGGCGAGGGGCTGCCAGGTCTTCTTTTCGATCGGCACCTCCGGGGTAGTCCAGCCGGCGGCCTCGCTGGCCCACGCGGCCCATAACCGGGGCGCGCTGGTAATCGAGGTCAACCTGGAGCCGACCCCGCTCACGCCGAAGTGCGATTACGCCTTCCACGGCGAATCGGGGAGGATCTTGCCGGAATTGGTGAGGGATGTGTGGGGAGGGGATGAAGGATGAAAGCGGAAGGATGAAAGCGGAAAGATGAAGGATGAAAGCCTGCCCTGAGCGAAGGCGAGGGGATGAAAGATGAAAGATGAAGGATGAAAGATAAAAGCCTGCCGTGCCTGCGCATGTGACGCCCCGTCTCTGGGCCGTAGCGAAGGAATCAAAAAAGCTGGCGGTTGCAACTTGCGGCGACCGTCAGCTTTTTTGATTCCTGATACGACAGACTTCGGAAGTCTCCGAGGCAGACTTCCGAAGTCTTTTTGTGTTCATCAGCGGACGGCGTTTTCGAGCACTTCGGCGACCCAGCCGTTCAGGCTTTCCCCGGCCAGGGCGGCCCGCTCGGCGATCTGGCGATGGAGTTCGGGATCAATCCGCAGGTTGAAGCGCCCGGAGAAGGGCTTTTGCGGTTCCACGCCGTCGCGGGCGCAGAGTTCCAGATAGAAATCCACTGCCTGGCGGAAGGACTCTTCCAGTTCTTCAGGCGTGCGCCCCTCGAAGGTGATCACGTCGCGCAGGCCGAGCACTTCGCCGGTGAAAATCTTGCCTTCGGCGTCGTATTCGACCATGCCGGTGTAGTTTTTATATTTGAGCATCTTCTACCTCCGATACACCGCATTCATTCAAGTAACGCCGGATGCGCTTGAGCATGGATGGGTAAATGAGATTGCCGGGATGGGGGCGATGAAAGACCGCATAGCGCCCGTTCAAGCGGAAGCCGGTCATCGAGCCGCCTTTGGCGGTTATTTCTGCGCCCAATTCTTCCATCAGGCTGATGAAGTCGTCCCAGCGGATGTCTTTTCGGTCGGGGCGGGCGAGCAGGGAAGCCAGCGTTCGGCGGTGTTTGCGGTTCACGCCTGGTATGGTACTGCTACATGGTACTGCTGTCAAGGTAGCGGCATGTAAGCGGACTTCCGAAGTCTTTTGCCTCCCGTCCAGCGGGATT
>DIDQ01000097.1 GCA_002418215.1 Anaerolineales bacterium UBA5796
ACAGGCAAAACCGGCTGGAGAGCCGGCTGGGAAAGGACGCCCCCCATCCCGGCATACCGGAGTCTGACGTCTCCTGACGTTAGCGGCTCTCCCGTTTTTGACGGGAATGACCTTTTGAAACACAAAGGAACACGAAGGAAAAAGGCTATAAGCCAAGCCGCATTTCCCCCTTTGTGTCCGCAGTGTCCTTCGTGTTCAGGCTCTTTCCCGTTCGTTACGGGAGAGCCTTTAAATCAAGCTGTTCCGACGAACGATCCAGTACACGAATCCGCCCAGAAGCAATACCCCGAAAACGAACCAATATATCAAAGCCGCACGGGGTTCCAGTTCCTCCCTGCTGGCTATTGCAGCTTGCAGGAACATCAACTCTGCAAAAAACCAAACACCAATCAACCCCCATTCATACCATGGCCTGCGAATGATTTTGATAATGTGGAAACCTTTGCCAGCGCTCATTCAAATCTCCACATAATCAATCATCCTGGACAGATTGTTCAGTATCAATCCCATACTCCGGCAGATCCAGCCACCACCATTCTTCGGGATCCTTTTGAGCGCCGTAGCTGAAGCCGTCATCCAGACTGCGGAGCATCCCATCCACAAACGGCGCGACAGAAATGCCGGCCTTGGCCCACTGGCTTATCCAGGTTTTATTCTTCTTTGCAAACGGGCAGACCGAAAAACAGATGCCGCAATTCGTGCCGGCTGTTTCGAGCATATAGGTTTTACATTTGATCGAGTTTTCAAAATATGCTTTATGGCCCGGGTTGTTCCATCCTCCCTGGGTATTCCAGGTTGGCTCATCTTCGAAACTGAGCGCAGCGGCAGGGCAGGACTCGGCGCATTTCTTACAATGCTTGCAAAATTCCATGATTCCGGCGTTGATCGGTTTGTCTGTGGAAACCGGCAGATCGGTAATCATTTTAAATACCCGGACCATTGGACCGTATTCCGGTGTAATCAGGCGATTATGGCGTGACAGTTCTCCCAGGCCGGCCATAATCCCTAATGCTGGCGAAATGCCCAGCGCGTTTGTGGAGGATTCTCCCAGGCATTGATAGCCAAGCCCGCGGATAAATTCCTGTGTTTTATTTTGGACGTCCAGCGCCCGGCTGTAGGCCAGGATGGTGGTTTGCTCAGCGATGGCAGTTGGCGCCCGCTTGAGCGTTTCTGTGGACATCTGCACGGTATAAACGATCACCCATCTAGCCGTAAAAGGAATGGCCCGTTTTGTATCGGTTTCATAAGCCTGTTCCACATTTTCGAACGCGAGTTCCTTGCCGTCAGGGTCGTAGGAATAGATCAATTTGCGGGTCTTATCGTTGAGTTCCACGAAGCCTATGGTTGCGGCTCCGAAGTGGCGCATGGCAGCTCTCAGGATGCGGGCGGCTTCATCTGGTTGGCCGACCCATTTGTCAACGCCCCGTTCGGACGGGGTCAGCGCCCGGCGATGCCCCAAAAAAGAACGCGTTGCGGTGTCGCCCTGAGCGGCGTTCAATGCCCAGTCTTTGAGCGAATAACCGGGTTTATTATTGAGTATCCCTTCCTTTTGCTTTTCTGAATTCACCCTTTGCAGGCGATCATACTCCTCCTGCCCAACGTATTTTATAAAACCGTTGCCTTGTACATTCTCACGCGCGTCGAAACGTTGGACATTATCCCAGTTGATCTCCACAGTCGGTTCATCCACAGTACGCACCCACCATGGCCTGCGGGGCCGGCCCGCGGCATCCACCATTTCGCGGCGCATTGGCGCGAGGAGTTTTTCGTTCGAAGGCATCAATTCCCTGGCCGCAATGGTGGAAACAGCCAGGCCGGCTAATTTGAGAAAAGTTCGACGATTAAGTTTCTTGTTATCTGCCATCAACCCCGGTCCCTTGAGAAATTTGCTTGTTTTCAGCGTAACAAATTCCCCCATTAAAATCTATCAGGAAAAGAGCGGCACTTTGTGGGAGTATTCCTGACAAATAAAAGACCGGATTCATCCATTCCTCCCGGATCAGTCGGTTAAATCGGACACGTCCAATAATCTGGCCCGGAGCGCGATGCGGATCACGTCGGCGCGAGTCTGCAAGTCCAGCTTGTTCATCGCCCGCTGACGGTATGTGTCCACTGTTTTGGGGCTGAGGGCGAGACGGTCGCCGATGTCCCGGCTGGTGAAGCCCATGGCTGTATACCGGAGAACTTCTGTTTCGCGCTCTGAAAGCATCTTCAGGAGTTGGCTTCCTTCCTGTTTATCCAGCATTCCATTGACCACGGCAGTGGCAGCAACAGGGTGCAGGTAACGTTGCCCCTGATGGACAATCCGAATTGCCTGCAACAGGTCGGTATGGGCAGAAGACTTGGGGACGAACCCCTCGCTGCCGGCTTCAAGCGCCCGCATCACCAGTTCGCGGTCGCTGTACATGGTAAGGACGACAATCCGCGCCGGCGATAATTGCTTGCGGATTTCACGGATGATCTCGATCCCGTTCCCGTCTGGCAAGCCCAGGTCCATCACGATCACATCCGGGCGGATCTCAAGGGCGAGCCGGAGCGCATCTTTGCCGGTGCCTGCTTCAGCGACAACAACCATATCTTCCTCCCCCTCCAATAACACTCGCAAGCCGTCCCTTAGAACCTGGTGATCATCAACCAGCAAGACACGGATTTGTGGTTCTGTCATTCGGCCACCTCCAGATGGATGGGGATCCGCACGTCAATGGACGTACCGGAACCAGGAGTGGCTTGTATGCTCAAGGAGCCGCCGATCATTTCCGCACGTTCCCTCATACTGATCAATCCCAGGCGGTCGCGATTGGCTTGGTGGCCGAGATTATCAGGGGCAAAGCCTCTGCCGTCATCTTCGATGCGCAGCCAGATCATATCTGGAGAAGCCCGCAATTCGACCCCGATGTGTTCGGCCCCGGCATGTTTAATGATGTTTGTCAGGCTTTCCTGGGCAATCCGATATAAGCTTATTTCGATTTCAGACGGCAGGCGTTGTCCTTCCAGGTCCAAGCGGCATTCGAACGCCAGCCCTGCCTCCACCAACATTTCCTGCACCAAGGTGCGCAACGCGGCCTCGAGGCCCAGTTCTTCCAGAACCGCAGGATGCAAGCGGTGGGATATTTTGCTTACGCGGTCTATGGTTTCCGAGGTTGCCTGGCACAAATTCCCCATGCTCTCGCGAAGATCGCCATCGGGGGTGCGCTTTTCGAGAGCTTTGAGTCTTACCAGCAGGCTGGTCAACACCTGCCCGGCTCCATCATGCAATTCCCGGGCCAGGCGAGCGCGCTCGTCTTCCTGCGCCCGGACGAGCGCATCCAGGAGCAATTGCCTGGCTGCCTCTTTCTCCCGCAGGCTGGCTTGCAGCCAGGTGTTCGAGATGAATTCAGAGATTTGCTTCCCGATCGTTGTAAGCGTTTCCAGGTCGTTTGATGATAACTCACGCCCTTTCGAACAAAGCATACTGATTACCCCAATTTTGCGTTCATGGGTCGAGAGGGGAATTG
The DNA here is from genome assembly GCA_002418215.1 of Anaerolineales bacterium UBA5796. Lineage (GTDB taxonomy): Bacteria > Chloroflexota > Anaerolineae > Anaerolineales > Villigracilaceae > UBA5796. The sequence goes on from DIDQ01000097.1 coordinate 3,495, forward strand.
TGACGTGAAAATCAGAGATGCCATCCGGCAGCATATCGTGACTGAACCTTCTGCATTTTCTCACGATGGCATTTGCTCCAAGTTTATCGGCCAGCAGGTTTTTCTGGCAGGCGCAGGGGCCGATGGCCTCGTTCCGCAGGCTCTCTTCTATCCCGGCTGGTACACCTTTGACGCAGGCAAGGCTAAAACCGGTCTCTCCCTTATGTTCATCCTGTAAATAGATCCAGCCGATTTCGAATCCCATTTCTGATAGCATGGATTTCAATGAGACATCTAATATATCTTGCAGGCTCGAACCGCGGCTGGCAGCCAGGGCGACCCTGTTGATCGCTTCCAATCGCCGGTTCGTCCGTTCCAGTTTTTGCTGGCTGCTCACCAGGTGGTCAATCATCTGGTTTACCGAGTCTGCTACTTCACCAACTTCGTCCCTGGCCCGGATCTGAGCTCGGAAAGCGAGATCGCCGTTGGCAACCTTTTGGGCGACCTGTCTCAATTCCAGGAGCGGTTGCGTTAATGACAGCATCAACAAAAATGTGAGCAAAATGGATAGAACGGCTGCCAGCGCCGTCACAAGAACGACACTGCGACTGCCCGCTTCCATGGCGATTTGAACCCGCTCATCGGACAGCAGATATGACAGCCAATCCGATAACCCTGTCCGAACCCAGTAATTCAAGGCAAAGCCCAGGATCAACAAGGGTAGAACCATGATCCCGATGATCTTTATCCGCACCGGGACGGACGATACCAGGTCGAAAATCCGTTCCCGGATGCCGATCCAGTTGAATCTGGGCGCGGTCCTTCTGGTTTCTGCCATCGAAAATTATTATACAGTTCTTTGTTTCCCAGTGCGACTGACGAATGTAACTATTCCGGTTTCCAATGGCAATCATTTTCCCCGAACAATCGTCATGGAAACCGTCTCGAAGGCTGCCGCCAAGCTAATTTTTGGGAAGGTTAGCGAGGCTTCGCAAAGATTAGCGGATTCTGGCTTTCCCCTTTCACCCGTATCCAGCGGCGGGGAAACTTGCGGGACCCAAACCGAGGATACGGTCGTTTTAGGGCGCGTTGGGCTCGGGGGCGCGGTTCAGGTTGGCGCGGTAGAAGGCTTTGGCCTGGCCGTCATCGAAGGATGCGAACTTTTGCAACCGCCCCCAGGAAGTCATCACCAGCGGGACATCAATCGAAGGCCAGGGGTAGGCGATCAGCTTTACGCCGCCCAGGTCGTCCATCACGGACCGGATCCGGCTTTTCAACTCCGAGCAGGCCGCTTCGTCGAGCAGGTTGCAGTTGTACCAAAAGATGACGTACCCATGTTCCAGGTTGTGGACGAGATAGCCGGCGGGGAATTGGTAATCATTGGTTTCGTAAAAGCCGGCCTCCAGTTCCTCGGCGTAGTGCCTCCCGGAAGTCGGCGGGTCGGAATTATAGGGTCCGGGGTCGTCGCCGGTGGGGATGTGGGATGTATCTGCCATCACAGGGATGGAATCTCCGGCTGCGGGTTTCGCCCCCTGCCAGAAGACAACTCCGATGACTGCAATAACAGCCACACCGATCCCGCCCCAAATGAGGGAGGTGACCAATTTCTTCCGGCGATTGCGTTCCCGCGCTTGCTGTCGTTTCGATTTCGAACTCATAAGCCTCCTGACGTGACCAATAAGGAAAATATGCATCCATCAGTCTATTGACGCCTGCGGACCCCGATTGTTTACTGCGCCGGGAACTCGATTTCTCCCTTTTGACGAAGTGGAAATGCCAAAAAACTTCCAAAAAAGAATCCCTTTGCGTCTTTGCGACTTTGTGGCTTTGCGTTAAAGAATTTTCGGATAGAGCCTAAAGGCATAAGCCCTTTTATATTTTCCTCCGGTAGCTGGCTGGAGCTAATTTCAGGAAACTTTTCTCGCCCATCCAAACGCAACCCATCACAGCCTAACGGGCAATTTGGCCTATCGCTCGACAGGTGTTTCGATTCCCAGCGCCTGTTGGATGGACAGCGCCGTTTTCCTGTTGACCGGCTGCTCCACCAGTGAAAACCAGGTTATGCCGCCGTTCCCGTGTAAGATCAACGTCGCGGGTTCGGCTGCCTCGCCATAGACCATCAAAACCACCATCTGGCAATCACAGATATCCGTCCCATGGCGCGGGCAGGGGCAGTCAGGCAAGGACAACCTGGCCGTGTGCAGGTCGAAAGTTTGCTGGGCGCGCAGACCTGCCCGTGACAGTCGTCTCTTGGCCGATTGCAAGGCCTCATCACAGGAAAGGTTTGCCGATAGAAAAGGAATGGTTGTCGTCATAGGCGTCTCAGATAAGGTTAGTCCTATTTTATGGACCAATCCCAAAGGTTTGAAGAGCCGCGTGGCGCATTCGCCAATAGGCCGAATCGCCTATTCGCCCGGACTCAACTGGACGATAATCCGGTGCGCGCCTGGACCGGGAGCCTGCCGCCGCCAAACCGGTCTGGCCCTGGCCTGGCGGTTGCGCCCCTCCCCCGGCATTGTTATTGGACATTATCGGCAATAAACTGCGAGCACCGCCCCGAAGGTTTTTCTGGGCGGTTTGATGTGCTGGCGGCAACCCTTCGGCAAGCTCAGGGCAAGGCTCCTTCGGCAAGCTCAGGGCCAGGCTCCTTCGGGACGTTTTTGCAATTACCAATAAAGTCTACCGAATAACCGGGGCGGGCTTAACGCTTTTGATAATTTCGATCCATTGATATGTAACTATAATCCCTAAGCCAAAATGCCCGCCCTATAATCCTTTGGAGCCTTTGGCAGTTTTCACAGAAACCTCCTCGCCAATACCCGGAGAGTTAAATTCATACCGGAGGTGTATTTTGCGTGACCCCAGCGATGAGACGAAGCTCTCATCACCGATGCGGTTTTTACTGATCGTCATTGCTACAGTCTTCACTGCTGAACTGATGATCATGGGGATCATTTCATTCCTGACGCCGGGTCCCGAGTGGGCCAAAGCCGTGATCGATTCCGCCCTGCTCGTCATCCTGGTCTTCCCTGTCGTTTATGTATTTTCCTTCCGCCCGATGGCGCGGCATATCGCAAAACGAAAGGAGGCGGAAGCTGCACTGCAAACGACCCTCGACGAACTGGAAGGCCGAATCCTGGAGCGCACGAAAAACCTGGAGGAAATAAACCGGAAGCTGCAACTGGAATACAACGAACGTAAGCGGGCAGAGGAAGCATTGCAACGGAGTGAGTCCCGTTTGTCCAATATTCTCGAAAATGCGGCTGAGGCCATCATCGTTATTGATGAAGCCCAAAATATTATCCTTTTCAACCGCGAGGCGGAGAAAATATTCGATTATCGAGCTGAAGAAGTTTTGGGACGACCGCTCGGCGTGTTGATACCGTTAATTTTTGTCGAAGACCACCATCAGCATGTGCAAGGTTTTGCCCATTCCCCGAAAACCAGTATCTCAGGGATGAGCCGCAGGGAAGTCGCTGGCCGGCGCAAGAACGGCGCAGAGTTCCCCGCATCGGTTGGCATCTCTCTCCATGTCGAAAGCGGGCAGAAGATTTTTACCGCCATTTTGATGGACATCACCGATCAAAAGAAAGCCGAAGAGGCTTTGAGCGCCAGCGAGGAACGTTATCGCGGATTGTTCAACCGCATTCCGGCAGCTCTTTACCGGACTTCACCGCAAGGGCAAATACTGGATGCCAACCCGGCTCTTGTGGAGTTGTTGGGCTATCCAGACCGCGAGAGCTTGATGAAAATCAATGTCAATGATGCTTATGTTCGTCTCGATGACCGCGTCGAGGAGAATATGTTGCTGGAACGGGAAGGCGTCGTCAGAGGCGTAAAATTTCGATTGAAATCTTATGATAACCGCACAATATGGGTTCAGGATTCGACCAGCATCGTCCGGGATAATGACGGGAATGTGCTCTTTTACGAAGGGAGCATGGAAGATATTACAGAGCGAATGCTGGCAGAAGCGCAGGTCCGTAACAACTCTGTCCGCTCGCAGGCGATGATCAGGATAACGCAGGCAATTGACGAGGTTGGCCTGGACGATCAGGCCATTGTGGAAGTTGTAACCCGGGAATTGGCAGCCCTGGCGGGGGAATTCTGCGCCATAGCCCTGCTCTCGGAAGATACGTATCAACTTCAAGTGGCGTCCGTCTCATACAACCAAATCGAATCCCTTTCCCCTGCCCATCCGGGATTGACGGAAGCGATCCGGGGGATAATGACCTCCCAACACCACTTGTACCCGGAGGAAGGATCGCCCGGTGACGTTTTTGGATTGGAGCAACCGATCCTTATCGAACAAGCGTCAGGCGGGAAAGAAGGACCGGCCGGGCTGGCGGAGGCCGGATCATTTTTCGATGAATATCCGGGATACCGCGTTTTGATCATTCCCCTGCGCGCCCAGGACCGTCTCATCGGTGTGTTGGGCATTGGCCGGGGAGAGCGTGAAAAACCGTTCGATCCTGACGAACAGGTATTTCTTCAAGAAATCGGCGGCCGGGTTGCTTTGGCCATCGCCAATGCGCAGCTATTCAAAAAAGCTCAACGCAGCCTGGATAAAGTGCAGGCATTACGGCAAATTGACATGGCGATTACCGGCAGCGCCGACCTGCAAATCAGCCTGAGGACCATTCTCGACCAGGTTATCCTCCAGTTGGAAGTGGACGCGGTCAATATCCTGATCCTGAACGATCAAACCTTAACGTTGGATTTTGCGGCGGGGAAGGGCTTCCGCACCAATGCGCTTCAACATACCCATCTTCGAATCGGCGAGGGGTACGCCGGCCGGGCTGTCTTGGAACGGAAACCAATCACCATCAGCGATTTGTCTGCCCGGACGACCGATTTTTTGCGGTCGCCATCTTTCAGCGCCGAGGCTTTTATCGCTTATTACTGCGTGCCGTTGATCGTCAAAGGCCAGGTAAAAGGCGTTATGGAAGTCTTCCACCGAAGTCCGCTGCTCCCGAGTCCCGGATGGTTGGATTTTTTGAACACCATCGCGGCCCAGGCAGCTATCGCGATTGATAATTCCAGTTTGTATGCAGACTTGCAATATTCCAACCAGAGTTTGATGATGGCTTACGATGCAACCATCGAAGGCTGGTCGAGCGCCCTCGACCTGCGTGACAAAGAGACGGAAGGCCATACGCAACGGGTCACCAGGATGACCTTGCGTCTGGCGCGGGCCATTGGCCTGGGAGAAAGCGAATTGGTCCATATACGCCGCGGCGCCTTGCTTCACGACATTGGGAAGATGGGCATTCCCGACCACATCCTGTTGAAGGCCGGGCCTCTCTCCGGGGAAGAGTGGGAGATCATGCGCAAGCATCCGGTCTATGCCTATGCCTTGCTCAAACCAATCACTTACCTGCAACCAGCTTTGGATATTCCATATTGCCACCACGAAAAATGGGATGGAACAGGTTATCCGCGCGGGTTGAAGGGCGAGGAGATCCCACTCGCTGCGCGCATCTTTGCCGTGGTGGATGTGTGGGATGCCCTGGGTTCCGACCGTCCATACCGGCCAGCTTGGCCGGCAGAAAAGGTGCTGGATCATATCCGTTCGCAGGCAGGCGCTCATTTCGACCCGATGGTTGTTGAAACTTTTATGAGGCTGATTGACAATCCGAATGCCGGATGATCCCCTTTTCCTGGCATTGTATTACCGCTCGACCATTGCCCTGAACGCCCAATTTTTGCAGCGCAATACAATGGCTCCAAATGAGAGTTTATATTGCCTGTCGCGAGAGCGTGGAACCAGGACCTTCTGCGCCCTGCAAAACCGGAGAACCACAGGTGTACGCCTCACCCGGGTCCCCATCTTTTGGCAAATTGTTGCCCAATCGCAGGTTTCACGCCGCTTGACGGGTGATTTTGGGCGTGTTATCATGCCCGGCGGAGATTGATACGAATGAGTACCGAATTCCGGGAAGATGCGCCGCAGCCCGACCAGGGGGACGATGCGGCCGAACAAGAAATCCTGCAACCTGACCGAGAGCCAAACATCCTCACTCGCTGGCTGGAAATGCTGGCCCGCATGGGCCTGGGCGAAAACCTGCTCCGCCTGGGAACCAATATGTTGTTGCTGCTGGTGGTCGTTGTGGTCGTCTGGTTGATGCAGTCGTTCTACCAGCAGGCGCCCAACCCGGCCTACGTCAGAAACGTCCTGGCGGCAGGGCCGACCCCGACCCCATCGGTGAATGTGGGCGTCGTCCAACCGCCGGCAGCGGGTGGGTTCAACGGCATCCCGCGCCTGGCGAACATCCACACCACCATCCCCAACCGCCCGCGCCAGGAAATCGCAACCTACGTCGTCCAGGCGGGCGATACTGTTTTTGGCATTGCCGAGAAATACGGCCTGCGCCCGCAGACCATCCTGTGGGGCAACTATTTCACCCTGCTCGACGACCCGCACCGCCTGCGCCCCGGCCAGGAACTCAACATCCTGCCGGTCAACGGGACCTATTACCAGTGGCAAGCCGGTGACGGGCTGAACGGCGTGTCCAAATTCTTCGGCGTCACGCCGGAAGACATCATCAACTTCCCGGCCAATCACCTCGACCCGAACACCGTCGGGGATTATGCCAACCCGAACATCGAACCGGGGACGATGCTGATCGTCCCGGGCGGGACGCGGGAATTCATCTCGTGGAGCGCGCCGATCGGTGTCACGCGGGATAATCCAGCCAAGGCGGGCGTGCTCGGACCCGGGGCTTGCGACCCGGTCAACGGCGGGGCCGTCGGCTATGGGACTTTCGTCTGGCCCGCTAACGATCATTACCTTTCCGGGTTCGACTACTCCCCCGAGACCAACCACAACGGCATAGACATCGCCGGGGAAACCGGCGAAGCCACCTACGCTGTGGACGCGGGCGTGATCGTCTACGCCGGCTGGAACGATTGGGGCTACGGCAACATGATCATGGTCGACCATGGCACGGGCTGGCAATCGCTCTACGCCCACCTGAGCGCCCTCAATGTGGTCTGCGGACAGTCCGTCGGCCAGGGCGAGGTGATCGGGGCCATCGGCAGCACCGGCAACTCGTCCGGTTCGCACCTGCACTTCGAGCTGATGCACACCTATTACAGCAAGGTCAACCCCTGGGACTTCCTGCCCCCGCCGTAAAGCCCATAAAACTTCGGAAATCCCTCTTAAAGATTTCCGAAGTTTGCCGTAATGATGAACTCCCCGGCCTGTCGAAAAGCTGGGGAGTTTTTTTTGGGTTCATTGGGAATCGTCGTGATTAAAACCAATTGGACACGGATACTTCGACAAGCTCAGTACAAGTTTCACCGATTACGCGGATGAACACGGATTTTTTTCGAGAAAAATCCGTGCGATTCGGTGAAATCCGCGTAATCCGTGTTCAGAATCACGGCAAATCCCAGAGAGCCGTTTTTTTACCCGCCCTGTTCGTTCTTCCACGTCTCGGCATTTTGCTTGAGGGCGTTGATCTGCTCCCAATACCGGCGGGTGACGTCCGCGCCGCGCTCGGTGATGCTGATGTTGGTGTTGGAGCGCCTGTTCACGATCTGTTTTTGGACCGTGACCAGCCCGGCCTCCTCCAGTTTGGAAACCTGGATTGAGAGATTCCCGTTGCTCAACCCGGTCAGGCGGCGCAGGAAGATGAAGTCGGCGCTTTCGCAGGCCGACAGGGCGGTCAGGATCGCCAGCCGGGCCGGTTCGTGGATCAATTTGTCCAGGTTGGCGATTGCTTCGAAGGGCGTTGACATCTACTCCTCCCTGAGCGGCAGGGCGCGCACGATGCGGATGTGGCTGATGATCCCTGCCACGACGATCACAACCCCGACCACCATCAGCACCCCAATCAACTGCGACCTGACCCCCAGCCACTGCCACCAGGAAATCCCGACGAGGGGGAGGAGACTGAAAACCAGGATGACGACCCCGGCAGCCAGGTTTTCCCAGTAGGTGAAAAGGGTCTGTTTCACGGTAGAGGTCGCGCCGACGTATTCCATAACCATCGCCGCGAAGAAGACCAGTCCGATGGCGCTGAAAGGCCAGTCGTTGGCCGTATCTGCCCAGAAGGCCAGCAATGCGACCGGGATGAACAGGACCGAGACCACAACTTCGCGGACCCTTTGCAGGCGGGTCCGCCGCACCTGGCCGAAGGCGTTCTTGTAATAGCGGTCAATCACCCCGTAGGCGAGGATGACAAGCCCGGTTACCAGCAGGGGAGCGGTCAAATTGGCGGTCGGACCCTGGTTCGAGATGGCCCAGAACGATACGAAGAAGAGCAACACCCCGACCGGGATTCCCCGCAGTCCCTGCATCCGGGAGTAGTTGGCGGTAAGCGATTGGATTTTGGCCTTATCCATATCTTGCTCCTTTTGGTTTATGTTGTAAAGCTATTTATATTATAAATATTTTTATGGGATTGTCAATAGGCAATAAAAAACAGCCGCCAGTCCCTCCTGACGGCTGATCGTCAATTACCGCTTGCCAAATTACCAATCCCCAACTACCACCCCTACCTGCCCAATGGCTGGGTCATGGTGATCAACTCGACCCGCTGCTGCCAGCCGAGCCGGTTCCAGAACAGGATCGCACCTTCATTATCGCCCAGCACGTACAGATGGCAGCGGCGGATGCCGATGGCCATCAGGGCGTACATGCAGCGGCCCACCAGCGATTTGCCCAGTCCCTGCTTGCGGTGGGACGGCCGCACCGCCAGGTTGTGGATGTAGCCATGCCGCCCGTCGTGCCCGCACAGGGCCGCGCCGACCAGCTCCTTCCCGTCCCAGGCGGTGAAGCTCAGGCCGGGGTTGCGCGCCAGGAAGCGTTTGACGCTGTCGTGCGAATCGTCGTCGGCGCTCAGTTTCAGCCCCTCGCTGTCCTTCCACAGGGCGTAAACGGCCTCGTAATCGGCCATGCTCATCTCGCGCAGTTCGAATTTCATGATGCCCTCCGGGTAGCTGACAGCGATAAGCGTTCAGCTTTCAGCCGTCAGCAGTAAAGTTAGCCGTTTTTCAGAGTTTTGACGAAGCTGGCTAACATGCGTTTGATCTCGACAACCTGTAAATTGAGTTGTTCGTAAACATCGGGTTTCAAGAAGCTCAGATCACGCGCTAACAGTAACTGATACTCTACTTCACTTGCCGAGCCCATACTGATGAGAAGGAACCTTTTGAGTTCGGCATCCCCATCCCTGCCGCAGCCTTCGGCGATGTTTGAAGGTATGGATACGCTGGCGCGGCGGATTTGGCTGGTCAGACCATACAGTTCTTCTTTTGGAAAGGATGCAGTATTCTTGTAAATATCCAGGGCCAGTGTATGCGCCTTTTCCCAAACTTGAAGACTCCTGAAATCCTTCATGCACATCTCCTGTTTTGCTGAATGCTGACCGCTGATAGCTGATCGCTGATCGCTTAATACTTGTAAAACCCTCGTCCCGTCTTCCTCCCCAGCCACCCCGCATCCACCATCTTCCTCAGCAAATACGCCGGACGGTATTTGTCCTCGCCCAGGTCGCGTTGCAGGACTTCCATGACGAACAGCACCACGTCCAGGCCGATCAGGTCGGCCAGCGTGAGCGGACCCATGGGATGGTTCATGCCGAGTTTCATCACCTGGTCTATGGCTTCCGGCGTGCCGACCCCTTCCTGTAAGGCGAAGATGGCCTCGTTGATCATCGGGCACAGGACGCGGTTGGAGATGAATCCGGGAGAATCGTTTGCCTCGATGGGGGTTTTCCCCATTTTCTCGCACACTTCGAAAACAGTATTGCGTGTTTCGTCGTTCGTCGCCAGGCCGCGGATGATTTCGACCAGCTTCATCAACGGGACCGGGTTCATGAAGTGCATCCCGATCACCAGCTCAGGGCGGGAGGTGGACGCGGCAATCTTGGTGATGCTGATGGACGAAGTGTTGCTCGCCAGGATCACGCCGGGGCGGGCCTTCTCGTCCATTTCCTTGAAAATCTTGAACTTCAGTTCCGGGTTTTCGGTGGCGGCCTCGATGACGAGATCCGCCTCGCCAACCGTGGACATGTCCGGGACGAAGGCGATGCTGTCGGCGTTGGATTTCTGTTCGGGGGTGATGACTCCCTTTTCGAGCAGTTTGGCGGTGGACTTCCCGATGGCGGCTTTGGCTTTTTCGAGCGCGGCCGGCAAAACGTCCATGCAGGTGACGGTGTAGCCGGATGTGGCCGCGACCTGGGCGATCCCGTTGCCCATCGTACCTGCGCCGATGATGAAGATATTTTTAATGGTCATGGTTTCTCCTTGTTGTCTTGTGGTTTGGTGGTCATGTAGTCTGGTGGTCGGGTGCTCATGTAGTCGGATGGTTTGTTGAGGTGGTCTTTGGTTTCATGGTGAGGCGGTTGGGCCGCGTTTGGATTTACGGAGGTAGGCAATGAAGGCATTGATGGATTTCTTCGTGGTTGTCGCCAGGTCATACACGCGTTTGAAATCTTCCCCGCTAATGTATTCGCGGTCCAGCGCGAGGTAGATTTCCGACTGGACCTCGCTGGCAGAACGCCGCGAATATTTCAGGAAGTGAATGAACTCGCCATCGGAACCGTCATCGAAACCTTCGGCGATGTTGTGCATGATCGAACCCGCAGCGCCCTGGATTTGATCGCGCAGGCGAAAATCTTTTGCGAAGTTGCCTTGTTTGGTCAAATCGTAAACCAGGTTTGTCAGCTCCCGCGCCTGCTGCCCGGCACGAATATCTTCGAACCTCTCGATTTTCATTTTTCCGCCTCCATGTCAAAAGCAACCGTCCAACCAGACGACTCATCACACGACCACTCGACCAAATGACCAAGCGACCAAACAACCACCTGACTAAGAGACCATCCGACCAAAAAACTACTCGAGTTCCACCGCCATCGCCACGGCCTCGCCGCCGCCCAGGCACAGGCTCGCCAGGCCGCGCTTCAGGCCCCGGTCTTGCAGGGCGTAGATCAGCGTGCCGATGATGCGTGAGCCGGAGGCGCCGATCGGGTGGCCGAGGGCGATCCCACCGCCGTTGACGTTGACCTTGCTCCAGTCCCAGCCCTGGTCGGCCAGTTCGTAGCCGTTGGCCAGCACCTGGGCCGCGAAGGCCTCGTTCAACTCGATCAGGTCCACGTCGGCCAGGGTCCAGCCGGCTTTCTTGAGCACGCGCGGCATGGCCTGGGCCGGGGCGGCGAACAGGCGCTTGGGCTGCACGGCCGCCTGCCCGTAGGCTACGATGCGGGCCAGGGGTTTCAGCCCGTGCGCTTCGGCGTAGGCCCGGCTGGCGACCACCACCGCGGCCGCCCCGTCGTTCAGGCTGGACGAGTTCCCGGCGGTGACCCGGCCGTCGGCGCGGAAGACAGGCCGCAGTTTCGAGAGCGATTCGAAGGACGTATCCGGGCGGGGACTTTCATCTGTGTCGAAAACGGTCACCTGGCCCTTCTTGCCGGGGATTTCCACCGGCACGATCTCGGACTTGAACCTGCCCGCCGTTATGGCGGCGATTGCCTTCTGATGGCTTTCCGCGGCGAACTTGTCCATTGCCTCGCGCGAGACTTCATATTCCTCGGCGATGAAATCCGCAGCGTTGCCCATGGCCCAATCCTCGAACGGGTCCCATAGCCCGTCGTGGAGCAGCGAATCTTTGAGTTCCACGTGCCCGTAGCGCAGCTCCCCGGTGCGGCCCGGGACGAGATACGGGGCGCGGGTCATGGATTCCATGCCCCCGGCGACGAATAACTGCCCGTCCCCGGCTTTGATCGCCTGGGCCGCCAGCATGGCCGTTTTCATGCCCGAACCGCAGACCTTGTTGAAGGTGGTCGCGCTGACGGTATCCGGTAGGCCGGCGAAAATGGATGCTTGGCGGGCGGGAGCCTGTCCCTGCCCGGCGGGGACGACGTGGCCCATGAAAACTTCGTCAATCTCAGCCGGGTCGGGGATGCCGGCCCGCTCGACTGCGGCCTTGACGACCACTGCGCCAAGCCGGGTCGCCGGGACGCTGCCCAGGCCGCCCTGGAAGCGGGCGATCGCCGTCCGCGCCGCGGACAGGATGACAGGTTCGAATTGTGAATTGCTCATGCAGAAACCTCCGTGGGAAAAGTTGGGTTATTGTTCAAATCTGATGTTATCAATGTAGAGAATACCAGATTTTTCTGAGTGGTCAATTTCGAAGACAACCGTCAGTTCGTCCAGATCCCAGAAATTGGAAATGGGTGTGGCGTATCCGGTAGTGACAAAGCTGTTGAGGTCAATCACTATCGTTTGCCAGGTGGTCTTGACGCCTACAATGCGCTTTAATGACACTTCATTGCAAATGGTTTGATTGTTGTGGGTCGCACAGTCACGCTTGATCTCGATTTTGAATTTCGATGGATTTGCCGCAGTATCCCCCCGGACATCGAAGACTAATTTCGTATATTGGCTGACATCGGTGTTGTCGAATTTGATCCAGAAAGCACTCCAGGTCTTTATGCTGTAATTCAAGACTGCGATACAGGGTTCCTTCTCATTTTCACTGTCATCTGTATATTCAATGCCTATTTTGTTGCCAGCTTCGAAAGCGCCTCCCATCAAGCCCTCGAGGTTATTGATATTGTCACAACGGGCGAAATCGGCGATTACCAGGGGCGTGGGTGTGGGGGTATTGGATGGGGTCGGCGACGGCGTGATTGTCGGTGTTGCGGTTGGGGTGCTGGTGGGGGTCGCAGTCGAAGTTGGTGTGGTGGTCACAGCAATCTGGATTTTGTTGTTCATCCGATTTGCATCGCTGCCCACCTTTCCGCCTTCGGGGAGAGTGATGCTGTATTCGCCGACCGGAACATCTTCGAATTTGGCAATGCCATCGTCTGACGTGTAACCTTTGCTTTCCCGGTTATAGCGGTCAAGGAGTGTAAGTTCAAATGCAGGTCCTACAGACCGCTCAAAGTTTTCCCGTTTGCCGGTATTGTTTTCGTCCACGTACAAATTCACGGTTAAGGTTACAGGCCAGTTCCAAACCGTGTATGCGAGAAGTAAGACCATCGCGGTACCAAGCAAGTAGATAAATACATCCCTGGCTTGTTTTGCAAAAAGATAACCTGTGACCAAAATCAAGATGATGACCAGGGCCGAGATGCCAAGAATTTGATTTTGCCGGGTCATATTTATTACAGAAATAACCAAGCCAATACCACTGGCTAAAATGGCAAGGAAATCTTTCGTGGTTATGGATTTCATAGCGTCATCTCCTGGCAATAGCAAAAATTGGTTGTGAGAAAACCCGACGAATTGTGGGAATTATGGGTCTACAAACCCATCGAAGACAACGGTATTTCCTGTCGCTTTAGGATTGTGTTGTCCGATCACAAGGATTTTGATGGTGTGTTTTTTGTTGCTCAAACCGCTGATAATTTTGTTGGCTTTCCATTTTACGGTAGGGGAATACAGGTCAAATGTTTTAAATAGAATACCGTCCACATAAATTTGGGCTTTTCCAAATGACGGGCCGGTGGCGGTAATCCAATTGAATGTCGCGCCGAAGATCGTAAACACGACAAACTGATTCTTAGTGCTGGTGAATCGGTAGTTGCGGAGATAGGTTTTGGAGTTTGTTTTCCCGCTCCAATTGCCATAACTGACCGACCAATGGCTCTCATCAACCGTGCTTGCTCCAGCCCGGAAGGCGTCTACCCTGACCTGTTTGCCGGTGGATTGGGCGTTCTTCTGACCCAGAACCTTGACCGATAGAGTATGTTTCGTATTGGGTAAATTGTTGTAGGCGCGGACGAATTTGAACTGGGGACTTGGACGATACAAGTCGAGGGTCTCTTTGAGTTTACCGTCAATGTAAACCTGAACTTTTCCCTGATCCGGTCCGCGATAAGTCATGAATGCCACCGACGTGGCAGCTTTGGCCGTGGTGAAGGAAGTTGTCTGGCCGAGGGTGGCAGCATAACGATACCCTCCGCCGCTGGCTCTTTTGTCCGCTTTGCCTCGCCAACCGTTGTAAAGCACTTCGTAGGCGTTGTTATCAATGGTAGTGACAGCCGGGTTGTCCTGGGCGATCAGTGTGTAGCTGATCGAGTCGGTCATCCCGGCAGAAAACGTGGTTGGAGCCGTTTCGCTGTTCATCCACAAACCGACATTGTCGTTATCGTGGTTGTTATCGCATTGGATATAACCTTGAGGGATGATCGAGGCTGCAACACCGGGTGTATTCAATTGGATGAGAGTGTTTGGGGTATTCCCCTGCCAACCCAGATTGTCGCTGTGCCGGGATTGGACCCAAAGGCGGCTGGGATTCATAGTCTCAGTGTCGGCGAAAATGAATTGATCACAACTGCCGGGGGTAAATTGTGCAAGGTATTCTTTGCCAGATTTTCCGGTGAATTGGGCCCCATCGCTGTCATGGTCGCCGAGGCCATCTCCGGGATTCTGGTCCAGTGAAATGAACATGGACGAAAACTGGGCCCACTTGAAGGCTTCGTGAGTGGTTTGGCGGACGGTAGATAGCGAAAATGGGTTGATAACTGTGTAAGACTCGATCACCTGAATTCTTGCCGCAATCGGCGTGGGGACGGGGAGAACCAGCGAATAAGTGATTTGAAGATTCGACGGGTTTATCCCCCCGTAATCCTGCCCGGTGACCGACAGGACGATCTTATCGGCAGATTCCGCCTGGCTGGTATCAATATCCACCCGCGAAATCTGGATGTTGTGGTAATAGTTTTCGTTGCTGTCCCAATATCCCGGTCCGAGGATGAAGCTCGTCCCGTAGGGATCGAGCGCGTCGAGCGGTTTCAGGCGGATGTATCCGGTGTTGTAGAGGACTGCGAACTCGGGCCAGGAACTGCTCGATAGCTGATAGCCAAATGTGAGGGCGTAGGCCGTCCCCTTGTCCACTCCATCTACGAAGACCTGCATCGGATCCTGGACCACCGGCAGGTTACCGGCGTTGATCCACCAGGTCCCGTCAGACCACAGAGATGTATCCACAGCTGGGACCCAACCGGGTCCGGCCAGCGCCGGCAGGTAAAGTACCCCGCTGAGAAAAATCGTCAGAAGACAAACCGCCCAAACCAATCTCAACCACATAACCCATCCCTCCAATCCCAAAATGGAGCATTAATACTATACCAACCGGGTTATATTCACACAATTGACGTTTGTCACCTTTTAGACCGGGCGAAGTCGCTGAAATTTACTGGCTCTTTGATATTTTATGGGGTTGCCCATTTTTTCACCACAGAGATCACAGAGTCCACAGAGAAAAACATTTAAAATCTCCGTGCTCTCCGTGTGCTCGGTGGTAAAGCGGGTTTTCACCCCACTTAAACCTGAAGAGCCAATTTACTTTCCTTATTTGAAACCATCTAGCGCGACATCAATGCCGCGTTACTTCCTCTTCCCCTTCGTGAACGGCGAGAGGGCTGAGAAGAGGGTCTTGAACATGTTGAACCCCGTCTTCAGATTTTGGGCGGTAGCGTTCTTGACGAAGTGATGGGCCAGCCCGGTATTGTTGTACTCGCCGGTGAAGTCGGTGAACCCGAACCTGCTCCCCGCCGATTTGTGGATCACAAACTGGTTGTGCGGCAGGGCGAAGATCGGGGCCGAGACCGCTTCGGCGAAATAGACCGCGTACGGGAAGACCACCGTCGGCTCGAAGCCGGTGGGATGCTGCCAGATGGACGGGTGAAAGTCGTCGCCGATGATCCAGCCGCCGTCGCGCACCTTAGGGTAGAGGTTGACCAGATCAATCGTCACGCCCCGCAGGGTATGGTCGCCGTCAATGTAGGCAAAATCCAGGCTTTCGTCCGGGATTTGGGCCGCGACCTCGGTCGTCTTGCCGCGCAGGACGACGCGCCGGTCTTTGGCGAAATCCGTCTTTTGCAGGGTCTCCTGGTAGAAGCCCTCGAAGGTGGCGTCGTCGGTGTTGGCGGGCTTGTTCCAGTCCGGCAGGCTGCGCCAGGGGTCCACCAGGTAATAGCGGACGATGCTGGGGCATTTCTCCAGGACTTCGGCGGCGAAGTCACCGCGATAGACGCCGATCTCGGCCACGTTCTGGAGGCCCAGGCGGTTGATGAAGTCCACCCACAGGGCGGTGCGCAGGCCCGAAGCCTGGATGCAGTCGCGGAGCAGGGTTTCAGGGTGCAGGGTCATTGGCCTCTCGCTTCCAGCCATTTCAGGGCCTCGCGCCGGCTGAGCGGTTCGAGGGGCGTATCCGCCACGAAACGGCGGACCGCCTCCGGGTCCGTTTTGGAGTATTCGCGCAGGACCCAGCCGATGGCCTTGTTGATGAAGAATTCCTTCGAGCCGAGGTTCTCGCGCAGGATGTCGCACAACAGGGGAAAGTCGGTGTCCTTTTTGTAATCGAGCTGGAACAGGATCGCCGTCCGGCGCAGCCAGAAGTCATCCGACTTTCGCCACCGAGGGAGGTAAGCTGCCCGCTCGCCGGGGTAACGTTTGAAGAGCGGGCCGGCGAGGTTGGAGGCGAGCGTGTCCACCGTATCCCACCAGGATTTGGTGATGATGAGGGCCTCGACCGTGGCGACGAACCCCGGCGGGAGCTTTTTGAGCAGCCGCTCCATCAGGCCGACGGCGCAATACTGGTACTCCCGCTCCGGCAGCGACCACAGGTCGCGCACGATGGCGTCCAGGTCGGAGGGTTCCGGCAGGCCGCGTCCGGCGATGAAGGCTTTGACCAGTTCGACCCGCCGGGGGGTCTTGAGGCCGAGGTATTCGAACTGGCCGCGCATGTAGGCTTTCATCGGCCCGGCCTGGAGCGGGTCGGCGTGCGGGGCCAGGCAGGCTTGCAGGGCGAGGGCGTAAGGGTGCATGGACTATTCCTTCATGGATTCCCAGGCTTCCTTGACGCGCCGGTAAGTGTCTTCGAGGGATTCGGGCAGGACCCGGGTCCTGGCCAGGGCGGACATGAAGTTGGTATCGCCGCCCCAGCGCGGGACGATGTGGATGTGGACGTGTTCCTCGATGCCCGCCCCGGCTGCCGCGCCGATGTTGGCGCCCATGTTGAAGGCCTGCGGGCGGTAGACCCGGCGCAGCACGCCCATGCACTGGACCGTCATTTCCATCATTTCGCTGCGGGTGGCCGCATCAAGTTCTTCGAGGGTGGGTTTGTGGGTGAACGGCACGACCATCAGGTGGCCGCTGGTGTAGGGGTAGCGGTTGAGGATGACGAAGGCGCGCTGCCCCCGCCAGGCCACCAGGTTTTCGGGGCCGTCGGGCATGGCCTGGACGTTGCAGAAAACGCAGCCGTCTTCCTTGTTTTCGTGGTTTTCGATGTAGGGCATTCGCCAGGGAGACCAGAGATAATCCATTTTTCACCGTGATCGAAGCAAAGGGATAGGGGGTATTATACCCAGGGCGGTGACAAATTGCGCTTTTAGAAGCGAGGAAGTGCGGTTTGAATCGTACACGTGACTCCACTGCAAAAACCTTTTTCACCGCGAAGGCCGCGAAGAGCGCGAAGAAGTTCATAAGGACACGAAGCAACTGTGTAGAAAGT
>DIDQ01000096.1:0-5567 GCA_002418215.1 Anaerolineales bacterium UBA5796
GGTTGCGCGGGGCGGCCACCTTCGGCCCGGATTGATCCATCATCCAGGCGGCGCGGGCGAGGGCGCGGGACAGGTCCACGCCGGCCAGGGCCGCCGGGACCAATCCAAAATGGGTCAGCGCCGAGTAGCGCCCGCCCACCGACGGGTCGGCCTGGAATATGTGCCGGAAGCCCCGCGCCAGGGCCAGCCCCTCCAGCGATGTGGACGGGTCGGTGATCGCCACGAACTGCGCCCCGTTCCCGGCGGTTTTTTCCCAAAAATAGTTGAAATTCGCCATCACCTCCGCCGTCCCGCCGGATTTGCTGGAGACGATGAAGAGAGTCCTGTCGAGCGGGATGGAGGCGGCCTTTTCGGCCACCTGAACAGGATCAGTCGAGTCGAGGATCGAAAGGTTCAAGCCATCCGCTCCGGCGAAGACCAGGCTGACGACTTCGGGGGCCAGCGACGAGCCGCCCATGCCGATCACCACCGCGTGGGTGAACCCGTCGGCGCGCACGCCCTCGACAAATTTCTGGATGTCGGGGATCGCCGCCCGCGAGGATTTGGGCAGGTCGAGCCATCCCAGGCGGAGGCTGGCTTCTTTCTGCCCGGCGGGGTCGGCCGTCCAGACCGAGGGGTCGCGGGACCAGATGCGGGTCGGGACGGCATCCGCTGCCAGGCGGGCGACGCGTCGTTTGACGGGAGCAGGCAGGGGTCCCAGTTGCGCTTCGGCTGCGACCCGCCGCTTTTCGATGGTCGCCAGCAAATCGGTAAACGCGTCAGCGAAGGCCTTGACTCCTTCGTCCTCCAGCTCTTGAGTCACATTCGCCATCGAAATCCCCATGGCTTCGAGGGTCGCGATGGTGTGGCGGGCGTCGTCCAGGCCGGAGTTGAGGCTGGCCTGGGCCTTGCCGTGGTCCTTGAAAGCGACCAGGGTCTGGGGCGGAACGGTGTTGACGGTGGACATGCCGATCAGGTTGTCCACGTAGAGGGTGTCGGGGTAGGCCGGGTTCTTGGTGCTGGTGGAAGCCCACAACGGGCGCTGGATGCGGGCGCCTTCTTCTTGCAAACGGATAAAGCGTTTTTCTGAAAAGTTTTTCAGGAACATTTCGTAGGCCAGTTTGGCGTTGGCGATGGCGGCGTGGCCGCGCAGGGACGAGCCTTCGGCGAGGCGGCCGTCCACTTTGGTGTCGACGCGGGAGACGAAAAACGAGGCGACCGAGGCGATCTTGTCTATGCTGTGGCCGCTGGCGAGGCGGTCTTCGAGGCCTGAGATATAGGCTTCCATCACTTCGGCATAGCGCGCCAGCGAGAAGATGAGCGTCACGTTGACGTTGACGCCGGCGGCGATGCTGCGGCGGATGGCCGGGATGCCCTCGGCCGTGGCCGGGATCTTGACCATCAGGTTGGGGCGCTCCACCGTTTCCCACAGGTGTTTGGCCTGGGCCGCAGTGGCCTCGACGTCGTGGGCCAGGTGCGGGCTGACCTCCAGGCTGACGTAGCCGTCGCCGCCGTTGGTCTGCTCGTAGAGCGGCATGAAGGCATCAGCCGCGGCCCGGATGTCTTCGTAAGCCAGTTGCCAGAAGATGTCTTCAGCGCTCCAGCCCGACCAGGCCAGCGGCAGGATGGCCGAATCGTAATCGCTGGATTTGGCGATGGCGTTGTTGAAGATGCTCGGGTTGGAGGTCACGCCGCGGATGTCGCCGCGCTGGATCATGGCGGAAAATTCGCCGTTCTCCAAAAGGCGGCGCTCGATGTTGTCGTACCAGAGGGATTGGCCGAGTTCGGTAAGACGTTCAATAGGATTCATAGGTGGTCTCGTTTTCTTGGTGATAAGGTTGGAAAGTTAGCAGGTTTGAAGATCGAATAATAACTTTGGAACGTTCAGACCTGTGAACCTTCCAACCGGCGAACTTTGCCCACCCGCCGGGCGTGGCGCTCCTGGCCGGGATCGTCCCCGACGTAGCGCGCCCCCAGGAAGGCTTCGACAATTTCTTTTGCCGGTTCGGGGCCGATGATCCGCGCCCCCAGGCAGAGCACGTTCATGTCGTCGTGTTCCACGCCCTGGTGAGCCGAGTAGGTGTCGTGGCAAATCCCGGCGTAAACGCCGCGCATCTTGTTGGCCGCGATGCAGGCCCCCACCCCCGACCCGCACAGCAGGATGCCGCGCCCGGCCCCTCCATCCTGGATGACACGGCCCACCTTCCCGGCATAATCGGGGTAATCCACCGGTCCGGTGGAGTCCGTGCCCAGGTCGAGCACTTCGTGGCCGGCCGCCTTCACGGCAGCGATGACCATTTCCTTGAGCGGGAAACCGGCGTGGTCACAAGCAACGGCAACTTTCATTTCTTCTCCTCATCGTAACGGCTTCAGCCGTTAAAAGCGGCTAAAGCCGCTACTACCACTTGCTCGACCGTGAAGCCGAACTTCTCGAACAGGGTTTCCGCCGAGGCTGACGCGCCGAAATGCTCCAGGGAGATGACTTTGCCGGACTCGCCGACGTAGCGCTCCCAGCCCTGGCCGACTCCCGCTTCGACGGCAATCCGCGCCTTGATCTCCGGCCGGATCACACTTTGACGATAGGCCTGCTCCTGTTTCTCGAACAGTTCCCACGACGGGAACGATACCACCCGCGCCGGCACACCCTCCGCGAAAAGCCTTTCGGCGGCGGCCATCACCAGTCCCACCTCCGAGCCGGAGGCCATCAGGATGAGCCGGGGGTCGTCGCCGAAATCTTTCAGCACGTAGGCCCCCTTTTCGACCGTTGGCAGGCTGGAAGGTTCGAAGATCGGAAGGTTCTGGCGGGTCAGGAGCAAAGCCGTCGGGCCGGAGCGGTTTTGGATGGCTGTGCGCCAGGCCGCGGAAGTCTCGTTGGCATCGGCGGGGCGGATCACCGTCAGGCCGGGGATGGCGCGTAAAGCAGCCAGATGTTCCACCGGCTGGTGAGTCGGCCCGTCTTCGCCCACGCCGATGCTGTCGTGGGTGAAGACCCAAATGGACGGGATGTGCGAAAGCGCCGAAAGCCGGATGGCCGGGCGCATGTAGTCCGAAAAGATGAGGAAGGTCGCCCCGTAGGGGATCAGCCCGCCGTGCAGGGCCATGCCGTTGACGATGCCGCCCATGCCGTGCTCGCGCACCCCAAAATGGAAGTTGCGCCCTGCGGGGGTCTCTCTTGTAAAAACCGGGAAGCCGTCCAGCCAGGATTTGTTGGACGGGGCCAGGTCCGCCGAGCCGCCGAGCAGCTCGGGCAGGGTTTTCGCCAGGGCGTTGAGCGCCTTGCCGGAGGCGTTGCGGGTGGCCATGCCTTTCGGGTCGGCGGGGAAGACGGGCAGGGCCGCGTCCCAGCCCTCGGGGAGCTGGCCGGAAACGCGGCGGGAAAACCCGGCAGCCAGTTCCGGGTGGGCAGACTGGAAGGCGGCGAAACGCTGGTGCCACTCGGCCTCCTGCTGCGCGCCGGTCAACGCGGCCTGGCGGTAGAATTCGAGTACGTCGTCGGGAATATAAAAGCGCGGCTCGACCGGCCAGCCGAGGTTCTCCTTGGCGGCGGCCAGTTCGGCCTCGCCGAGCGGTTCGCCGTGGGCTTTGGCCGTGTCCTGTTTGGTCGGCGCGCCGAACCCGATGTGGGTGCGGCACATAATGATGGACGGGCGCGGGTCATCCTTTGCCCGGCAGATGGCGGCGTCAATCGCCTCGACATCGTTCCCGTCATCCACCTTCTGGACGTGCCAGCCGTAGGCTTCGAAGCGCCCGGCCCGGTCTTCGGTGAAGGCCAGGTCGGTGGAGCCGTCAATCGAGATGTGGTTGTCGTCGTAGAGATAGATCAATTTGCCGAGGGAGAGATGTCCGGCCAGGGAAGCGGCCTCGGAGGCCACTCCCTCCATCAGGTCACCGTCGGTGACGATGGCATAGGTGTAGTGGTCAACCACCTCATGGCCGAGATGGTTGAAGGTCGCGGCGAGATGGGCTTCGGCAATCGCAAAGCCGACCCCGTTGGCGAATCCCTGGCCGAGGGGTCCGGTGGTCGTTTCGACGCCGGGCGTCAACCCGTATTCGGGATGGCCGGGGGTGCGGCTGTCCCACTGGCGGAAACGCTTGAGTTCATCCAGCGGGAGGTCGTAGCCGGTGAGATGCAGCAGCGAGTAGAGCAGCATCGAACCGTGCCCGCCGGAGAGGACGAAGCGGTCGCGGTCGAACCATTTGGGGTTGCGGGGGTTGTGGCGCAGATGGCGGGTCCAGACGGTGAAGGCCATGGCCGCCGCCCCCATCGGCAGGCCGGGATGCCCGGAGTTGGCCTGCTGGACGGCGTCGGCGGAGAGGAAGCGCAGGGTGTTGATGGCGCGGTCTTGGAGATCGTTTGAAATCATAAATTACCTCGGGGACAGTGTTGGTTGATTTTACCATCCCGCATCCTTTTGTTATACAGTCGCTCGAATCAGGCAGAGGATACGCGCCGAAAAGTGTATAATTTAACTACCATTCTCATCCCCGGAGGAACCCATGACCACACCCAGCCCTGCCGAACAATTCCAGAAAGACCTCAACAGCCTGCAATTCGACATCAGCACCCTGCAAGACAAGGTGCGCCTGGCCAGCCTGCGGGACAAGATCGAGGACATCCAGACCACCGTCAACGGGATGGGGCAGGAGATCGCCAACCTGCGCCAACGCGGCTACGCCTTCGAAAGCGAACTCGAAGACCAGGCCGCGGATTTCGTTAAACAGTGGGCGGGTCTCAAACCGGGCATCGTCTCGCAGATCGAGCGCCAGTCGGCCCAACTCCAGGCCGCGCTGCGCCCGCTCGAAACCCAGGCGAACCAGCTCGTCGGGCAGAGTCATACCGCCGCCCGGCCGCGCCTGACCCAGGTCCGGGCGGCGGTCGAAACGCTGGAGGGCAACGTCAGCGCCGCGGAGCGGACCATCGGCGGCATGTTCGACGCGTTCGACAACCAGGTCTACCAGGTCACGAAACACTTGAAAGCTGTCGAATGGATGCTGACCGAGCTGGCCGAGGCCAAGTTCACCCTGCGGCCCACCGAAGCCGGGATCATGGCGGTCAAGGCGGTCTGGGCCAAATCCGGCAAAGAAGAGAAGGACGACCCCGAAGGCGTGCTCTACCTGACCGACCAGCGCCTGCTGTTCGAGCAAAAGGAGGAGGTGGCGACCAAGAAGGTGCTGTTCATCACCACCGAAAAGCAGAAGGTCCAGAACCTGCTCTGGGAGACGCCGGTGGCCCTGGTGGAGGGCGTGGAAACCAGCAAGCAGGGACTGTTGAAGAACGAAGACCACATTGACCTCCGGCTGGCGTCCGGCGGGCCGTTCCCGCGCCTGCATTTGCACATCTGGCAGCCCTGCGAAGAGTGGCTGGCGCTGGTCAACAAGGCCAAAGCCAGGGAGTTCGACAAGACCCGCGCCATCGCGATTGACCAGGCCGAAGTGGACAAGGTCAAAGCCGCGCCGAGCCAGTGTCCATCCTGCGGGGCGAACATCTCCCAGGTGGTGCTGCGCGGCATGGACAGTATCAAGTGTGAGTATTGCGGTTTTGTGATCCGGTTGTAGTAAAGAAATGCGGCTCTCCCGTTTTTGACGGG
>DIDQ01000096.1:5706-55051 GCA_002418215.1 Anaerolineales bacterium UBA5796
TTAGGCTCTTTCCCGTTCGTTACAGGAGAGCCTGAAATGCTACGCTGATCCTGCAAAGCGGCAATCCAGTCCCAGAATCGAGAGGAGTCGCCATGAAAGCCAAAAAGTCTTTGCTCGTCCTGATCAGCGGTGTTTTACTGGTGAGTCTGCTTTGGGCAACCATACCGGCCAGGGCCTTCGAGCCTCCCCCCGCCATCCAGTTCGCGGACGAGGCGGCGGCCGAAGTCGAGTGGCCCGAGGCGATCCGGTTCGAGGTGTTGAACAACACCACCGAGCCGCTGCAGCTCTCGCTCCAGTTTTCAGGGTTCGAGACCGAAGACGGGGAGAAGACGCTGGAAATCGAGGAGTACCTGCAGGCATTCGATCTCCAAAGGCAGTTCGACCTTCCTGCCTCCGGGATTTTGCCGTTCGAGATCCCCCTCGACCCCGATAAAACTCCCGAAACCGGCGTCTATACCGGGACCCTGATCGTGTCCGAAGCGACCCACGATATCGTCATCCGCAAAACGGTTGAGCTGACCGTCCCAGACCCGGACGAAAAGGAAGCCGCCCTGCTCACCCCCGGCGTGAGCGCCCTGACCGTGACGGTCTACCGCTTTTTCCCGTTCGTCTTCATCCGGCAGGACCTTTCCTGCTCCCGGAGCTGCTACCTGCCCATCGAAAAAATAACCGGCGAAATTACAGAAAGCAGACAAATCGGCTACATCAGCAGCGACACCGGCGGGGTGATCCGCGTCAGCGTGGACGGCTATTCGGAAGGAAAGGGGGCGCGGCTGAAACTGGACTTCCCCGACAGCTTGAGCCGGGTGGGCAAATACAGCGGCAAACTGGACCTCCTGCCTGCGGACGAAAAAGCCGGGGACGTGACCCTGACCGTCAACGTGACCGATTTCATCCTGTGGCCGATCCTGGTCCTGCTGGCCGGGATCGCCCTGGCAGCCTGGGGCCAGCATTATACCGGCGTCCACCGCAAGATCGCGGTGCTGATCGAACGGCACGGCAAAGCCCAGGAGAAATTCAACGCTTTGCCGAACAGCATCCGCAACTACTCGATCAGCAGCGACCTGAACAAAAAATTCGACGGGCTGATGAAGACCCTGGTCGGCCTCGACAAAGCCTACTTCGACAAATTCGACGAGGAGAAGAAATACACCGACGCGGTCGCCGAACTGGAGACCCTCGAAGCCCAGGTGGATGCCTGGGAAACGTTCGAAGCCAAATTGACCGCCATCAAGGATTCCCTGAACAAACTCAAGCCGGTTGTGGATACCGCCGAGCACCCTCCCGCCGAGGCGCTGCCCGACCCGGACCTGCAACATCCCCTATTCTACACAACCGCCAACGGCCTGCTCGAAGGCAAAGCGATCACCCTGGATGAATTCACGAAACTCCGGGCAGATGTGGAAGGCGCGACCAAACTGGCCGGAGAATGGGAAGAGTTGGAAGGGCTGGCCCAGTGGTCGCGGGGCCGGATCACCGTGCTCCGGGAAAAATACCAGTCCATGACCGAAAAGGAGAGGGAACGGCTGGACGAGGCCCACCAAAGCGTCAACTCGGCCTGGTTCGACCTGTGGCTGGCGAAGAACGAAGAACAAATGACGGCCTCCGGCGCCCGCTCGGAGATCCTGATCGCCAAGGATACCGTCTGGCGGCTGAGCCACCGCTTCGGCGCGCCCACGCCCGAGCCGCCTCCGCCGACCATGATCCGGGTATTCGCCTACGTCCCGGGGATGAACCTCGTCGAGACGCCGGAGGCCGGGGAGGTCCGGCCCGTAAAACATTACGCCTTCATCCGCGTCCCCCACCAGGAAATCAGCCTGGACCAGTTGCCCGCCGAGCCTGAGAAGCGCGTCGTCTACGCCCGGCAGGTCATCCATCGCGGCGACAAGTCCATCCTCTACATCGCCATCGTGACCGCCCTGGTGACGGGGCTGGCGGCGGTGTATTTCCCCAAGAACTTCGGCACCCTGGCCGATTACCTCGGCGCGCTGATCTGGGGCGGCGCGACCAAAGCCGCCCTCGAAGGTCTCAACGCCGCCCTGGGCGCTGTATTCAGCCAGAGGAAAATGATGAAATAACTGGTGTCACAAACCGTCCCGAAGGTTTTGGCAGCAAGCAAGCCTGAATTGCAGGAACCTTCGGGACGTTCTGCGCTAATATTTTTCCTTTAGTTCCTTGACCGGCAGCACGATCACCCCCTCCTCCTTGTCACCCACCTGGTTCACTTCGTCCGGGCGGGTGGCGGCCACGTAAGCCGTGTGGGCCGCGGCCAGGGCGTCCAGCGCTTCGGGGGTGTAGACCACCTCCATCGGCAGGATGCCCCTGGCGAGTTTGTAACGCGTGATCTCCTCGAAGAAATCCATCCCGTCCCGGATGCCCAGCCCCTGGTCGTAGAGCGCCAACTGGCGCTGCAACCGCCCTTCGAGCGTGGGTTTCGAAAGCGGCGTCTGCTCCAGGAGGGCGCAAAAACAGGCATACGGATGCGTCTCCAGCCAGACGCGCGTCCCGTCCTCAGCCGGATACGGGACGAAACCCATCCCCGCCAGTTTGCGGTAGAAGGCGAATCCCGCCTGGACCCAGGCCGGGCACTGCTCCGAACGGCCCGGCGTTCCGCTGACGGTGATTCCGCGCTGGCGCAGCTCGAACTCCGCCAGGCGCATGTCGGCGCCGCGGATCTGGTGCGGCGTCAGGCTGCGATCCTCCATCTGGCGGCGGACCAGCCCCCGGTTCGGCCCGGACGGGGCGTTGACCGCCACGAAAGCGGCCTGCTGTCCGCCGATGAAGGCCAGGGCGTCCTCCATCTCCCCATCCCCCAACGCCATCAACTTGCCGTCCGCATCGAGCGCGGCATAATTGAAAGGCTTGCGCCCGCCGGACGGATCAACGCCGATATACGCCATTTGGGTAAAAAGCATAGTAAGATTTGGCCTCGGGAAACTACAATAAAAGTGTAGCCGAAAAGAGAAAGTTATGCAACAGATTCTTCGACATTACGGAACACGAAAACGCCCATGCTAAATTCCCAAACCCCCAGACGCATCCTGTTCACCGCCATCCTGCTCCTCGCCGCAGCCTGGATCTTTGCCAGCCGCGACCCGTCCGCCGCCGGAACGGCCGGGACCATCTCCGCCCCCCAGCAGGGATTCCAGGCCCCCGATTTCAGCCTGCAAAACCTGGACGGCGACCCGGTGGCGCTGTCCGGCCTGCGCGGGCAGGCCGTGCTGGTCAATTTTTGGGCCACCTGGTGCCCACCCTGCAAGGCCGAAATGCCCGCCATCCAGAAAGTGTACGACGAGTACAAAGCCGAAGGCTTCACCGTGCTGGCCGTCAATATGGCCTACCAGGACGACCCCGGCAAGATCCCCGGCTTCATGGCCGAATTCGGGCTGGATTTCCCCGTGCTGCTCGAAAGCAGCGGCCAGGTTGCGAACGCCTACCTGATCCGCTCGCTGCCGACCTCCTTTTTCATTGACCGGGAGGGCGTCATCCAGGAAGTAGTTATCGGCGGCCCGATGGCCGAAGCCCTGCTGCGCGCCCGCGTCGAGGACATCCTCAAGTAAGGCGACATTCATGTCGTCTCGCCACCTTCAACGCCTATGCTGACCTTCTACCAAAACCTGCTCGCCCCGCCCCGCCACCTGATCCCCGTCCTGTTGGCCATGTGGATCGGCCTGAACCTCTCCGAATCCCAGGCCCGCAAACGCGGCCAGCCCGTGGAGAAACTCTCGAACATGGTCTTTTACGCCGTCGTCGCCTGGCTGGTCGGCGGGCGGCTGGCCTTTGCCGCGCTCCACCCGCAGGCCTTCATCGCCAGCCCGGTCAGCCTGGTCTACCCCAACGCCGACATCTTCGACCTGGCCGGCGCGTGGGCCGCCAGCCTGCTCGTGGCCTTCATCTACGCCCGCAAACACGCCCTGCTCTCCTGGGAAACCCTCGACTTCCTGACGCCCTTCTTCGCATTCACAATCCTCGGCCTGTCCCTGGCGCACCTGGCCGAAGGTAAAATTTTTGGGACTGAAACGTCCATCCCCTGGGCAGTTGACCAATTGGAGGCGCGGCGGCATCCCTACCCGGTCTACGAGCTGCTCGCTGCGTCCGGGACCCTCGGCCTGCTCTGGCTGCGATGGGCGCGGTCCGCGCCTGCGGCCGGTTCCAGCTTCCTGCTCTTCGCCGCGCTCACCAGCGGATGGATGCTCTTCATCGAAGCCTTTCGCGGCGACAGCGCCTTTATCCTCGGCGGTCTGCGGCTGGGACAGGTCGGCGCGCTGGGCGTGCTGGCGGTTTCCTTGTACTTGCTGGATACTCGGCTGAAAGCCAGGCCCACCATCGCATCTTAATATCTTGGCTACCCGCATGGACAAAATCATCATCAACAACCTGAGAGTCACCGGCATCATCGGCATTTACCCGCACGAGCGCGTCACTCCCCAGGAGATGCGTATCTCGGTCGTCCTCTACACCGACACGCGCCGCGCCGCCGAAACGGACGACATCGCCGATTGCGTGGATTACGATTCAGCCGCGAAAAAGATCACGGCGCACGCCGAGCAGGCCCATCGTCTGACGGTGGAAGCGCTGGCGGAAGACATCGCCGGGCTGTGCCTCACCCTGTCGGGCGTTAAAAAAGTCCGCGTGCGGGTCGAAAAACCGCACGCGGTCCCGGAAGCTGAATCCGTAGGGGTGGAGATCGAGAGGGAGTTGGACTAAATCTGCAACGGCGACGCGCCGCGTGAGATGTTATCCAGGAATTCCTGGCGGGTGGCGAGGTTGGCCCTGAAAGCGCCGTGCATGGCCGAGGTGGTCATGCGGGCGTCGTGCTTTTTAACACCGCGCATCATGGTACACATGTGCAGCCCCTCGATCACGACCGCCACGCCCTGGGGTTTGAGCAGGTCACGAATGAAATCCGCGATCTGGCGGGTGAGACGTTCCTGCACCTGGAGGCGGCGGGCGTACATATCCACGATGCGGGGGATTTTGGATAGCCCCAGCACCTTGCCATCGGGAATGTAGGCTACGTGCGCCCGGCCAATGAACGGCAGCATGTGATGTTCGCACATGCTGAAAAATTCAATATCCCGCACGAGCACCATTTCGTCGTAAGTGACATCGAACAGGGCATCGTTGACCAGGGCCACAGAATCGGCGCGATAGCCTGAAAATAACTCGGTGAACATGCGCGCCACCCGTTCGGGGGTGCGCCTCAGGCCCTCGCGGCCGGGGTCTTCCCCGATTGACTGCAACATCAACGCTACGGCCTGCTGGATAGCCTGCCCGTCAATCCCTGATTGACGAAATGCTTCTTCCGTCAAACCGTCGTCAAAATCAATGTATTCCATAACTTATTCCTGGAAAAAAACTGGCCCGGCGCTGTACGCTGGGCCAGCACTTCATAAAACGGTTAGAGTTTACCCGACTTCGGTCTCGATCAAACCATAATTTCCGTCACGGCGGCGGTACATTACATTGACCGCGTTGCTTTCCACATTGAAGAACACGAAGAAGTTATCGTGCCCGATCAACCGCATTTGCTCCACCGCTTCCAATTCGGTCATGGGAATGAGCACAAACTTCTTGCGGCGGGCGATCTCGGGGATTTCGTCTTCAGCAAATTCTTCCGCCACGGCTTCGAGCGCCGGTTCGACAACTTCTGCAGCCGACCGGCCATCGCCGCGGCCGCGGAAGCGCTTTCCTTTATAACGGTCTATCTGGCGCTGCATTTTGTCGAGCGCCTTGTCGAAGGCCGCAAAAATGTCTTCAGCGCGCTCCTCGGTCCGCATGATGTACCCCTTGCCACGGACAGTGATCTGGGCCACGTTGCGGTCAAGGGCGCTGCGGGCTGTTTTAACATAAGTGAGTTCGACCCGGGTTTCATCAATGTTTCCCAAGAACCGTTCCAGCTTACCGCCTTTCTTGGAGATGTAGTCTTCGAGACGGTCGTGCATCTCCATGTTTCTGGTAAAAATTTGCAGTTTGTCTGACATCAGTTCCTCCTTGTTGGATTAGGTAATACACTCTCAATAGGCTTTACACATCTTTCAATCCATGCCGGGCCAGCGCCCTGGCAACCGTGTAAGCGTAAACCTGCCGTGCGCCAGCCTGGATCAGGGCTTGAGCACAAGACGAGAGGGTCGCGCCGGTGGTAGTGACATCATCCACAACCAGGACGACCCGGCCCCGGACGATGGACGGCTGCGCCACGAAAGCATCCCGGACGTTATTCCTGCGTTCTTCCCTGGACAGACCAACTTGTGATCTGGTCTCACGCGCGCGACTCAACGCTTGAGGCCGATACCCCCATCCACACATGAGCGTCAACGGTAAAGCTACCATGCTGACCTGATTATACCCGCGTTCCGACAAGCGCTTGCGGCTTAACGGCACAGGGGCCACAATCTCTATCGGCCATCCTAAACTGCGGATATGTTCGTTCAGCGCAACTGCCAGCGCGTCCCCCAGGCTCATATCACGGCGATATTTCAACCGGTGCAAGGCCCCTCTAACCGGCTGGTCGAAGACCGACCAGGATCGCAATGAAACATAATGGGGTGGCGAGGATTTGCATCCGTCACACACCCCGGCAATTTCTCGAGGCACGCCGCATACATCACAAACCGGTTCTCGGGGTCGGATCACGCGCGTTTGACAGTCAGCACACCAACGGGTCCCGGGCTGTCCGCATCCTCCACAGGTGGGGGGAAAAATCCAATCCAGTCCGGCCCACAGGCTGTGATAAATGTGATAGCCCCACGCAGCCGTCTGCCCCATCACTTTACATAAAGTCGCTAAAGAGTCTGACAAAGATCAGGCCGGCGGGTGTCAGCAGGATGATCAGGATTGACGGGAATATCAGCAGGCCCATAGGCATGATCATCTTGATCGGGGCTTTGTGGGCCTGCTCTTCCGCCCGCTGACGGCGCTTCATGCGCATCTGTTCAGATTGAATGCGGAGCACCTTGGCCATGCTGACGCCCAACTGTTCGCTTTGGATCACCGCGGCGACGAAGGAAGTCAACTCCGCCAGGCCGATCCGGTCAGACATGTCTTTGAGAGCCTCGCGCCGGGTCTTGCCCAACTGGATTTCACGGATGGTACGGGCAAAGGCCAGGGCAAGCTCGTTTTCCCATTTTTCGCTCACTTTGGTCATGGCAGCGTCGAAACCCAGCCCGGCTTCGACGCAAATCGTCAAGAGGTCCAGGGCATCGGGCATGGCATTTCGAATTTCCTTTTGACGCCGGTCGATCTTGCTTTTCAGGAACATGGTTGGCAGGAAGTAGCCAGCGATCACAGCGCCGCCAACGATCAACGCGATCTGCATTATGGGCAGCCTGGATGGGGAAATCATGAAAATCAGCCCCAAAAACGCCGGCAGTCCCAGGGTGGTTGCGAGGCGGAGGGCGAAAAATGTCCCGGCATCCATGCGACCAGGGTTGCCGGCCATTTCCAGTTTGATCGAAATATCCTGTAACTGACTCTGGGGGGTAAAACGGGCGGAAAACTCGCCCATCCTTCGCAACGCCGGGTAAATCACCCGCTCCATCAAAGGCTGCGAAAGTTCGATTTCTTCGAGGGAGACCAGGTCCCCGCGTTCGCTAAACTCAGCCAAGCGGGAAGCTAACGGGTCGTCATCGTCTTTCGGGACTCTGGACCCGGCAACAATCAGGGCGATCGCGCCGCCGATCACCACCACGCCGAGAATTACCCATATTATGATGTTCATCTTTACACCTCGATATCCGCGATTTTCATCATAACGAAATAGCCGATGATGATCAGGAACAATGCGGCGGCCAGGGCGATGGAGCCGCAAATAAGGTTCTCAGGCAGAAAGAACGTCATAATGTAATCGCGATTGACAAACCATAACACCGCAACAAGCCCAAATGGGATCATCGCCATAAATTGGCCGGATGTCCTGACTTGTGAGGTTAAAACGCGTATTTCGCCTTTAATGCGGATGCGCTCACGAATTGTGTATGAAATAGTATCCAGAATTTCCGACAGGTTGCCGCCAACCTCACGCTGAACGTTGATCGCTGTGACAACGAAGTCGAGGTCTTCACTGGGGATGCGCCGCAACAAGTTCTCCATGGCGCGTTCCATCGGGATACCCAACTGCATTTCTTGAACCACCCGCCGGAATTCGTCGCAAATGGGCGCAGGCAATTCTTTGCTGACAGCTTCCATGGCCTGCATTGTCGAGTACCCGGCCCGCAAACCGTTCACCATCAGGTTCAACATGTCCGGCAACTGGTCATTGAAGAGTTGCAGCCGTTTTTTTTGTTGGCGCTTTACATAGAAATTTGGCAGGAAAGCGCCCAAGATCCCGCCCAATCCCGCCGAAATGGGGTCACGGCCAATTAATCCCAGTAAGGCTGCGCCGCCCAAAATTGCGCCGATGATCAAAACGAAATATTCGCCAACTTTTAATTTCAGATCAGCCCGGGCAAGTTCACGAGCCATCCTGTCCCCGAACGACGATTTCTCGACCCGCTTATTGATCCACTCCATATAAGCGGATTCGGCCGCGCGCCCATCGGATTGCTCCCCACTCTCTTCCAGGTACCGGCCGAGGCGATCCTCAACCAGGCTACGTTCACTGGAGACGGAGACAACAATCCCCACGACCAGCAAAACCAGGGCCAGGCCGCCACCCACTATAATAATCATCATGAGCGAAGACATAAGGTTGGTTATCCTTAATCAAGATTCCGGCTAATAACGGCGGCGTTCTCCAACCCCAAATATCGAGGGGGGCAAGTGAATGCCAGCTGCCTCAATTTTATCCATGAATTTAGGCCGTAAACCCGTTGGACGCAAACGCCCCACGATTTTCCCATTTTCGACACCCGTCTGTTCGAAGGCGAAAAGGTCGGTCGTAGTGATCACATCGCCTTCCATACCGCTGACCTCGGTAACCGCCACTACTTTGCGGGTGCCATCGCGCATACGCTCCTGGTGGCAAATAACGTTCACGGCCGACGAGATCTGTTCGCGGATGGCGCGGACGGGCAAATCCATGCCGGCCATCAACGTCATAGTTTCCAGACGGGCAAGGGTGTCACGCGGACTATTGGAGTGGAGCGTGGTCATTGAGCCGTCATGGCCTGTATTCATCGCCTGGAGCATATCCAGGGCGGCGTCATCGCGAATTTCGCCGACCACGATCCGGTCAGGGCGCATACGCAAGGCATTGATCACCAAGGCGCGAATGGTAATTTCGCCACGGCCTTCGATATTCGGAGGGCGCGATTCCAGGGTGACCACATGTTCCTGGCGGAGCTGCAATTCGGCTGCGTTTTCGATGGTCAATATTCGCTCGTCGCCCGGGATGAAACTGGACATGATGTTCAACAACGTGGTCTTACCGGAACCCGTACCGCCTGAAATAACAAGGTTAAGTCTGGCTTCCACACATGCCTTCAGGAATTGTAGCGCTTCAGCGGAGATGGAACCGAATTGGACCAATTGCTCAACGGTAATCGGGTTTTTGGAAAACTTACGAATGGTGAGTGTCGGGCCTACAAGTGAAATCGGTGGGATTACAGCGTTGACACGAGAGCCGTCTGGCAGGCGGGCATCCACATACGGGCTGGACTCGTCAATACGACGGCCAAGAGGTGCTACAATGCGGTCAATGATGCGCATCACATGTTCATTGCTCTCGAAGGTTACCGGTACGCGGTGGATTTTGCCTCCGCGTTCGATGTAGATGTTTTTTGAGCCATTGACCATAACTTCTGTGATGCTCTCGTCTTCGAGCAAAGGTTGTAAGGGGCCGAAACCCAATATTTCAGCCGTAATTTGCTCAAAAAGGCGATGGCGTTCGGGACGCGACAATACGATGTTTTCTTCGGTGAGGATCTGCTCGAACAATTCCTGGATAGTTTTCTTGACTTCGTCTGTTTTGGTAATATCCATCGAGGGGTCAAGCACGCCCAGGAGTTTATTCTGCACGCGTGTTTTCAAATCGAAGTAGGTCCCGGCTTGAGGAGATGCTGTCGGGGCGTTGACTCGACGAGCCTGCAACGATGACAGCCGTGAATTATCTGAAGAACCGGCAGCGGGTGTTCCTGCTGGTTGTTTTTGTGAGGCAGTATTGTTCCCCTGGCTTTGCTCAATCCGTTTGAGTAATGACATTACGAACTCCTATCAAGAAATCGTTATCTTTTCACTGGTAATTCGTCGGCCTGGGAAACCGAGAGGCGATTACGAATACTTTCAGCCAAGGTAAAAATGCCTCTGGCCGCAGGTTGCGCTTTATTGTCAATGACAAATGGCACGCCGCGATTAACCGAAGGGATAACAATCCGTTCGTCAAGGGGAATAACCGCATCCACAGCCTGGCGCAAGTTTTCTCCGACTCGTTCAGGAGTAATGGCGATTCGCTTGTCATATCGGTTCATGGCGAAAACAATCCGTTCCCGGTTGATGCCCAGAGTGATTGACAAATCCAAAAAAAGCCTGGCATTTTTTATCGAGGGGATATCCTGGGTGGCAACCAGCACAATGACATCACTTGCATCAATAGCGGCAAGGGTCACATCCGTCAACAGCGAGGGGGTGTCAATAACCACATAAGCATACAACTGGCGCAGGTAGTCCGCCAGTTTGGAAAATTGATCTCCTGATACCCCTTCAGCCTGTTCCGGTCGTGTTGGACTGGCTAGAACATGCAAACCCGAAGCGCCGTGACGGATCATAACACTCTCAACAATTTCAGGGTCCAATTCGTCAGCCCGAGTGGTCAAGTCCAGGATGGTGTTCTTGCCCTGTTCGTTCAGAAAGACCGCAACATCTCCAAATTGGAGATTGCCGTCTACCAGGACGGTGCGGGTATCGTCATTGTGAAGCGTCAGGGCAAGGTTTACGGCAATGGTCGTACAACCCGTTCCTCCCTTGGGACTATAAACTACAATTACCTTACCTCGTGTTACCGGGATTCCTCCCATGCCCGCAGACATCGAGGTGGCAATGCCTGCGCCAGGATAGGGTTGAACGCTTTTTGATTTTTCCTGCTGGGCCATTTTACCCGCACGGCGAATCGCGGAAATCAAATCATCGCCCATTGGGGGTTTGGTCAAAAAGTCACGCGCCCCGGCAAGCATTGCCCGCCGCATGTAATTCGGATCGGACTGCACCGATAAGATAATAATTTGAATGAACGGAGATTTCTGGAGGATGGCCTCGGTAGCAGAAATGCCATCCATATCCGGCATATTGATGTCCATAAGCACGACATCTGGTCGAAGTTCAGCGGCCAGGTCTATTGCTTCGCGCCCTGTCCGCGCCGCGCCGACAACTTCAACGTCAGCTTCGAATTGCAACAGCTTGCGAACATTCTCGCGAGTTTCAGAAACATCGTCTACGATCAAAACTTTAATATTTGCCGGACTCATACCTTAATCTCCATGGTTCGCTGGATAGTCGTTATGGTTGAGGCGTCGCATCCACCAACGGAGGAACCAGGTCATAGATAGCTGGCCCCAAGGCATAAGGCAATTTGACCGGCAGGGTTATGTTGTACTGGCTCAACAGGTTATGCAAAGCGATGGCTTCGGTATCCATCAGGCTATCATCACCGGTGCTACGCAACGTCAGGGTAAGTTCAGCACCGCTATATATCAAGTAGTTCAATGACACTGCATCCTGGGGATCAACCACGAGGGTAATAATGTCTGGCGCTTTTGTCGTTTCTGTCGGTTGGCCCTGCTGGTCTTGCTGGGCACCAGTTGCGGGAGCGCCCCAAGCCTCAGGGTCGAGCGGGAAATCACCCAAACGCAGCACCATCACGTTTTGGATTATCGTCTGGCAGACCAGTCGCGGCCGTTGATTTCCAGATGGGACGACATAGAATAACTGCTGGATAGACGGTTCCAGCTCCAGCCGGCCTTTGGGCCAAGTCGTCTCCGGGTCATCCTGGGCAACGCCCATGGTCCAGAAAGGCAGTTGGTCGGGCAGGGTTCCAGAGCCAGCCAGGACCGCAGTCTGATTCGGCAAATCGGTCTGGTATTCGGTGTCAACATCAACGAACAACATACAGGCAATGATGTTGGCGTAGGAACCATCAGCCACGCCGAAACCGACCGAGGCCAGGCGTGTCGTCGGGATTGTCATCGCGACTTTTCCGGCAGGGATCAAAGTCGCCCATTGGGGGCCTTTTTCTGCCAGTTCTCCACGTGACGATGTAATCATGGCCGAGGTAATCACAACGCCGGGTTCCAGGGGATAGCGGGCATACATTCCGATTACTGAGGAAGATTGTTCTTCAAGGAACATGACTTCCGACCTCTGGGATGCCGGAAGCTGGAGGGTGCCCAACATTTCCTGGGTAATTTGTTCGCCCTGAGGGATATCTTGTCCTGCGATGATTATGTTGACCATATCCGAGGCTTGGGTTGCTTGCGGCGGGTTTAATATTGATCCGCGGAACAAAATAAACACTGCTGCTACGCCGATTATCAATATCAACGCTAGAAAAATGAATATCCGTCCACGACCGCGCATGATGTTCTCCTCTTCGAAATCATATTAGGTGATTGGTTCGTTATTTGTTAAGAATTATACTGTATAACTGGACAGCAAAACAATTGCAAGACATTGGTAAAAAAGTAGGACTCTGCCGGAGCAGAGTCCTATAACCTTGCAAGAACGATCTTAGAGCGATTAGCTCATTTCGGAGTTGATAGTGGAAAAGACGTTGGCGATGATCGGGCCAAGCAGAGTAAGGACAGCGATTACAACGACAGCAACCAAAACAAGAATCAACGCATATTCAACTAAACCTTGGCCTTTTTCTTTCGGTGCGAACAACATGGTAGTTCACCTCCTTTCTGATTATTATTTCTCTATTCGAGATAATTTTATTATACCGATTGGGTAATTTTTTTCAAGCGCGCGGGGGGTTTCATGCCTTACAATTATGAAATCCATCGCTAACGTTTTTGAAAGTTTAGATTGCGCGGGCCGGTAAAGCGAAGGTGATGCGTGTCCCTTTTCCAACAACGGTATCAAGCTCAAAAGTCCCGCCGAGCATTTCGCAGCGCTCCCGGATCAACTTTATCCCCAGGCTGTTTTCTGTAACATCCGGATCGAAACCCTTCCCGTTATCATCAACAGATACTTTTACAGCGGCTTCACCCATGTCCACATGCACTTTGACCAGGTTGGCCTGGCTATGGCGGGACGCGTTTCCCAGTAATTCCTGCAATGCGCGGAAGACCATTACCTCGATATAAGGTTCGAGGCGGCGTTCACTCCCTGAGATATTGATGGTCACCTCCAACCCGGTTTGCTCTTTGAATGTTTCGGCATATTTTTTTATGGTCGGCACCAGGCCAAGATCGTCCAGCATCATTGGGCGTAACTCAAAGATGAAATTGCGCACCTTTTGGAAGGTGCTCATGGCCGAGGATTTGAGGTTGCCAAGTTCATCCCGGGCCTGACCGGCATCCACGTCCATTAACCGCATGGCAATTTCTGTCTGTAAAATGAAATTGGATAACGCCTGGGCCGGCCCGTCATGCATCTGGCGCGACAACCGTTGACGCTCTGCTTCTTGCGCGTTCACCAGCATTTCAACACTTGCAAGGTTCGTCTTGGCCTGCTGCCCAAGCTGGCTGGGGGCTTTAACCGACATCCCCTGGGTAAACCGAAGCAACGATTCTATTCGTTCCAGGTATATTTTGTCATTCTGTAATTTTTCGAGTTGGCCGCGCATCACAAATAATCGCTGCTGCGCATCAAGAGCGGAATCGTAAGCCATACGGATTTCGTCGGGTGTCATCGAATCCGGCTGGCTCTGGACTTTTTGCAGATGGGTGGTAATTGCCGCATTACGTTGTGTGAGCTTATTGACCTCACCCTGACTTTGCTCGATCATCAAGGTCACTTCTTTCAATGCCTTAATGGTTTCTTCCAGATCAGCGCTCAAGTTGCGTTCTGGTTTTTCCATAGGCGGGTTGGGTAAAGATGCCATTGACTAAACTCCGGAATTATTGGGATCATCATGTAAATTAACCCAGCCTCGTTTGAGGGCATAGACCACAGCCTGGGTGCGGTCATCAACCCCAAATTTTCGCAGGATGGATGTGACGTGGTTTTTTACAGTTTGATGGCTGATACCCAACAGCGAGGCAATCTCCTTGTTGCTCATCCCACGGACAACGCAGGATAATACCTCCATTTCACGGTCGGACAATGGGTGGAAGGGGCTGCCGGGTTCGCTGTACGGGCGGCGGGCATTTTCCATCTGGCCTTCGAGCCAGCGATCCGCCTCGTTCCGTGTGAAGACCTGTTCGCCAACAACAAAGCTTCCCTGGGAAATTTCCCTTATCAGGTTCATCAGCTGCAAGGGTTCGATATCTTTCGAACAATAACCGTATGCCCCGGCCATGATGGCGTGGATTGCCTGCTCCGAATCATCGTACCCGGTTAGCAAAAGGATGCGGGTTGGTATCTTTTCGAGTATAACCTGGCGGATTACCTGCTGGCCGTTCATACCCGGGAGGTTGACATCCAAAATGGCAATCTCCGGCTGGTGAGCGCGCAACAATTCGAGCGCTTTTTCGCCGTCTGCAGCCTGGCCGATCACATTGAAGTCAGGCTCAAGCGCCAACGCATCAACAACCCCTTGCCTGAACAAAGGGTGATCATCAACTATCAGCAAAGTGATTCGTTTCATCCCTGCCTCGCCTATTTTTATCTGTTTTGAGTATAGCACAGAGTCGTTTTCTCACAAGCGCCAGGCTAAAGTCGAAATTCAATTGCAATTGTTACACGCACAAGAATGCCGGTCTATTCCAACGCAGCTTTCCGAAATGGTCCCCGGATCAAGGCAAACATCATTAACAATGCGCAGGCTGCCAGGGAGAGCGCCAGAGCCGTCCGCTGCCCTAAAACCAGCCCAAGCCAGGGAAGCAAAAATACTGCCCCAGCGACCACAATTCCTGTTTTTTCGGACTCGGAAATTAAATAAGCCAGCGGCAATAGCAGCATTATGAAGTCATAATTCATCAGGTAAGGGTTAATGAACAAAATCGTCGTCGCAGATATGGCTGTCAAACGCGGCATTTCTTCCCGCAAGCTGATGCGCTTCCAAAGCAGCCAGCCGCTCACCAGGATAAAGAGACCCGCGCTGACCCAGACCGCCAGGCTGGTATCCGGCTGGCCGGCAAACAGGCGCACCAGGCTGGTCGAGACCCCGGCGCAGAGATCGCAAATGACAAATGTACCCAAGTTGCCAAAGCCGCGCAACGCTGTCAGGTAATTCGACGGCCAAAATGGATCGTACAGGAAACTGCCTAGCAAAATAATCACCCCCCCCGCAAAAGAAAACCCCAAAGCCCGCCGGGACCAGGGCTTCCGCTCCAGCAGGAGCCATAACCCGCCCACGACCAACATCAAAACTCCCACATGCGGCTTAAAGGTCATCAAGAGCAGCCCTGCCGCCACCCGTAAGGCGGATTGTCGCCGCGACCCTGAAAGGAACAATGCCCCGCCAAGCAGCACAGGCAGCGCAAACTGCCCGACCCACAAAAGACCCAAAACCGGAAGCATAAGGAATGAAAAAGCAACGGCCAAAACTCGCTTGAGGCCTGTCCAGGTTTCGGTCAAGAGCAAGACCGCTGCCACCAGCATCGCGCCGTTCAGAACCAGCCAGAGCCGGGCAGCCTGTTCGGGGGTGAGCCAGCCTAAAAAGAAGACGCTCAGGGCATACCAGGGTGGGTAGACATATAACGGCAAGGCTGCCCCCTGCGGCAAGACAGACTGCATCATCGCCGCTTGCCCAGCCGGGTCGTACAAATTCACCCCCTCACGCAGGCCGCGCGCCGCGGTATAGAGCATGAGCACATCGCCCCACGGCGGCACCTGGACAGGCAACCAGATGGCCCCGGCGAGCAAACTGATACCGGCGATGAGGATGACGGCCGTCCGCATGAAATCCTACAAATCTTCGTCCAGGATCGAGCCGGGACGCACGACAGGGGCGCGGACCACCCACCAGCGGATCCAATACAACCCGACCAGCGTAAGCGCCGGCATGGGGAAGAACAGCGCCTCGTCCACTGACCCCGGGCCGGCCGCGGCCCTCCAGACGAGGAACCACAACCCGGTCAGCAATCCTGCCAAAACCAGTCCGCTGCCCCAGGCCCGCAGCCAACGCTCTGAGCCGATCGCCAGGAACAGGGTCAACGGCAGGGACAGGTCGAGATAATCCGTCTGGCTGGAACCCAGCCCAATCAACGGCGTTACGGCCAAAGTCAGGCACGCTGCCCACAGGAAGCGGCGGAAACCTTTTCGCCGCGCGCCGGCCCATTCGATCAGCAAAATGATCCCCAAGGCAGCTGTCAAAATCCAGCCGAAAGCCTCGCCAACCCCGGGCCAAATCCCGGAAATGATGCTGCCCGGCGTAAACCCGATCCCAGCCCGCAGGTTGGCGGTCACGGCCCGGGCAAAGGGCAGGAACCAGCCCGGCCAAACGAGGAACGCAATCCCGGCCATCACGATCAGGGACATGCCAAAACCGGCCAGCACCCGCCAGCGCTTCTGGGCCATCACCCAGATGAGCGCGAACAGCATGAACAGCCCGGCAGCCTGCCATTTGAA
Source organism: Anaerolineales bacterium UBA5796 (assembly GCA_002418215.1). Taxonomy (GTDB): domain Bacteria; phylum Chloroflexota; class Anaerolineae; order Anaerolineales; family Villigracilaceae; genus UBA5796. Next base: position 22,315 of record DIDQ01000096.1, read on the forward strand.
CGTGGACAGCGCCAGCAATGCCCCGGCAAGTTCGTCGCTGCCGTTGCGGAGCGACCACAGCGCCAGCGTGATGAGCAGCGCCAGCCAGATGACCGGGTCGCCCGAAAGAAGCGGCAGGACGGTATGCGCCGAAAACAGCATGAAGACCAGGTAGAAGCCCAGCATCCACGGGCGCTGACGCCAGCCGGTGAGCCGCAGATTGAAGACCGCCAGCGTCACCAGGGCGATCTCGGCCAGGGAGGTCCAGATGGCGCGGGCCAGGACGAATTCGGACGGGAACAGGGCGGGGATTTGGATGAGCAGCAGGTAAAGCGGCAGGTCTATACGAGGGAAAACGGCCCCCTGCCCAAAAGCGGTCTGCGCATTTTGGAGCATGGCTTCATCGTAGAGATCGAAGCGATTGGAAAGGAAACCCTGGAGACTGTACCAGGTATTGAAGAGCGCCTCTCCCCCACCCAGGTTGGCGATCCACAAACGGTTGAGCCACACCAACCCGGCAAACCCGGCGGCGGCCAGCACAATGACGATCCCGACCCAGAGAAAAGAAAAACGCTCCTGGCGCATGGGGCAATTCTACCAGAGAGCGTGAAAAGGCGTCGGACTCCTTCAGGGAACCAGCATTTGCAGCCGCCCCGGCTGGACCTGAAACTCGGCTTCGCGCAGGCCCCTCGAGAAGATTTCCCCGTCTGCATGGGCGGGTGAGGGCTGTTTGAGCAACACTTTCAACCAGGTGGCATGGATTTCATGGATATCGTCCTGCTCGACGTAACTGCCCGCGCCGGGTTTCATGGCGCTCGGCAGCATCGCCAGCGTCCCCAGCCTGGTTTTGCGATACCCGTAAACGAAGGTTAGCTTCCCGTCGAAGGGATCGGCGTGCGGGGTCATGTAAAACAGGCCGCCGGTCACCGCCCCGTTGCCCACCGTCACCAGGGTCATCGGGCCGCTGAACTCGCCGTCATCCCAGGAAATCCTGGCGTCCCAATGCGGGTTGCGCATGATCCCGGTCAGGGCGGCCAGCAGGTAACGGAACAACCCTTTCGCCCAGACCATTTCGTGCTGGATGGTGCTGACAACCGGTTCGAGGCCCAGGGCGGCGTTATTGGCGAAATAAACATCATTGACCCGGAGCACATCCATTGGACGGGTCTTCCCGGCTGCGATCACAGCCGCGGCCCCCGCCAGGTCGAGCGGATTATTGATGTTGTGGATCATATCATTGGCAGTGCCCAACGGGATCACCCCAAACGGCCCCAGCGGTGCGTTCTCGGACCCGGCGGCCTGCGCCAGGCCATTGACCACTTCCCCCACCGTACCGTCCCCGCCCGCGGCGACGACCGGCGCGAACCCATCCCGGACGGCCTGGGCGGCCAGTTCGGTGGCGTGGCCGCGTCCGCTCGACTCGACCATTTCGAAGTCCACACCGGCGGCTTTGAGGGCCGCCGCCGCTTCGGGCCAGCGTTCACGCGCCTTCCAGCGGCAGGAATACGGATTCAGGATGATCTTTGCGGTCATAGGGAGTCCTTTGATTACGACAATTCTACTCCCGATTTATCATTCTTGACTTGCGTTAGCATTACACCTAAAAAGATAAGGCCGCAGCCCGCCAGTTGCGCCGGGAGCAGGCTCTCGTCCAGGATGAGCCAGCCGGCGATCACCGCAAAGACCGCCTCCAGGCTCAAGATCAGGGCCGCGTCGGTGGGCGGGGTGTGGCGCTGTCCCCAAACCTGGAGGGTGTAGCCCACCCCTACCGACAGGATTCCCGTGTACAGGATCGGCGCTGCCAGAGACGTGACATCCGCCCAAACCGGCCCTTCGATGATGAAGCTCGCGCCAAGATTCAGCGACCCGCAGACCAGGAATTGCCCCAGCGAGAAAGCCAGCGGGTCGAAGCGGGTAGCGAATTTGCCCAGCAGGACGACATGCACCGCCCAAAAAACAGCCCCGGCCAGCTCCAGCGCATCGCCGCGCATGATGCGGAATGTCCCGGCTGTGCTGAGCAGGAATGCCCCCGCCGACGCCAGCACGACCGCGATGACTGCCAGCAGGCGCGGCTTCTCGCCCCAGCCCGCCAGCAGCACAAACGGGACAATTACAACATACAGGCTGGTCAGGAAACCCGCGTTCCCGGCGGTGGTGTGGGCCAGTCCCGCCTGCTGGAAGGCCGTCCCGGCAAACATCGCCAGCCCGGCAATGAAGACCCATCCGAAAAAGCCGCGCCCCGCCCGCGCCTGAAAACGGGCAAAAGGCAGGAGGGCGGCCACCGCCAGCAAAAAACGCGCACCATTGAAGAGAAAAACACTGCCGGCCATCCCTGCCAGGCGCTGGGCCACGAAAGCGCTGCCCCAGATGACAGCCACGAAAAATAAAGTGAGATCGGCTTTTAATCGCACGGGAAAGGGCCTCGAAAACCTCTGATTCTCTAAAGCGACATATTGCAGATAAACGATCAAACCTGGCAACCCCAGGCTTCGACCGCTTTAACAAAAACCGCCGTCAACCCTTGACGGCGGTAAAGTATCGCATCCGCCGGTTAGCGGACTTCGAAATCAACCGTTTGCACCAGCGACCCGTTCAGGTAGAGTTCCACCTTGTAAGGCCCAACCGGCCAATCGCCGTCAGTATTGTAAATCTGGAAGTAAACGGTTTGCGCAGAGGCCACTGCCTCTTCGAGCGAATAATTCTGCTCATAGAACATGAACGTTGGGCCATCGCCCTCATTCTCCTCGCCATACCAGCGGGCGTCAATCGCATCGTCCAATTTGCCGTTGTTCAGGTCGAAGACAATATAGAAATCGTCAGACGGCGCAAACGATGTAGTGGGGTTGTTGCCGTCCTGGTCGAGGGCCGTGCGGGCATTCGAAATGCTCGTCGGGCCGGGCGTCGAAGGCAGGACCGCATTACAGGCCAGCCCTGCGGCCAATAACGCAACAACTGCCAAAAGCATGGGTAATTTTTTGAACATTTTCTCCTCCGGAATAGGTTTGGTTTAAGATGGGATATTTTACATCACAATTCCGTTTACGCCACCTCGATATAGATCCGTTTATTGATCGCGCCCTTGCTCTTGTAATCCGCCACCTTGATCCGCCCGATCTCGGACGTGTTCCCGACGTGCGTCCCGCCGTCGGCTTGCAGGTCGAGGCCCACGATCTCCACCGTGCGGACTTCCAGGATGCCCTCCGGCAGGAGGTTGATCTTGGTGCGGATCAGGTCCGGGATCTGGAAGGCTTCGTCGCGCGGCAAGATCTTCACCCGGACCTCGCGGCCTGCCTCCGCTTCGCGATTGACTGCCGCCTCGATCTCTCCCACCAGTTCAGCCCTCAGCGTCTCGAACTCGAAATCCATCCGGCCTTGCAGCGGCTCCATGTTCCCGCCCGTCACCAGCGCGCCGTAATCCCGGAAGACCGTCCCGCACAGGACGTGCAGCGCGGTGTGGGTACGCATCAGCTTGTAGCGGCGGTCCCAGTCAATCTTTCCAACGGCTGAAGCCGTTACTACGGGAAGCATGGATTCTCCGCCGAGGAAATGCAGCACCTCCGCGCCCTGCTTCTTGACGCTGACCACCGGGTAGGTCACGCCGCCGACGACCAGCTCGCCCAGGTCGTTCGGCTGCCCGCCCCCGCCAGGATAGAACGCCGTCCGGTCGAGGCTCACGACCCGGCTTTCGGCCTCCACCGCAGTGACGGCGGCCTCGAATTCCTTGATGTAACTGTCGGTCTGGTAAAGCAACTCTGTCATCGAAACTCCTTTTAAGGTGGAAGAAATTCGGGATCTTTGGTTTTTGCAGTGGTGACTCCACTGCAAAAACCTTTTTCACCGCGAAGGCCGCGAAGTGCGCGAAGAAGTTCATTAAGCTTTCGAAGGCTTGAGCGAACAAATTTCAAGATCTCCTTCGTGTTAGTCAAGAAAACTTCGCGGCCTCTCCAGCACCGCCCGCTGCGAAGTCCCCGAAGTGAAACGGGGTGGGAGGGCAGGTGTCGTTCCTTCGCAGTGAGAGCAATCTTTTTTTCAGTAGACTCACACGTGTGCGATTTGATTCGTACACGTGTACGAATCGATTCGCACTCGTGTGCGATTCGATTCGCACACGTGTACGAATCGATTCGCACTCGTGTGCGATTCGATTCGCACTCGTGTCTGATTCGATTCACACACGTGTGCGAATCGGCCCGGACCGGCTACGGGACCAGGAAGCGCACCTTGTTGGCCTCGAAGACCAGCACGTGCTTGTCGCTGTTGGTGATCGAGAACCCGCCGCTGAACGGTCCGTTCTTGCCGATATAGGCTTCGTACCAGAAACCGCCCCAGGGCACTTCGATGATCGTGTCTATTTTGAAGGTGATGTAGGTATAAAAACCCGGCCCGCCGATCTTGACCTTCACCTCCTGACCGGAGTTGTTCTCCAACTTCAGGGTGGCCCAGTCTTCGCGCTTGGTGTAATCCGAACTGCCGTAGAAGATACTGGGCGTCGAGGTGGGGGTGAGGGTGGGGGTCGAGGTTTCGGTCGGGGGGAGCGGGGTGAGGGTGACGGTCGGCGAAGGCTCCGGCGTAAACGTGGGAGGCGCGTCTGTGGCCGTCGGCTGGGCGGTGGGGGATGGCAGTATCTCTGTCGGCGCGGGCGGGGCTGTGGGCGTCGCAGCCGGCGCAGGGGCGGCGCAACCTGTCAATAACGCGAGCAGGACCAGGGTCCAGAACGATCTGCGGGTCATAAAGCCTCCGGGATGAATCAGGATGATCAATGGTCAATTTTACCCCAGGCGGGGCCGCCGCACATCCCAACGTTTCCAGCCCGGAGTCAAACGTCTCCCGACTTTTGACGGCCAACGTCAGGAGACGTTGGACTCCATTTCCGACGTTGGAGTCCGGGCTTTGCACAGATGTAAACTGTTTCGTCGTTCGAAAAGATGGTAAAGGTTGATTTTTATTCTATAATTGTCGCATGATTGATCCCAAGATTTCCAAGTACATCCTCGACCGTTTGAGCGCCCACGCCACCCTGGACCAGATCACCTACGCCCTGTGCGAAAAATACGGCCTGCTCTGGGACGATGCCTACTCGATGGTGTTCTACGTCAAGACCGAGCACGCTCAGGACATCGCCAAGCGCCAGTTCCCCATGATGATGGGATTGGCCCTGTTCACCTTCGCAGGCGGGGTGGGCGCGATCGCCTGGGCCATTGTGGAACTCAACATTTACGCCGGTCTTTTGATCTCTGAGGGCGCTTTGACCAGCTTGAGCGCCAATATCCTGGTGACCCTGATCCAGACCGCGCCCGGCTATTTTGGGATCATCGGCATGGGGCTGGCGATGATCGTGGGGAGCGTCATCGGGATGCGCCAGGAATGGAGCAGACTGCTCTTCGGAGAGTGAGCCGGATTGACAACTGCGAAAGGGATTGACGCCATCATTCGCGAGGCAATGGCGCGCGGCGAATTCGACGACCTGCCCGGCAAGGGCAAACCGCTCGACCTGACGGCTTATTTCGACACCCCCGAAGACCTGCGCCTGGCCTTTTCCCTGCTCAAAGGCGCAGGCGTGCTGCCCGCCGAAGTCGAAATCTTGCAAGAGATCGCCGCGCTTAAAGAAAAGGCAGGTTCCGCCACCGACCGGGCCGAAATAGCCGGGCTGAATAGGCAGATCCAAAATTTGCAGTTGAAGTTCAACACCTCGCTCGACCGTCTCCGCAAGCAGCGCAGATAGGTCTCCTGGGGATTACACGAACCGTTCAAACTTCGCTTTGACAAAACCCTTCCTGCCTGCTATACTCCCAGCGGCTTTTTGATGTAACTTTTACTGTCCACAGAGACAGTTTTTGTTTGTGCAAAACCTGATACCGGTTCTGCGCAGCCCCTCCCGCAAGGGGTGTTTTTGCTTATTTTGAACTGTAACTTCCCAGCCGCGAGTGCGACGCACCCTCTGGGCAGTTACCTTGAAATCATTCTATTAGTTTGGAGAAACAATGTCAAAAGAAAAGAAACTTCGCATCATCCCCATCGGGGGCCTGGGGGAGGTCGGCAAGAACATGATGGTCTACGAATACGGCGACGATATCCTCGTCGTGGACGCCGGCCTGATGTTCCCCGAAAACGACATGCTGGGGATTGATTACATCATCCCGGATTTCGATTACCTGCGCGACAAATCCCACAAGGTGCGCGGGATCGTCATCACTCACGGACACGAGGACCACATCGGCGCGCTGCACCACATCCTGAACGTTGCGCCGGCTCCCGTTTTCGCCACGCCCCTGACCCGCGGCCTGATCGAGGTCAAACTGGCCCGCAACGGCCTATCAGGTAAAGCGGACCTGCGAACCGTCCAGGCCGGTGACATGGTCCAGATCGGCAAATTCCAGGTGGAGTTCTTCCACGTCTGCCATTCCGTGCCGGACGGCGTAGGGCTGGGGATCACCACCCCGGCGGGGCTGCTCATCCACACCAGCGACTATAAATTCGACCACACGCCGGTTGACGGCTGGCCGACCGATTATGCCAAATTGGCCGAATTCTCGCAACGCGGCGTAACCCTGCTCCTGTCCGATTCGACCAACGCCGAACGCCCCGGCTGGACCCCGTCCGAAAAGGTGATCGGCCCGGCCTTCGACCAGGTCTTCGATACCGCCCCGGGACGGATCATCATCGCCTCGTTCGCCTCGCTCATCTCCCGGATGCAGCAGGTCTCGGATGCGGCCGTCAAGCACGGGCGCAAGCTGGCCTTCGCCGGCACCAGCATGGTGGACAACGCCAAAATGGCCCGCAAGCTGGGTTATCTCAAAGTGCCGGATGACACCTTCGTTTCCATCGAACAGGCGCTCAACTTGAATCCCAAAGACGTGGTGCTGATGTGTACCGGGTCGCAAGGAGAGCCGTCGTCCATCATTGGCCGCCTTTCCGCCGGGACCAACCGCCAGTTCGACCTGCAGGCCGGCGACACGGTGGTGCTGTCGTCGCATCCCATCCCCGGCAACGAGGAAAATGTCAGCAAGACCATCAACCGGATGCTGCGCCGCGGCGCCAACGTCATCAACGACTCTTACCTGCCGGTGCATGTCTCCGGCCACGCCAGCCAGGAGGAGCAAAAACTGATGCTCAACCTGGTGCGGCCCAAATACTTCATGCCGATCCACGGCGAGCTGCGCCAGTTGAAGCGCCACGCCGAGCTGGCCCACTCGGTCGGCATCCCGATGGAGAATATCGTCGTGGTCGAAAACGGGCAGGTGGTGGAACTGCAAAACGACAGCATCAACCTGGGCGAACGCATCCCCGGCGGGTACATCTTCGTCGAGGGCGGCAGCATTGGCGAAGCCGACGCAGACGTGATGCGCGAGCGCGAGCGCCTGGCCCGCAGCGGCATCGTCGTCATAGACATCAGCCTGGACAAACGCTCCGGGCGGCTGCTGCACGACCCGGAGGTCATCACCTGGGGCTTTATCTCCCCCGAAGACGCCGAAGCAGTCATCCCGCTGGTCAAAAAGAAAGTGGGCGCCATCGTCAACGGCGGCGGCCTGGACGACGAGAAGACCCTGGTTAACACGGTGAGATCGCTGCTCTACAATGAGACCAAACGCCGGCCGATGGTCTTTGTGACCATGAGCCGGGCGTAAACTCTGCTTTGTCATGCTGAGCACGTTCGCTTCACTCAGTGTAAACTCCGCGAAGCATCTCTGCATAATATGCAAGACTCTTCGCTCCGCTCAGAGTGACAAGTAAGCGGAGGCTTGAAGCCTCCGCCTCTTTTTTGTGCATTTTATTCGTCGACTTGGCTGATGATCAAATCGCTGAAACTTGCTTCGATGTCATTATTACCAGTTTTGGCCCGGTAACCGATGAAAAGCCACTTTTCGGAAAATGCGAGCGGATATTGTTCAGTGTAATTGCGAAAATTCACGCCGAAACTCAATGAACCTGCCGAGAAGAAAAATCTTAATTTGTAGATACCATAATCTGTGTAGTATGGACCTGTAATATATTTTTGGAATCCGGAAGGCATCTCTCGTAACGAAAAAACACTGTTCTTGATATTTCCGGGGGGTATGAGCAGCATCAACCCGGATGAATTCGGGTCAGGTTTTGAAAATATTCCCACCCATATTTCGCCGTTTTCGAGTTCATCCAAATCAACTGTCAATTCGACTTGACCAGATGATGGCAATTGAGTAAACAGGCCAAAGGTTTCAGCCGAGCGGATCGGAGCGCTCATCAACATGGACAGTTGCTGTCCGCTGACAAAATAGGAGCCTGTTAGCACAATCGGTTCTTGATAGCAATTATCTGAGTTAATGACTGTAGTTACCGAATTAGGGTAAATTTTCCATTTCGTGCTAACGCATCCGTAAAGCCAATCATCCCCTGGGAAATAAGGGGTAGGTGTAAACGTAAAGGTAGGGGTAAATGTAAGAGTAGGAGTAGGAGTAGACGTATAAGTCGCTGTAAAAGTCGGTGACATTGGAGAAGCTATATTCTCAATTACAACAGATGTAGATATTGGTGTCTTAGTCTTTGTCAGGATTGGGACCGAAGTAAAGGTAAGCGATGGGATGAGAGTAGTGGTTGCCAAAGCTCTCGAAGTCACAATAGGACCGATAATGCTTGTTACAATAATACCGGCAAGTCCAATAAAAGCTACCACAATTGCTACTATACTTTTTTGGGACCATCGTCTTACCATTTGCATACCCTCCCAGAATAAATTTCCAAAGAAGATAATCTGCTTCTTGCCTAATAGTACTCAACTCCTATTTTACCAGTATTCTCTACACGCAGGCAACAATTTTGACAGCAATTCCCCCCGACTTACAGTCTTAAACAGCCTTGCGAAGATCAATCCTTCAGGCTTCGCCTTCAGGACAGGCCTTCGCAAGGTTGTTCTTTTCACACCCTCTCTATCACCACCCTCTCCGGCGTGACCTCCACCGCCCAGTAGCCCAGTTCCCCAAAGTTATAGATCGCTTCGAGATACTCGCGGTCCCGCGTCAGCCGGTCGAGCTTGATGCCGCGCCGGAAGCCGAACGTGACCAGCGACTCGTCCCACTCGCCCTGGGCCTCGGTGTCGAAACCGTCCGGTTGGGCGAAGAGACGTTCGATATCCACCTCGTGCAGCAGCAGGCGCAGGATCGCCTCCGGCGCGTCCACCGCCCAAAGCAGGCTGGCCCGGGCCTGTTCCTCGATCTCCCGGTTGCGCTCTTCTTCGGTCAACTCCCACTGCACCGGGGACCAGATCCCGGGCAGGTCGTCCACGTTCATGGTTTCGGGTTCAATCACGCCAGGCATTTTCGTCTCCTTGAAGCAACTCGTTTATGAAAATATCGTGGCCGGTCAACAGTTCCGGCACGCCGTCGGGCAGGTTTGCCCAGAAAAACTCGAACAGGTGCTCGCCGCTCCCGTCGGAGGCGTCCATCTCGGTGTGACGCCAGGTCTCCGGCGAGGTTTGCGTACAGCGCAGGTGGAAAAATTTGCGGGTGTGGACCACCAAAATGCCGACGTCCGACCAGTCCCGCACATCCTCGCCCAGGCAACGGACCAGTTCCAGACCAGGCAAACCCGTCTCCTCGAACGCCTCGCGGCAGACAGCCGCTTCGAAGCTCTCGCCGTCTTCCACCGTCCCGCCCGGGACCTGGAGGCCGGCCTCCGGTTCGTGGACGTGGCGGAACACGAGCAGCCGCCCCCGGTGGGTGATGTAGGCGTAGACTTTTCGCTTAAAACCCGGATTTCCAGCCATATTCTCCCAACAGCGGGACGAACGCCACACCGATCCCTTTCTCCATCGAAAAATCGTCCCCGCGCCTGCGCCAGGTCTCCAATTCCTGGTAGCCGCGCCCCCCCACCGGGATGACCAGCCGCCCGCCCTCGGCCAACTGTCCCAGCAGCGGACGCGGCACCCCCGGCGCGGCCGCAGCCACGATGACCGCGTCGTAAGGGGCGGCCTCCTTCCAGCCGAGCGAACCATCCCCCACGTGGCAGGAGACGTTTTCCAGGCCAAGCGTCTCGAACATGCGCCGGGCCGATTCGGCCAGCTCAGGCACGAATTCGACCGTGTGGACCTCCGCCGCCAGGTGCGCCAATATCGCCGCCTGGTAGCCGGACCCCGTGCCGACTTCGAGCACCCGCTCGTCGCCGCGCAGGCGCAGCAGGCTGACCATCAGGGCCACGATGTACGGCTGAGAGATCGTCTGCCCGTGGCCGATGGGCAGCGGGTTGTCGGCATACGCCCAGGGACGGTTGGCCGCATCCACGAACAGATGGCGCGGCACGGCTTCGATGGCGGCCAGCAGGCGCGGGTCATGCAGGCCGCGGCGGGCGATCTGCCCGGCCACCATCTGCTTGCGTTCGAGGGTGTAATCGGTTTCGGTCATAATTTAACCGGCGATGAACGAGGATAAACGGGGATAAGTTCGAAAACGTTTTATGGCTTCGCGCTTTTCCAATTTGGAGATGGGTGAAGACGGCGAATCTGCAACTTTGCCTGCCCAAAGTTGATGAGCAAACAAACGGGCAATCCGGTTGCCCGCAAATAGTTCAAAGCCTGGGCTATGTGATCGCCGTTGAGCGCAGAAACCGCTTTCAGTTTCACAAGGACAAGGTTCTCGACAAGCATATCCGCGAAAAATTCACAGCCGATGATTCTTTCAGTCACTCTATCCAATTCTTGTTCATCCATACAACATCCGTCCTTAATCCAATGCTGGTTGGATTGCCGTGTCCAACCCACGTTCATCCCCGTTCATCACTGGTAATAATACCTGAAATTTGCCGGTCAACCTTGCCCATCGGGAAATCCCCCAACTCGTCCAGCCCGGCCCAGCGGACGGCCTGCGCCTGGATCGGGCGCGGCTCGCCGTCGAGCAGGCGGCACTCAAAGGCGTGCAGGGTGATCTTGAAATGGGTATAGGCATGGCGGAACTCGCCGACGAACGCCCCCACCTCGACCTCCGCCCCAAGTTCCTCCCGGATCTCCCGCGCCAGGCACTCTTGCAAGTTCTCGCCCGGCTCCTGCTTCCCGCCGGGGAACTCCCACAGCCCGCCCAACAGCCCGTTTTGTGGACGCTGGGCCAGCAGGACTTTCCCGTCCCGGCGGATAACGGCTGCGGTGACGGTGTAATGCGGCCGCGGTGGGCGGGCGGCCCTCACCGGACGTTCGGCCTGCGTCCCGTTTCGATAGGCCCGGCAAAACCCCGACACGGGACAGGCGGCGCATTCAGGGTTACGCGGGGTGCAGATGAGCGCGCCCAGGTCCATCAGCGCCTGGTTGTAGTCCCCGGCCTGGCCGGGCGGGAGGTTTTCGGCGGCCAACTCCCACAGGATTCTCTCGCCCGCGGGTGAGTTGACCGGTTCCGTCACGTCGAACAGCCGGGCCAGCACCCGTTTCAGGTTGCCGTCCAGGGCGGGTTCGTCCAGGCCGAAAGCCAGCGAGGCGATCGCCCCGGCGGTGTAACGCCCGATCCCCGGCAGGCGGCGCAGGGACTCGACCTCCGCTGGCAGTCGTCCGCCATACTCGGCGACGACGATTTTGGCGGCCCGGCGCAGGTTGCGTGCCCGGCTGTAATAGCCCAGCCCCTCCCAGGCGTTGAGCGCGGCCTGTTCCGGCGCGGCGGCCAAATCCGCCAGCGACGGGAAGAGACGCATCCATTTTTCGAAGTAGGGGATTACCGTTTCGACCTGGGTCTGCTGGAGCATGATCTCCGAGACCCACACGGCGTAAGGATCGGGGTGGCCGCGCCAGGGCAGGGTCCGCCCGTTTTGACGGAACCAGGCCAGAAGTCCGGGGACGAACGCAGGCATAGAGTCCGTCAACCTGTTAAATCAATTCACCACAGAGACCACCGAGAGCACAGAGAAACCTTATAAAATCTCCGTGAACTCCGTGTACTCTGTGGTGAATTTTCAGAACTGGAACCCGCCGCGTACGGGAACGACCTTGTACGCAAAATTCTTGATGAACATGAACAGCCGCTCGCTGATATTGCTCCAGTCCGGTGAGTTCATGATCCGGCGGGCCGAAGCCGCGTCGGAGGCGAGCAGGCCCACCTGGATCTGCGGATAATCGCCATAGATCGTGGCCCAGGCCTCCACCGGCTGAAGCCCCAGCCGCTGTACACCGGGGACGAATTCGCCGATCACGAACTCGAAATATTCCTGTTCGTGGTCGGGCGAGATGTCCCAGGTCATCAAGATTTTAACTTTCACCGGATCGTGCATGGCGCTCCTAACCGCGCTGGTAATCCAGCACCATGACTTTGGTCTCTTCGGGCAGGCCGGCGCGGGTGATCTTGAGCGAGGGCTGGGTTTCGTGGCTGCTCAGACCCATTTCTTTCAGGAACTTGTCGAGGCTGTCGAGCGGGACCTTGGCTGCCGGGGTGGCAAAGTGCATCGGGACGACGATGTTCGGTTCGAGCAGGCTGATGACTTCGGCGGCTTTGGCCGCGTTCAGGCCCCCGCCGCCTCCCACCGGGACCAGGGCCACGTTCACGTTTCCCAGGGCTTCGATCTCGCTCCGCGAGGGGACCTCGCGCAGGTCGCCCAGGTGGGCGATGTTCAGGCCGTTGTAATCGAACACGTAGAGGGTGTTGCGCGGGTGGTTGTTGTTTTTCTTGCCAGAGCCGTCAATCTGCACACCGGTAATAAAAACGCTGCCGATCTCATATTCGCCGGGGCCGTCAATGACCCGTGAAAAGCCCTTGACCCCGTTGAGAAAATTATGTCCCGAAGCCTCATGGCTGACGCTGACGATATCGGCCTTGAGTTTGAGCGAGTCGTAGCCGATCGTGGCATGGTCGAACGGGTCGGTGACCACGGTCGCCAGGCCGCGCTCGGTAAGTCGAAAACAGGAATGTCCGTACCAGGTAATTTCCATTCAGTAATGCCTCCGGGGGCAATTATACCCGCAAGTGAGGGGGGATTGCGCAGGTCTATTGCCGATCCCCTAAACGCCCTATCCAGCACGGACAACTCCTCCTCGCTCTTGACCTGCAACTCCCAGATGTCATTGCGAGCGCACGTTGCGAAGCAATCCCCTGTCTCAAGAGGAGATTGCTTCGACGGGAGATCACCGTCTCGCAACGACATAATAATCATAGTTCTCCTTTGAATGCCCTATCCAGCACGGACAACTCCTCCTCGCCCTTGACCTGCAACTCCCAGATGTCATTGCGAGCGCACTTTGCGAAGCAATCCCCTCTTGAAACAGGAGATTGCTTCGACGGAAGATCACCGTCTCGCAACGGCATAATCATCATAATTCACCTTTGAACGCCTTATCTAAAATACTCGCCATCAGCGCGGACAACTCCTCCCCGCTCTTGACCTGTAGCTCCCGCAACGCATTGACCTTCGCCTGTAAGCCATCCAAATAAGCGACAATGCGCCGCTGTTCATCGAGCGGGGGAACGGGTATTAAAATGCTTTCCAAAAGACCAGTGCGCAATCTTGGCAACAGTAAATTGTGTGTCATTTCGATTGCTTTTTGCAGAAATGCTGGACTGCGCATGAAATAAGCCAGGTATTTCGTATCAACAATTCTCTCGTTAGGACGAATTACATATTGGTCAACAGAGCAAACACCTTCACAATCTGCAATCCAAACCTTATTCAAATATGGACGGAGATAGCCATATACAATCTCACCAGGAGAAAAATGAAACTTCCTTCCTGTCAGTTGTTCAGCATAAAGCGTATCTTCACCAATTCTGCGTCCAGTATTTGATTCAACATGTTGTAAACCAATAAATCTAATTTTTCCTGATTTGCCATCTGTGGGACGAATTAGATCCTGCCGAAATGTGAACGTTTCGCCAATAGTAATTGGATCATATTTTTCTGAAAGTTCAGTAAATAGTTGGCTTGTGACGCTTGCGAAATACTTCTCTGATCCACTATCTGCCTCTTCCCGCAGACGCTGAGCCTCATTGACCCGCGCCGCCAGCGACTCGATGTGCGCCAAAATACGTTGTTGTTCTTTCAACGGTGGCAAAGGTATTGGCACAGCAAGAAATCTTTTTGATTTCAATTCAGTTTTGATACCGCCAGGAATATGATCCTGAACAATGTCTCGAAAAGCAGCGCTTCTCAAAAACCACCAAAGATATTTAATGTCAACTCGTTCTTTGTTTGGAATGTATGCGCCGTAATGAATCGTCGCCGCAATTGGCTTTTTTGCTGTTTCAGGGTAAATAGCAATTGCGCCTTTTGTTGCATTGATTCCTGAAATAACCAAATCTCCAGGACAGGCAAGAATCATTCCTGTTTTTGTCTTGCCGTCCGCACGTAGTTCAATTTTCCCTTCATTGAAGCCAATCTTGCTAACAATGCTAACTTCGCCATTCTCCAAACTTTCAGGAGATGGGGTTTCTTTTCGTTCAGTCAGAACATCACCGAGTAAAACTTCTTGCCAGCCGTTAGTCATCATCACCTTATTTGAAAACTTCCGAATTCTGCGGGAATTCGGAAGTTTGTGTTTGAAGTTCTATTCTTCCAATGGGTCAAATACGTCCAGCGCTTTAATCCAGGCAAAATCTTTTATGTTGTGCGTGGCAAGTGTCAAATCACGTGTCAAGGCTGTGGCGGCAATCAGCGCGTCGCCCAAAGACATGGCATGTTTCTGCCGCAACTCAATCGCCCGCTGAAATTCCTCCGCTGCTGGGTAGATCACGTTCAAACGAGAAAAGAAATTTTCCAACTCCGCTTTCTCGCTTGATTTCAAGCCATGATATCCCAACACCTCCACCATGCTAACAACAGACACAGAAGGAGCATTGTCTAAAAACCAGTCCGTCAATTGGGGGGATTGCCCTGATGTGATGTAAATAATCAGGTTGCTGTCCAAAAGAATCATGCGCCACGTCCAGGCAGCGGTCTATCCCTGCGGATTTGTCTCTGCCACTCTACAGGGTCTTTGATGTCGGCGAATACTTTCATTTTCGCCAGTTTTTCAAGCGATTTTTTTAAGGCTTCCCGCTGGCTTTTCTGGAAAGCGTCAGATAGATCGCGTTCGCGGACACTATCAATCAGGCGCGACGCCAGTAAAAGTCTTTCAGCAGGTGAAAGATTGCGCGCCTGTTCAACCAGGTTTTCAAGATTAGCCAGTGCCATATTTATATCCTTTCTTGTACATGGCGATTATAACTCACGCACCTCATGTCGTTGCGAGCCACCGCACTTGCTCTTTGGCGGCGAAGCAATCTCCTCGCACTCGGGACAGTCCCGTTAAATAGGAGCCTGCTTCGCAAAGAGCGCTCGCAGCGACATCATTTCAGTAAGCTCTTTATCTCTTCCATAATCACCGCAATCTGCTTCTCCTTGGCAAGAATACTCTCCGCCAACTCGGCGGGCGGCAGGTGTTCCAAGTCCTCTTTGCGACTGGGGTTCTTGATATCAAGATTGACGCTCACCACGTCGCCCCCACCGTTGGTCTGGATCACGTCTGCGGCATGCACCTTCCATGCGCGTTCGTTCTCAACTCGGTTGTCCCACCAATCCAAAATCGGCTGGAACTCCTCGAACTGCATCGGGCGCGTCTTGGTATAGTTCTTCACGCCTTCGGGGAGAACATGCTCGTAATACCAAATCTCGCTGGTCGAGTAGCCCTGAGCGTCTTTTGCGAAGGGCGTATCGAGACCAGGACGATCGAAGAACAGCAAATTAGTCGGGATGGACGTATACGGCGCGAACACCCCGTTGGGCAGTCGGATGATCGTATGCAGGTTAAAGTCCCGCAGCATCTGCGCCTTCACCCGCGCCGCCACCCCGTCGCCGAACAGAAATCCATTCGGCACCACCACGCCGCAGCGCCCGCCATGCCTCAGCGAGCGCATCACGAACTGCATGAACAGCAGCGCCGTCTCGCTGGCGCGCGTATTCTCGGGGAAGTTCAACTGAATGCCCGCCTCCTCCTCGCCGCCGAAGGGCGGGTTCGTCACGATCACATCGAAGCGGTCTTTCTCCCCGATCTCGTTCAGCGGATTCTTCAACGCGTTATCGCGGCGGATGTTCGGCGTTTCGATCCCGTGCAGCAACAGGTTCATCGTGCTCAACAGATACGGCAGCGGCTTCTTCTCCACCCCAAACAACGTCTTCGTTTGCAGCGTTTCCTGCTCTGTGGATTTTTTGACCTGTGGCTTGAGATACTCATACGACTCGACTAAAAATCCGCCCGTGCCACACGCGGGATCAAGAACGGTCTCTCCCAGCCGCGGCTTGACTCGGTCTACGATAAGCTTTACTACAGGACGGGGCGTATAGAACTCGCCCGAATCGCCTGCCGCGTCCCGCATCTCCTTCAACATCGACTCATACAAATGCGCCAGCGTAAAGATCTCATCCTTCGACTGAAAGTGGATGTTATCCACCAGGTTGACCACATCCCGCAGCAGATACCCGCTCAACATGCGGCTGTACGTCTCCTTGAAGACCTCCGCTATCTTCAAGCGTTCATCCGACCCCGACAGCCCGCGCAGCGCAGGCAGCAACCCGTCATTGACGAACTTGACCAACTCCTCGCCTGTCGCCCCGTTATCCTCATCCGACGCCCAATCCCGCCAGCGATACGGCGAAGGGACCACAGGCTTATACACCTTCCGCTCCAGCTTCGCATCCTCCTCGCGCCGCATCTCCAGATCATCGTAACACTTCAAGAAAAGTATCCACGACAACTGCGGCAGTCTATCCAAATCCCCATTCAACCCCGCATCCTTTCGCATAATATCCCGCGACGATTTGATGAGGGATGAGAGGGAAGCTTTTGAATTTTGCTGTTGTGCTGGTTGTATAGTTTTCTTTGGCATTGTCCTATTTTATCCCATGTCCATATTTCATATATCATTGCGAGGGCGGTGCTCTTCCGCCCGAAGCAATCTCCTCATTCCAATCATGTCGTTGCGAGGAGGGCGCTCTGCTCGACGAAGCAATCCCCTCGTAAACAGGAGACTGCTTCGCAACTTGCGCTCGCAGCGACATGTCAGTTTTATATGTCGTTGCGAGGAGCGCTCTTGCTCTTTGCGACGAAGCAATCTCCCCTTACCTGAAGCACTCCGATAAACACGCCCACTCGCTACCGCTCGGGGCTCGCAACGACATCCAATTACTTTATCTCCTCATACAAATCCTTCCACTCAGGATTTAGGCTATTGATCAAATCAATCTTCTTCTTCCTTGAACCGCCTTTGATCTGCTTTTCCCGTGCAATCGTGGCATGAACGTCATTCCCAATTTCGTAATACACCAGCTTGTGAACATTGTACTTCTTCACAAACGCACTACCCAAACCATTCTTGTGCTCATACACCCGACGCGCCAAATTGTTGGTTACACCAGTGTACAGCACTGTGTTGTGGGCATTTGTCATGATGTAGACACAGTATTGTTTATCAACTGCCATAAAAATCTCTATAACCTAAGTTGTTGCGAGGGCGGTGTACTTCCGCCCGAAGCAATCTCCTCTTTCCGAGGGTACTCCATATAACAGGAGATTGCTTCGCCCCAAAGTGCGGGGCTCGCAACGACATGGTGGTTAGTTTATTCATACAAAAATTTCTGCATCTCATCCACCGCCGATTATATGTCGTTGAGAGGAGGGTGTTCGCCCCGGCGAAGCAATCTCCTCTTACTGGTGTGCGCTCCATCAAACAGAAGATTGCTTCGCCGCCAAAGTACAAAAGCGGCGGCTCGCAACGACATCACTCGTATAGAAACTTCTGTATCTCATCCACCGCTTGCAACAACTTCTCCGCACCGCCAAACAAACGGTAAATATCGTGCGTCGTCCCATACCTGTCAAACGGCGAAACCTGCAACACGCGCGGCAACTGGTCGAACTCGCCAATGCCGTAATCGGCGTATTTCTCCAGCAGGTTATCCAAAATCTCCCGTGCCGCAGGTGTAAAGGTATTGAAGAAATTCGCCTTCTTCTGACGCAACTTCTCCGCCCGCTCGCGGCGCGTCACCAACGGCGCGTTATATGCCACATGCAAAAGCAAATCCAGCGCATCGGCTTCTTCGTGGTGGGTCACGTGGGCGAGATGGTCAGGGTCAATGCCGCGGGAACGCAATTGGTTCAAAATCTCGATTCGTTGTTCCGCTTGCGGCCAGGCCTGGCGCAAGTGCTCCGCGGTCAAATTCAAGCGGCGAATGTTTTGCGTGACATAATCCGTAAACTCCACCGTCTTGAGCACATTCCCATCGGGGTCGAGTTCAAATGCCTGTTCGCCCGCGATGTAGACTTGCACATTATCGAGATAATACTTGCGCGGCAACTCACCAAATTTATATTCTAGACCTGACAGGTCTCCAAGACCTGTCAGGTCTGTTTCAGTTTCAAGCGTCCCTTCTTCGCTATCTTCAACCTTCGTTTCGTTACCTTCGCTATCAATTTCAGTCTTCGTCACCCGCACGGGGTCGCCATCGAAGGAGGGATCATAAAACAACTGCGTCGCACCCACATAGTCAATGATCGTGAACCAGAATTTATTATGTTCTTCGGATACCCGCGTCCCGCGTCCGATGATCTGTTTGAAATCAATCATCGAGTTGATCGGCTTGAACAGAACGATATTGCGGCAGGTCGGCGCATCCACGCCTGTGGTGAGCATTTGTGAAGTGGTTAAGATGACGGGTATGTCTTTTTCGGGGTCCTGGAAGTTATCCAAATGCCCACGCCCAACGGCGTGTTCATCGCTAACCACCCTGGCCACATAATGAACGTGGATCCTCGACAAATCGGCATTTAAGTTATTCAATGCCTTGCGCATGTCCAGGGCGTGTTCCTGGTCTACACAAAATACAATGGTCTTATCGAAGCGGTTGGTACGCTTGAGATATTCTGTGAGATGTTTTGCGACCACTTCTGTGCGTGAAAGCAAAGAGATCAGCCGTTCATAATCTTTCGTGCCATACAACCCCGCAGGAATTTCCCTGCCGAAGCGGTCAAGCACGCCGGGGTCAATCTGCAAACCGCCTGCGTCTATATCTGGGATTACCCTGTACACACGATACGGCGCAAGGAATCCGTCCTCAATTCCCTGGCGCAGACTGTAAGTATAGATCGGATCGTGGAAATACTCGTAGGTGTCCACGTTGTCTGTCCGCTTCGGCGTGGCAGTCATGCCAATCTGTGTCGCGCTTGAGAAGTATTCCAAAATCTTGCGCCAACTCCCATACTCATTGGCCGAACCGCGATGGCACTCATCCACAATGATCAGGTCGAAAAAATCTCGCGGGTACTTCTCGTACAGGTTTTCGTTTGTCACTGGATTGGCAAGTGCTTGATACAAGGCAAAATACACTTCGCGGCTCTTGACGGCTTTACCAGAAATTTTGTGCAAAGCCTGTCCCATCGGCGAGAAGGTGCGGTCTTTAGCCTGATCTACGAGTACATTCCGGTCAGCCAGATACAAAATCCGCTTCTTGCGCTTCGACTTCCATAACCGCCAGATGATTTGAAAGGCGACAAAAGTCTTGCCTGTCCCGGTTGCCATCGTCAGCAAAATTCGGTTTTGCCCTTCCAACACAGTATTGACCGCCTTATTGATTGCCACTTGCTGATAGTAGCGCGGCGATTTTCCGCCCACTTCCTGCCAGTATTGAGACAGGGAATCAATCTCATCCTTGTCGTTTTCAAAATTGAAGGTGCCTTTTAGCCTCCCCCATAACTCCTCAGGCTTTGGGAATGTCTCAAGATCGCATTCCATTCCTGTAATAAAATCGTGTTCCACAATCCCTTTGCCGTTTGTCGAATAAGCGAACTTCAACCCCATCATTTCAGCATATTGAATGGCTTGCGCCAGACCTTTGGCGGGGTGAGCGTAATCCGCTTTGGCTTCCACAACCGCAATCGGGATATTCTGCCGAATAAACAGGGTGTAATCAGGACGTAAACCACTCTTGCGGGTGTGTCTATCGCCGATGGGCACGATCCGTCCCGGCGTCAAGACCAACTGCTCGGCGATGTGGTCATCTTCCCAACCGGCAGCCTTGAGTTTCGGAAGTACATAAGTTCGGCAGGTATCGGCTTCGTTCATCCTTCACCCCGTTTCGATGCGGTAACAACAAGTATACAGCAAAAACCCCTCCCGGCAAAATCCAGCGAGGCTTCGGAAATCTGCCTTGGAGGTGCGCCAGTCAAAGAGTCATCGAAAAGACTTCCGAAGTCCTGGTTTCCCCAGCGATTACAGTCGCCTGTGTTTTTGTAATCGTCTCGCCGAAGGATTTAAATCGTCCGGTGAGACGATTTAAAACGTCTCACCGGACGATTTAAAACGTCTCGCCGAAGGATTTTAAACGTCCGGGCAGACGATTTTGAGCAACCTCCTACCCCGTTTCTTAACGGGGGCAGGGTGAAAGCTGATCGCTGAAAGCTAAAAGCTAATAGCTGCTTTATAATTCACCATCCCTCCGCCAAAGGACTCCCCCATGCCCAAGACCCGCCTCGTCACCTATCTCGAAGCCCTGTTCGCCGTCATCGTTTGGGGGGCGTCGTTCATCGCCACCAAAGTCGCCCTGCGGGATGTCTCCCCCGTCACCGTGGTCTGGCTGCGCTTTGCGATGGGCGTGGTCATCCTCGGCGTGGCCGTCGCCGCCCGCAGGCAGTTCGCTCTGCCGGACCGCAGCGAGTGGGGCTACCTTGCCCTGCTCGGCTTCCTGGGGATCACCTTCCACCAGTGGCTGCAATCCACCGGATTGGTCACTTCGCAGGCCAGCACCACCGCCTGGATCGTGGCGACCACGCCGGTCTTTATGGCCCTGCTCGGCTGGCTGGTGTTGAAAGAAAGCCTCGGCTGGACGCAAAGCAGCGGGATCATCCTGGCGGCGGCGGGGGTGATCCTGGTCGTCAGCAAGGGCGACCTGACCTCGCTGGCGATCGGCCGCTTCGGCGAGCCGGGCGACGTGCTGATCCTGGTCAGCTCGCTCAACTGGGCGGTGTTCTCGTCGCTTTCGCGGCGCGGGCTGAAGACCCACCCGGCCGCCCGGATGATGTTCTACGTGATGACCTTCGGCTGGCTGTTCACCGGCATCCTGCTCTTCGCCGGGCCGGGCCTGGGCGAAATCCAGCAACTGACCTCCGGCGGCTGGATGGGTGTGGCCTTCCTGGGCATCTTTTGCTCCGGGCTGGCCTACATCGCCTGGTACGACGCCCTGCGCGCCCTGCCCACCGCCCAGACCGGCGCATTCCTCTACATCGAGCCGCTGGTGGCAATGGTCGTGGCGGCTTTCGTCCTGGCCGAAGCCGTCACCGCCGCAGCCCTGACCGGCGGGGCGGTCATCCTGCTGGGCGTGTGGCTGGTCAACCGTAACCAGAGGTAGGTCAGGCTTGCGGCCTGACGCTTTCCCGGATTGGCCCGTTGGCGGGTTACAAACCCGCCCTACGATTACTGGTCTATGGAGATAAATGGAAGAAAGTTTCAGTGTACAAGCGACGGAGGGGGCCTCGGTTTCGATAACTGCGGACGGTTACCGGTTTGCGCTGGACGATTGGGAATTTGGGGGATACCGGCTGGCCCAACTGGACGATTACGCCCACCTCCCCCGGCGGAAGTTCCCCTCGAAAGCGCCCCTGACCCTGGGCCTGCGGGCGCGTGCCTCGGCCGCCTCCATCCCCGGGACGTGGGGCTTCGGGCTGTGGAACGATCCGTTTGGACTGTCGCTCGGCTTCGGCGGTGTGCCCTGGCGTCTGCCGGCCCTGCCGAACGCGGTCTGGTTCTTCCACGCTTCGGGGGAAAACCATTTATCTTTCAGGAATGACAAACCGGGCAACGGCTTTTTAGCCCAGGCCTTCCGCTCGCCGCGCTTCCCGCCGGGACGGCTGGCGAGGGTCGGGTTGGCGCTGCCCTTTTCACGGCGGAAAGCCCGCCATTGGATGAGCCGCATCGTCGAGGAAGACGGGGTCCGCCTCAGCGTGGACGTAACCCAATGGCACGCGTACAGGTTCGAGTGGAGTCCCGCCCGGTCCGCTTTTTGGGTGGACGAGGCCCTCGTGCTGGAAACGCCCGTGACGCCGCATCCGCCGCTGGGATTGGTCATCTGGCTGGACAACCAGTACGCCTTCTGGCGGCCGGACGGGAAACTGGGCTGGGGGATTGTGGAGGGGGCCGAGGGGTGGATCGAGGTAGAGGAGATTGTGATGAGTGAAAAGTAAAATAAGTGAGACGTAAAAAGTGAGAAGGAAGACATTCCTTCTCACTTTTTACTCCATACTTTTTACTTCTTACTTCTTCCTTCTTCCGCCTCACGCCCCTGCCTTCTTCGCTTTTGCCTGGAAATACTTCACCCCGGCGATGACGATGCCGATGCCGAAGGCGATGACGCCGAGCCAGTTGGCGCTGAGCGGCAGGTCGAAGGGCAGTTTGCGGGCCAGGGTGTCGAGCAGCACGCCCAGGATGAACAGGTGGCCGAACAGCCGGTTGTGGTAGAAGCTGAAACCGGAGAACCAGGTGGGCCAGAAGGCTTCGAAGCCCTGGGGCGGGCCGTCGGGCCGGGGCTTCGAGAGGACGGCGACAGCGAAGAACGCCCGCTGGAGGGCGAACAGCGCCAGCAGGATGAAGGTGGAGAAGTAGCCGTCCACGACCAGGTAGATGATGACGCCATAGATCACGAGGAACATGGCGATATTGATGAAGCGGGCAACGGCCTGGCCGACGCGCACCGGGAAGGTGCCCACGCCTTTGGCCTTGTCGTCGTTCAATTTGTCTATGTGCTTCGAGACGTTGATGCTGGCGACGCTCAGGCCGAAGGGGATGCCTGCCAGGGCCACGTTCCACAGGTTGGTGAAATTGCCGTCCTTGCCGGCGGCCAGCACGAAGTAGACCCCGGCGATCATGATCGGCCCCCAGACGAGGAAGATCGCCAGTTCGCCGAGCGCCCAGTATTTGAGCGGCCAGGTGTAGAACAGCAGCAGCAGCGCCCCAAAGACGAACAGCCCGACGACGGTCGAGTTGAAGCCGGTGTAGATCAGGGCGAAGACCCCGGCCAGGAAGGCGATCACGCCGCTGACGAAGAACCACTGGATCTGCTGGCTGCGGGTCCAGAAATTCTGCACGAGCGGGTGGACGCCGTACTGGGTGCGGAAGTAATTGTCCTTGTCCACGCCGCGGTTGAAGTCGGTGTAGTCGTTGAGCAGGTTGTTGGTGCCGTGAGCGATGAAGAGGCCGAGGGTGACGATGATCCAGGGCAGCCAGGCGAAGTGGTCATCGCGCCAGGCCAAAAGTCCGGCAATGATACAAGAGTAGATGGTCACGGTGGTGACGGCGGAACGGGTGGCGATCAGCCATTTGGAGACGACATCCAGGGCGTCCCATTCCTTTTTGTCCTCCATTTTGATGAGTTCCCAGATAGCTTTGCGCCACATGCTGAAGTTAATGTTCATAGGCTGTTTTCTCCTTTCAAATGGAATTATACGATTATTTTGTGAAATCGGACACATTTGTCCGTTTTACATAAAAAAGAGCGGGCATAACCCGCTCCGTTCTAGCGCCAGAACGCCGGCAGGAAAATGCGGATCAGCACATCGGCCAGCAGACCGAACATGAAGAGCGAACCGAATTTGCGGTTATTGTAGAAGGCGTATCCCACAAAATACAGCGGCCAGCCGATCTGTCCTTCGGGGGGAGTCTCCGGCTTGGGTTTCAGGAAAACCGGATAGATCTTCAAGAAAGCGGGCAGCGCCAGGAAAACGATCAACAACACCGGCGTGAAGAACCTGGCAGCGACCAGGTAGACAGTAATCAGGTAAGGCAGGATCATCATCCCCAGGACGGCGTAACGGGAGGCCTTCTCGCCGATGACCACCGGCAGGGTGTGGATGCCCTTTTTCTTGTCCATGTCGAGCTTGTCAATGTGTTTGCCGAAGATGACGGTCGTCACGCCCAAAACATACGGCAGGCTGGCGATGACGACGAACCAATTCCATTCATGGGTCAAGACATAATGGCCGCCGCCGATCATCAGCGGCCCCCAGACGATCAGCACTGCGATTTCGCCCATGGCCATCCCTTTGAGCGGCCAGGTATAGAACAGGAGGAAGAACGCGCCGAGGCCGAGCAGCACCCAGGCGGTCGGGCTGAATTCGGTCGTCCAAAGCAAATACATGCCGAGGACGAGGGCGACCAGCGCGGTCACCGCGAAATAGGTCAGGTGCTGGCGGCGGGTCATCAAGCCTTTGGCGATGGGCTGGGCGCCGTAGATGTTGCGGTAGTAATTGTCCTTGTCCACCCCGCGGACGAAATCGGTGAAATCGTTGAAGATGTTGTTGCTGGCATGGGCCAGGATCAGGCCGAAGGTCAGCGCCAGCCAGGGCAGGAACCGGAAAGCCTGGTCGCGCAGGGCGAAGAGACCGGCCAGGGCGGCGGAGATGAAGGTCATGATCAGCACCGCGGCCCGGGTCGAGATCAGCCATTTCGAGACGACATCCAGCTGGTCCCACTCTTCTTTGGAGACATCGGGGATAACGTTGAGGGCTTTTTTCCACATCGTAAAATTGATCTTCATTTGGCGCTCCTATTCGGATGATATTGGTAGGATTATATCAAGGTTTTGCCAGGCAAAATCCCGTCTCGAATGGGCCTCCAAGGGGATATTGTATAGACAAGCCTGATAACATATTTTGCGTTGTATGCACAAGTAAATTATCCCAATTGTGACAAATGTCACAATTTAACCATGACATCCCGTACTACCATGATTGTGAAAAAAGTCACATACTTGAAGTGACGCCTGCACAATTGATTCGTCACAGCCTGGGTGTTGGCTGTGGCGTATTTATTTCACAAAGAGGACACCTATGACAACTCCCCAAACGCTCGATCCCCCAAAGTTAATCCCAAAGCTCATGATCGAAGACCTGTCCCTGCTGGACGAAGTATCCGCACGCACTGCGGGCGTCTCCAGGTTGGAGATGTGCATCCAGTGTGGGACGTGCGGCGGGTCCTGCCCCTCCGCTGCGGATATGGACCATACGCCGCGTCAATTGTTCGCCATGCTGCGGGCCGGGATGCGCGAAGCCGCGCTGAAAAGCAATACCCCCTGGATTTGCGTCTCCTGCTACCACTGTGTTGTGCGCTGCCCACAAAACGTGCATATTGCGGATGTGATGTACACGCTCAAAGGCATGGCTATCGAGGCTCGCCTGTTCCAGGATTCGACTGCCCCCGATTTCTCACAGACCTTTGTGGATATGGTCGAAGAATACGGGCGGGGCTTCGAGTTCGGGCTGGCCACCCGCCATTATTTGAAACATTTCCCGCTGCGGCTTCCCAGCATGGCCCCCATGGGGCTTGGTCTGTTGAGCAAGCAGCGCATGACCATTACCCCCAAACGGATCAAAAACATCAAGCAGCTCAAGGCCATCCTGCAACGAGCCAAAGAATTGGAGGCCGATAATGGCTGGTAACAAATATCTCTTGTATCCCGGCTGTTCCATGGAAACCAGCGCCAGGGCTTACGAAACTTCGCTAAAAGCCATTGCGAAGATCGTCGGGCTTGAGCTGGAAGAGATCGAAGACTGGAACTGCTGCGGCGCAACCGAATACCTCGGCATCAGCCTGACGCCCGCCTACGCCCTCATCAGCCGCAACCTGGCCCTGGCCTCCCGCCAGGCCAACGGCAACCGGACCGTGGTCGCCCCGTGCAGCGCCTGCTACCTGAACCTCGCCAAAGCCGATTATTACATGCAGGAACAGCCCAAGCTCGGCAAAATGGTCAACGAGGCACTGGCGGCCGGTGGTCTCTCATATAAACCGGGGTCACTCGACATCCGTCACTTGCTGGATGTGCTGGTCTACGACATCGGGCTGGTCAACATCGCCGACAAGGTCGTCCGCCCGCTGACCGGATTGCGGGTTGCGCCCTACCTGGGCTGCATGGTGCCGCGTCCCGATTACGAACACCGCTGGTCGGACCACGAACATCCGATCGAACTGGATATGCTGCTCAACGCGTTGGGCGCGGAGGTGATTGACTTCCCGCTCAAGACCCATTGCTGCGGCGGACACATGCCCCACATTGGGCCTGATACCGCTTTCGAGCTGATCCGGCGGCTGGTATCTTCTGCCGATAACTACGAAGCCGACCTGATGGCGACCCTCTGCCCGATGTGCCAGATGAACCTGGACGCCTACCAGAACGAGACCAACCAGCACTTCGGCACCAATTACCAGATGCCGGTGGTGTTCTTCACCCAGTTGATGGGGCTGGCCTTCGGGTTGCAGCCAAAAGAACTCGGCTTCGGCACCGAACTGGTCAGCGCCCGCAAGGCCCTGGGCAAGATCGGGCTGGAAGCGCCGGAAACGATCGAGATGGTTCCATCCCGCCCGCGCAAGGCGGAGGGGCTGCCCATGCCGAAACCGCTCCCGACCCGGGGGCCGAAGACGGCGGAGAAAGATGAGGTGGCGAAATGACCAAACATAACGGTAGCAAACCCGAAGTCCAGGAGCGCATCGGGGTCTACGTCTGCCATTGCGGCACGAATATCGCCGGCACGGTGGATGTGGCCCAGGTCGCCCAGTGGGCGGCCAGTCGTCTCAAGGAACGCGGCGTGGTCATCGCCCGTGACTATAAATTCATGTGCTCCAGCCTCGGTCAGGAACTGATCGAGAAGGACATCAAGGAGCAGAAATTGACCCGCGTGGTGGTGGCGGCCTGCTCACCGCACCTGCACGAGCGGACCTTCCGAACGGCCTGCGCCAGGGCGGGACTGAACCCGTTCCTGTGCGAGATGGTCTCGATCCGCGAGCAGGTCTCGTGGGTCCACACCAACAAGGAAGCCGCCACGATCAAGGCCCAGGCGGCGGTCTCAGGCGGCGTGGAACGGGTGATCCACCACGAGCCGCTCGAACCGATGACCGTGCCGATCAACCCGGCCACCCTGGTGGTCGGCGGCGGGATCGCCGGCATCCAGGCCGCGCTCGAAATCGCGGACGCCGGGTATCACGTCTACATGGTGGAGCGGGAACCGTCCATCGGCGGGCACATGGCCCAGTTCGACAAGACCTTCCCCACCCTCGACTGCGCGGCCTGCATCCTGACCCCCAAGATGGTGGACGTGGGCGGACACCCCAATGTGACCCTGTTGACCTGGAGCGAGGTCGAAAAAGTGGAAGGTTACGTAGGCAGTTTCAACGTGACCATTCGCAATAAGGCCCGCCACGTGAAGACCGACTTATGCACCGGCTGCGGCATCTGCCAGGAAAAATGCCCTAAGAAAGTAGTGGACGAGGTGTACGAGGCCGGGCTGGGATACCGCAAGGCCATCTACACGCCCTTCCCCCAAGCCGTCCCCAAGTTCCCGGTGATGGATGTGGACAACTGCATCTATTTCGAGAAGGGCACCTGCAAGGCCTGTGAGAAGTTCTGCCCGACCAATGCGATTGACTTTACCCAACAGGACGAGGTGATCAATATCGAGGTTGGCAACATCATCCTGGCGACGGGCTACGACATCTTCGACGCCCGCAGGGTGAGCCATTACGGCTACGGGCGGCTGGCGAATGTGTTCACTTCGCTGG
The DNA here is from genome assembly GCA_002418215.1 of Anaerolineales bacterium UBA5796. GTDB lineage: Bacteria > Chloroflexota > Anaerolineae > Anaerolineales > Villigracilaceae > UBA5796. The sequence continues at coordinate 49,797 of DIDQ01000096.1, forward strand.
AGATGGAACGCCTGACCAACGCGGCCGGCCCGACCAACGGACAGATCGTGCTGCGGGACGGCAAAACCACCCCGAAGGCGGTCGGGATCATCCACTGCGTCGGCTCGCGTGACCGCAACTTCAACAACCACTGTTCGGTCATCTGCTGTATGCAGAGCCTGAAGTTCGCCCACATGGTCCACGAGCGGACCGGGGCCATCGTCTACAACTTCTACATTGACATGCGTACCCCGTTCAAGGACTACGACGAGTTCTACCAGCGGGTGCTGGAGGAAGGCACGCTCTTCGTGCGCGGCAAGGTGGCCGAAGTGACCGACGCGGCCCGGCTGCCCGGCGAAGAGGGCAAGCTGATCGTCCAGGTGGAGGATACGCTGGCCGGCAAGCAGCGGCGCATCCCGGTGGATATGGTCATCCTGTCGGTCGGGCTGGAGCCGCGCAAGGATTCGAGTGAGACGGCCAAGCTGTTCGGTATCTCGTGCTCGGCCAACGGCTGGTTCATCGAGAAACATCCCAAGCTCGACCCGGTCGCCACGATGACCGAGGGCATTTACATCGCCGGCTGCGCCCAGGGACCGAAGGACATCCCCGCCAGCGTTTCGCAGGGAGCGGCCGCGGCGGCCCGCGTACTTGGAAAGATCCAGCAGAAAGAAATGGCCCTCGAACCCATCCGGGCCAGCGTGATCGAAGAGAAATGCTCCGGCTGCCGCATCTGCAACGACCTGTGCCCGTTCAACGCCATCAGCTTCCACGAAGATACGATGGTCTCGGAGGTCAACGCCGCACTGTGCCAGGGCTGCGGGACCTGCGTAGCCGCCTGCCCGGCCGGCGCCATTTACGGTACCGGCTTCAACAACGAACAGGTGCTGGCGCAGATCGAAGGGCTTCTCTTATTGAATATTGGAGAGGAGGCAGTGCCTGCGTGATGGTAAATGGTAATTGGTGATTACCATTTACCAACCACCCAAAAGGCCAAATCCTATGACTACCGATACATTCGAACCCACCATTATCGGCTTCACCTGCAACTGGTGCTCCTACCGCGCCGCCGACCTGGCCGGTACTGCCCGCTTGAAATACCCGCCCAACATCCGCCTGATCCGCCTGATGTGTTCGGGCCGCCTCGATCCGACCTTCGTCTTCAAGGCCCTGTCCAGCGGCGCGGACGGCGTGATGATTACCGGCTGTCACCCCGGCGAATGCCATTACCTCGAACAGAACTACAAAGCCCTGCGGCGCTTCCACCTGATCCGCCGCACGCTGAAAGGATTCGGGGTCGAACCGGAACGGGTCAAACTGGTCTGGGCCAGCGCGGCCGAGGGCGCCAAATTCGCCAGCGAGACGGCTTCCTTCATCGAGGAGATCCGTTCGCTGGGGCCGCTCAATTGGGGAAAATCAGGAGGCGGAAGACCAACGACCGAAGACGGAGATTCCCCGTCTTCCGTCCTCCGTCCTCAGTCTGAAACAGAGGAGGTGCCTGCATGACTGACAACGCAAAGCCCAAATTCGCCATGTACTGGGCAGCCTCGTGCGGCGGCTGCGAGATTGCCGTGCTCAACATCCACGAGAAGATCCTGGACGTGGACGCCAACTTCGAGGTCGTCTTCTGGCCGGTCGCCATGGACGCCAAGTACAAAGATGTCGAAGCCATGGAAGACGGCTCGATCCTGCTGACCCTCTTCAACGGCGGCATCCGCAACGATGAGAACGAGCATATCGCCAGGCTGCTGCGCCGCAAATCGCAGCTCCTGGTCGCCTTCGGGTCGTGCGCCTGCGAAGGCTGCATCCCCGGACTGGCAAACCTGAGTCCGGCCGGAGAGATCGTCCACACCGCGTTCAACACCGTTTCGACGGACAACCCGCACGGCATCTACCCCCGCGCCAGTTTCGACGTGCCCGAGGGCGAGATCACCATCCCGAAGATCTTCCCCACCCTGCGCACCCTCGACCAGGTGGTGGACGTGGACTACTACATGCCCGGCTGCCCGCCCGAGTCGCACCAGATCGGCGCAGTGATAGACCTGGTGGTGAAGGTCTTGCACGGCGAGGCCCAACTCCCGCCAAAGGGATCAGTCATCGGCGCGGGCAATTCCACCGTCTGCGACGAATGCACCCGCAAGCGCAACGTGAAGAGCATCACCTCCTTCAAGCGCATCTACGATGTGGAGATTGACCCCGAACTGTGCCTGCTCGAACAGGGAATCCCGTGCAACGGCCCCGCCACCCGCAGCGGATGCAACGCCCGCTGCGTCAGCGCCGGGGCGCAGTGTATCGGGTGCTACGGTCCTGCCGAGGGCGTGGTGGACTACGGGGCGCGGCTGATCGCGGCCTTCGCCTCCGTCATTGACAGCACCGATCCCGAAGAGATCGAAGCCATCCTGGACGGCATCCCCGACCCGGCCGGGCAGTTCTACCGCTTCAACCTGGCGGGGTCGCTGTTGAAAGCGGGCAAACCGGCATGGGAGAAAGGATGAAAAGATGAAGGATGAATTACCCAGCACTTGCAGTTCTGGGCAAGTGTGAAAGATGAAACAAGACCCCTCTTCATCTTTCATCTTTCCGCTTTCATCTTTTTCAAGGAGTCACTATGACACAAAGAATCACGATCGATCCCATCACCCGCCTCGAAGGTCACGGCAAGATCGAAATCTTCCTGGACGATAAAGGCGATGTCGCCAACACCTACTTCCAGATCCCCGAACTGCGCGGCTTCGAACGCTTCTGCGTGGGCCGCCCGGTGGAGGAGATGCCCCTGCTGACCAACCGCATCTGCGGTGTGTGCCCCGAAGCCCATCACATGGCCGCCGCCAAAGCCGCCGATGCGGTCTACCACGTGGACCCGCCGCGCACGGCCAAGATGCTGCGCGAATTGCTCTACTCGGCCTTCTACGTCACCGACCACGCCACCCACTTCTACGCCCTGGCGGGTCCCGATTTCGTGATGGGACCCGACGCCCCGGTCGCGGAGCGCAACATCCTGGGCGTCATCCACAAGGTCGGGCTGGAGATCGGCGGCAAGGTCATCAACGCCCGCAAGGCCGGCCACACCGTCATCGAGATGATCGGCGGGCGCAAGGTGCATCCCTGCACCTCCATCCCCGGCGGGCTGACCAAAGGCATCACCAATGAGCAGCGCGACGAGATCCTCAAGCTGGGCCAATGGGCCGTGGAGTTCGGCCAGTTCAGCCTGAAACTCTTCAACGACATCGTGCTCGGCAACAAGGCCTACGTGGACCTGATCCTGGGCGACATCTACACCCACCGCACCTACTACATGGGCATGGTGGACGAGAACAACAACACCAACTTCTACGACGGCAAGGTGCGCGTGGTCGGCCCGGACGGCGCGGAACTGGTCAAGTACGCCCCGCAGGACTACACCCAGCACATCGCCGAACACGTCGAACCCTGGACCTACCTCAAGTTCCCGTATCTCAAGGCGGTCGGCTGGAAAGGCTTCACCGACGGCAAAGATTCCGGCGTCTACTGCGCCACCCCGCTCTCGCGCCTCAACGCCGCGGACGGGATGGCCACCCCGCTGGCGCAGGAGGAATACGAGAAGTTCTACAAGACACTGGGCGGAAAGCCCGTCCACCAGCGGCTGGCGACCCACTGGGCGCGCCTGATCGAGCTGCTCTACGCCGCCGAACGCTGGGTGGAACTGGCCTCCGACCCGGAGATCGCCTCGGACAACTTCCACACCAAACCCACCGAAATCCCCACCGAGGGCGTGGGCATCGTGGAAGCGCCGCGCGGCACCCTCACCCATCACTACACCACCGACGAGCGCGGCGTGCTGACCAAAGTGAATCTCATCGTCGGCACCACCAACAACTACGCCCCGATCAGCATGTCCATCGAAAAGGCTGCCCGCAGCCTGATCAAGAAAGGTACGGTCGTCACCGAACCGATGCTCAACATGGTCGAGATGGCCTTCCGCTCCTACGACCCGTGCTTCGGTTGCGCGACTCACTCCCTGCCAGGGCAGATGCCCCTCCAGGTCACCATCCGCAACGCGGACGGCGAACCGATCGAGGTGCTCAAGCAGTTCTGCTAGGCTGGGGGTGTCCGTAAAGGGAGGGCTGCACGGCAGGCGTCAGCAGCCCTCCCCACGGATGTTGGTTGAATGGTCTCGTGGTCGGATGGTCTTGTAGTCGGATGGTCTTGTGGTCAAATGGTCTCGTGGTCGGATGGTAATGAAAACCCTGGTGATCGGTCTTGGTAATCCAATCTTGGGCGACGATGGGGTTGGCTGGGCGGTAGCAGAATCTCTGCAAGCTACGGTCAACCGTCCACCGTCCACGGTCATCGAGACTGCGTCTCTCGGCGGCCTCTCGCTCATGGAGCGGATGCTGGGATATGACCGGGTGGTGCTGGTCGATTCAATGGAGACAGGCCAAAGTCCCGCGGGCTGCGTGCGGGTCTTCCCCCTCGCTTCGCTCCCGGACCCGGGGCCGGGTCACTCGGCCTCGGCCCACGACACATCCCTGATGACCGCCCTCAAAACCGCCGAACAGATCGGCGCGGCCATCCCCCGCCGCGTCGACGTGGTCGCCATCGAAGCCCAAAACGTGTATGATTTTGGTGAAGAACTATCGCCCCCTGTTGCAGCGGCAGTGCCTGTCGCTGTGGAAAAAGTTTTGGAATTACTCAAGGAGGACCCATGATTTCCCCTGAACTCTTGCGCCGTTTCCCTTTCTTCAACTTCATGGACGACAAGCAGTTGAAAGCCGTGGCCATGATCGCCGAGGAAAAGACTTACACCAACGAGGATGTGGTCGCCAACAATACCCCCGCCTCGAAGCTGTTCTTCCTGGTCGAAGGCACGGCATCCTATTACTATGTCGTCACCACCGAACATGACCCGTACTACAAGCAGGATTACTTCATCAGCGATTTCAACCCCGGCGAGATCTTCGGCATCTCAGCCCTGATCGAGCCGTTCGTGTTCACTGCCTCGGTGCGGGCCGAAAAGACTTGCCGCCTGATCGAGATAGACGCCACCGCCCTGCGCGCCCTGTGCGAAGTGGACACCAGACTCAACTGCGGCCTGATGCGGGCCGTAGCCAAAGCCGCCATGGAGCGCCTGCAGCACACCCGGGTGCAGTTGATTGCCGCCAAGGCGTAGACACGATTGACATCATCATCAAAAAGCCTCCGGGGCTGTAAATCCCGGAGGCTTTTCGGTAGTGACCTGCCAAAGGTAATCACGATTTTTACAGGAGTGCGGACTTTAGCCCCGCCCGACGATAAAACCG
>DIDQ01000096.1:55069-84191 GCA_002418215.1 Anaerolineales bacterium UBA5796
CTCTTACGAAGCCGCCTGTGGCGGCTAAGCCTGCGAAGCAGGCTTCGGATGAATAGCACGGGGGCTTGTCCCCGTGCGGGCGTGGAGTGAGTGCGTAACATCAGTGAGCAACTCAACACATCTGTTGGGCAACTCAACACGCCTGTTGAGCAGGTCAACGGGAGCGCTCCTGGCGCGCCGGCATTGCCCTCAACCGGTCTCCAGGATGTGCTTCAGGAAGGCCTCCGTCACCGCAGGGTCGAAGTGCCTGCCGGCCTGCTCCCGGATGTAGGTGACCGCCTGTTCGGGAGTCCAGGCTTTCCGGTAGGGGCGGTCGGAGGTCAGCGCATCCCAAACATCTATGACAGCAAAAATACGCGCCGCCAGCGGGATCGCCTCCCCTTGCAGGCCTCGCGGGTAGCCTGTGCCGTCCCACTTCTCGTGGTGGCAATAGGGGATGTCCAATGCCGGGTGCAGGTATTCAATCGGCAACAGCATTTCGTAGGCAAAAACCGGGTGCTTTTGCATCACTGCCCATTCTTCGGGGGTGAGTTTGTCGGGCTTGAGCAGGATCGCGTCCGGCACGCCCATTTTGCCGATGTCATGCAGGAGCGCCCCGTAGCGGATGTAACGCAGCGCCTCAGAGCCGACTCCCATGGAACCGGCCAAGCGGACGGTCATGGCTGTGACCCGCTGCGTGTGGCCCTCGGTCTCCTTGTCTCGCAGGTCCAGGGCGCGTGACCAGCCCTCGATGGTCGTTTCGTAAGCGCCCAGCAGTTCCAAATTCGAGCGTTGGACCTTTTCGAACAGTTGGGCGCTGTCAACGGCGATGGCGGCCTGCCCGGCCAGGGTTTCGAGGTAGTGCAGCCAGGCCGGGTCGTCAGGTATGGGGGCGCTGTGAAAGACCTCGAACACGCCTTTCACTTCCCCCTTGACGATCAGTGGCGCGCCAACGTAGGAGCGAAAAGCAACGCCGTTCTCGCGGATGGCGCGTTGCAGCAGCGCCGGAACATCACCGTCTGCCAGGTTATCCACCCGGATAAGGTGGCGCTCAAGAGCGACGCGCCCGGCATATTCATCACCCAGGCGCAAATTGACGCGTTCCGTCATTGCGGCAGGCAACCCTCGCCCCGCCCGGCATTCAAGGGCGCCGGCCCGATTGAAAAGCAGGATAGCCGCAGCATCCACTTTGAGTTGGCGGGTTGCCGATTTCAGGAAAACGTTCAAGGTGAATTGCAAGTCGAAGCTGGACGATATGGCAAGGTCAATCTGGTGCAGGGTCTCCAGTTGCGAGAGCTTTTCCTGGGTTTCGATCCTGAAGACTTCACGCCGCAGGGCCGTGCCGGCCATTTCAGAGAAAGTCGCCAGCAAGCGCAGTTCTTCGTCTGTGAACCGGCGCGGGTGGTCGCAGCCGACGAAGATGACCCCCACGATCTGGGTCTCGTCTTTTATGGGGGCGAACATCCCGGCAAAACCGTTGCTGCCGATATTTTCAGCAACCTGCGGAGAGAATTCCGGCTCCTGCATGATGTCCGGCGACAGGATCGGGGAGTTCGAACGGAACGCCCGGCCTGAGAGGCTGCCCTGCACAGGCAGGTGCAGGTGCGCCACTTCCTGCGTCCAGCCGCGGGAAGCCACAAAGTGCAGACTCTCGCCTCCCGGATCAGGGAGCAGGATACTGCCATGCGATACGCCGAATACGGCCAGGGCGGTATCGAGCAGGGCATTGAGCATTTTGGCAGGATCAGTGGCCTGGCGGAGGGCAACGCTCAACGCCTGGAGCGATTCGAGTTCCCAAAGCCGTCTCCGGGCGGATTCCAATTGGGTCAACTGCTCGATGATAAGTCCCGCCTGGGTGGCGAACGTTTCCAGGATGGCCTGTTCCCCCTGGGCGAAATCGTGGGTGGACCTGAAGTTGATCCAGAGCACACCAGACAACTCCCCCCGTCCGCCGAGCGGGAGGCAGGCGGCGGCGCGCAGCCCCTCCGCGATCATGCCGGGATTGACGGTATCCTGCGCCTGGAGAAGATCCGGGATGAAGCGCGCCTGCCCAGAGCGCAAAACAGACATGGAGACCCCATCCGGGCGGACCAGGTGGGGACCGAGCCGGGCAGGATAATTATGTCCGACCCAATGATGGCAATACCCGTGCGGGTCAACCAGCATAATGCTGGCCTGGTCGGCGTTGGCGGCCTCGGCTGTGGCGGCGCACAGGGCCGGGAGCATGTCATCGAGCGAATCCGCAGCCAGGGCCTGTTTCGTGACGGATTGCAAGCGTTCCATCGTGGCCCGGTGCTGCCGGGCTTTATCCACCAATTGGGCGTTGACCAGCGCCGTGCCCACGTCCAGGGCAACGTTCTTCAAAGTGGAGATGTCCTCGCGGGTAAAGTCGTCTGCCTGCCTGCTTTGGAAATCGAGGACCCCGACCACTTCCCTCCCCGCCAAGACCGGGATGACCAGTTCGGAAAGGGTGGACGACTCCGGGTCACCGGGAACGTAGCGCGGGTCCGAGAGGACGTTCTTGACGAGCACGACCTCGCCATCCCGATAGGCTTGCCCCGTCAGCCCCTCATCCAGGGAAAGGCTGAAACGTCCTTTCTCCACGGCCAAGGGATAAGCGCTGGAAAGGCCCGCCAGGTCGAGCGTATCCCGATCCGGCTGTTTTATGAAAATGTAGATATTCCAGGCCGGGAAGTAACGGCTGAGGGTCTCGGCCACCTGCTGGGGCAGGTTTTTGATCTCGTTGGTGGCCAGCAGGCGTTGGGCAACCGCATCGGCCACGGCCAGGTGCGCGGCGCGGCGCTGGGCCTGGGCCAGGCGTTCGGCTTTGGCGACCGCGTTGGTCACGATGGCCGCTGCGGACCGCACAAAACCCAGTTCGTCCTGGGCGAAGGAACGCTTCGAACGGGAGTGCAGCCCAAGCGAACCGTACAGCCGGCCGTCTGCAAAAAGGGGCAACACCAGCAGGGTGCGCGTGCCGCGGCGCTGGAAAATCTCGCGGATACCCTCCAGCGCGGCAGACCGGTCAACGTCGGGGATGTTGACCATCTCTCCCTGCCAGAGCGGTCCCGCCCAGGGCGCTTGCGACGGCTCCAGGACGATCCGTTTGCCCATCGAACCCTCCATCCCGGCTTTCAGGTGTTCGGCCTGGATGACCACGAAGGTTTCATCGTCTTTGTCCAGCAGGCCGATGCCGCCCGCGTCCACATCCATGATCTGGACCAGGTTCGTAACGGCAGCTTGCAGGATTTCGACGGTTTTGTACGGGGTGTTCACAGCTGCCGAGAGTTCCCCCAACAAACGCGCCCGGCGTTCGCTTGCGTGGAGGGCGTTCTGTTCCATCCAGAGCGAGACCAGGATCAGGGTCAGGAGGATGAGAATGGCCCCCTCGGCCCAGGCATCCGCTTTCCGGTCCAGGATCACGACGCCGACGGCGTTGAGCAGGCCCAGCCCTATCCCCGCGATGAGACCCGCCAGCAGGATGACCCAGCGTTTCTTTCCACGGATAATTGAATCGAGCCTGGGAATGGTCAATCTCCTCATAAAAACTTCACCGGGTTTGTCCTAATTATAGCGCCAGACGACGACACGGTTGCGTCCCTTGTCCTTGGCCCGGTAGAGGGCCGAGTCGGCCTGCCGGTACATTTCCGCCGGGTCTTGGGGCAGTTCTTCGCCCTTCCCGCCCGTGACGCCGAAACTACAGGTAACGGGGACAGTTTTCAGGTCCCAGCGCAGCGGCGAACGCTGGACCCGCTCCCGTAACCGTTCCGCCAGGTCCACCGCCTCGGCCGGATCGCTGCGGGGCAGGACCAGGGCTATCTCTTCCCCGCCCACCCGCGCCACCAGGTCGGCCAGGCGGGTGTTCTCGCGCAGGATTTCAGCGATCCACTTCAGGGCGGCGTCGCCGGCAGTATGCCCCCAGGTGTCGTTGATCTGCTTGAAGCGGTCGAGGTCGAGGATCATCAGCGAGAGCGGGTCGTCGTAACGGCGGGCACGCGCCAGTTCCATGGACAGGGTCTGGTCGAACTGGCGGCGGTTGGCCAGGCCGGTCAAGGGGTCGGTCAGGGAGAGTTCCTCCACCTGTTCATATAAGGACGCGTTGCGGAGGGCCAGCGCGCCGTGATTGGCGAGTCCCGCGAGCAGCAACCTTTGGCTCTCGCCCAACGTGTAAGCCTGCTCGAACCCAACCAGCAAGACTCCCAGGATTTCCCCGTTATCTTTCAAAGGGAAGCCCCCCAGGAAAGTCAATTTATCCGCCAAACCGGCCGGGAACATCTGCGGGTGTTCCCGCACATCTTCGATGATCACCGGCTGCCCCGAGGCGATGATCTGCCCGGTGATGGGGCCTATCGCTTGTTTCCTCACGGTGATCTGGCGGGAATTGCGGCGCGCCACGAAGTATTTTTCGTCGCGGCGCTTGCCCTGCCCGCCAAGGAAAATGGCGGCCATATCTGCGCCCGTCAACGCCATTGTACGGTGGAGCAGGGTGTGGAGGGTTTTTTCCAGGTCCAGGCTGGCGGTCATTTGGGCCGTGGCGGAGAGCAGCCCCTCGGACTTGGACAGGTCGCTTTCGAGCTTTTGCTGGCGTTCCTTCTCCTCGACCAGGTCGCGGTTGAACAATCTGACGAAACCGGCGGCGATCAAAAGCTCTGTGAGGATCGCAAACAGATCGGACCATTGGGCCAGATCGTTGCTCTGGAACGTGACATACGCATCGAAAAACTCGGAGACCACCAGGCTGACCATCCCCGCACTCATCAACAACCATCCCCATTGTGACATGTTCCGCCCAAAACGCCTGTAAAAGCGCCAGCCCGTGTAGGCCGCCACGGAGGAGGTCGCCAGGCTGGTCAGGGCCACAACGTAGTTGAAATTCATATAACGCCTCGTGAACAGACCTGCGGTCTGGTATTTATACTACCCACAGTCAAAAATTGCGCTTCCTTGACTTCCAAAAAGCGCAATTTTCGACCGCCCTGGGTATACCTGGAAATATTCGGAAGACCCTCACCATTCTAATATCTTGAGATGAGAGCTAAATTACAATGGGCTTACAAAAAGATGGCGGTGGGAAGTGTGGGCACCGTCCCGAAGGTTTTCTTCGAGCGGTTTGAAGTGCTGGCGGCAACCCTTCGGGACAGTGTTTGCCAACCGATGTAGCTCTCGTTACCCAACCGATGTAGCTCTCGTCATCCAACCGATGTAGCTCTCGTTACCCAACCGATGTAGCTCTCGTCACCCAACCGATGTAGCTCTCGTTACCCAACCGATGCGCTCTTGTTGCCCAACCGATGCGCTCTCGTTGCTCAACCGATGCGCTCTTGTCACTCAACCGATGCGCTCTCGCTCCAAACCGATGCGCTCCGGTTGTGCCGGTGCGGAAACTTCGCCTACATGAAATTTACCCGGTTCTTGCCCTCCCTTTTGGCTTTGAACAACAAGGCATCCACTTGCGCCAACAGGCTTTCGATGTCGGGAGTATCCCCGTTGATCACACCAATACCCATGCTGACCGTGAATTGGATGTCTTCCTGATCGTAAAGGACACGGGAGCGGGAGAGTTCCGCCCTGATCCGTTCCGAAAATTTCCTGACATCTTCCGCCGGGCTGTTCAGTTGAACAAGGAATACGAATTCGTCGCCGCCGTAACGGGCAAAAATGTCGGAACTGCGGATGCTCTCCATGCAAGTCCCGGCGATGGCGGTCAAAACTTTATCCCCCGCAATGTGTCCATAGACATCATTGATGGCCTTGAAATCGTCCACATCCAGGATGATCAGGGCGAAGGGAGTCCCGTAACGTTTGGCGCTCTCTATCGCCCTGGCAGCCATTTCGATGAAATATCTTCGGTTGTGGGCCTGGGTCAGATCGTCTATCGTGGAAAGTTGTTGAAGCTTATCCTTGGCGAGGTAAAGCTGGATGGTCAATCGCAGGGTTATCGCGCTAAAGATCGGGGCAACGATGGCCGGGACGAGAACTGCGAGGAGCAACCCGCTTGGGCCAAGTTCATCCTGGGCCAGGATGTGAATCAATGCCGTGATCAGGACCGAAAACAGGACCGAAGCAAGGGTTACGAGAGCCGTTACCGGGACCAGACCATAGCGCCTCAAGAGTTTTTCTAACACAAAGTACCTTCCAGATCGGTCATCCCCAGATGGGAGTGACCTCCCCCGTTCCTTTACCTGAGAAAATAAATGAGCCTGACCCGAAGCCAGACCCACTGGAATGCAACTTGCATGCGCCCTCCGGCAACCTGGCAGTCATAGTCACGACCTTGACTTTAGACCCATGGCTTTGCGTCGTCGGCTTTCGCCGAGTTTGCCTTTCTCAAAGTTCAATTATAGCGCCTGCAATTCCTTGCCTCCTTGCAAATGCTTTTCAAATTCTGTAACAAAACACAGCAATTCCAATATAGATTTGGAATTGCTGAAAAAAACAGGCTCATTGGGAATCGCCGTGATTAAAACCTTTTGGACACGGATACTTCGACAAGCTCAGTACAAGTTTCACCGATTACGCGGATGAACACGGATTTTTTTTCGAGAAAAATCCGTGCGATTCGGTGAAATCCGTGTAATCCGTGTTCAGAATCACGGCAAATCCCAGAGAGCCAAAAAACAGAAAAGCCGAAAAGCCGGGTTATAATGAGAAACAAATTAATGACCGTCATTCTTTGCATCGGGGAAAAGGAAATTCATCCGGCACAGGAGGTGAATGCGTAAAAAGATTATCCCGGAATGCCCAACCACACCATCACCAAATATTGAAACAAATGGAGTCTCAATGAAAACCAAGCCTTCTTCCCCGTTCAAATTACGAGCTTTCGCCTTCCTTGCCATTGCAGGCCTGCTTGCAACCGCATTATTTGCTTCACCGGCCCAAATCCAAAAAGCCAGCGCTTCCCCCTCCCACCAGGACAGGGCCGGCGGCCCCTTGACCCCGCAGGTCTCCCGCGCCCTGAACGTGGCGAAAACTGCCTCGCTGGGTTCGATCCCGCCGACAAACCCGGCTACCGCTCTCAAGAGGGAGCCGATAACCGGGACCAACCGCCCCATCCCGCGCCCGGGAGCGAACAGGCGGGGGCCTGATCCCAGCAACATATTCTCCGAACCGCTGGAACAGCCCTCCCCGCTATTCGCCTCGGCCTGGGCGCCGGTGCGCTCCTTCGACGGCCTGGAATTCTCGGACGATGAAGCCGTACTCGGCAACGGCTTTGCCCCGCCCGATACCGACGGCGCGGTCGGCCCGGACCACTACCTCCAAATGGTCAACTCGATCTTCGCCGTCTACAGTAAAGATACCGGCGCGCTCCTGGGCGGCCCGTGGGCCAACAACATCTTCTGGGACGTTGCCAACACCGGCGACGCCTGCGAACTGACCAACGACGGCGACCCGATCGTGCTCTACGACCAGTTGGCCGACCGCTGGCTGATCAGCCAGTTTGCCCTGCCGAACTTCCCGGCCGGCCCGTTCTACGAATGTATCGCCATCTCCCAAACCGGGGATCCGCTCGGAGACTGGTATATCTACACCTTCCTGATCAGCAACACCAAGATGGACGACTACCCCAAGTTCGGCATCTGGCCGGACGGCTACTACATGTCGGTCAACCAGTTCAGCCAGAATTCGCTCGGTTGGGCCGGCAGCGGCGTGGTGGCCTTCGAACGGGACGCCATGTTGACCGGCGCGGCGGCCCAAATGGTCTACTTCGACAACGCCGCCGACGACATCGGCGGGCTGCTGCCCTCCAACCTGGAAGGCACGGTGACGCCCGCAGTCGGCGCGCCCAACTACTTCGTCCAGGCTTCGGAAGCCGATTGGGGCTACACCGCCAGCGACGAACTGCGCGTCTGGGAATTCCACGTGGATTGGACCACCCCCGCCAATTCCACCTTCACCGCGGTCGCCGACCTGGTCACCGACCCGTTCGACATGAATATCTGCAACTACAGCCGCGACTGCATCGCCCAGCCCGGCACGACCCAGAAACTGGACGTCATCTCCGACCGGCTGATGTTCCCGCTCAACTACCGCAATTTCGGAACCCACGAGAGCATGGTCGTCAATCATACAGTGGACATGGGCACCGACCACGCCGGGGTCCGCTGGTACGAACTGCGCAACACCGGCTCCGGCTGGACCATCTACCAGCAGGGCGACTACGCCCCCGACGGCGACCAGCGCTGGATGGGCAGCATGTCCATTGACAGCCAGGGCAACATCGCCCTGGGCTACTCGGTCTCCAGCTCGACCACCTACCCCTCCGTGCGCTACACGGGACGCCTGGCCGGCGACCCGCTCGGCAGCATGACCCTGGGCGAAAACTCCCTGGTCGAGGGGAGCGGCTCACAACTGGGCGTCAACCGCTGGGGCGATTACAGCGCCATGCTGGTTGACCCGGTGGACGAATGCACCTTCTGGTACACCCAGGAATACGTGAGCGCCACCGGGCCGTGGAACTGGAACACGCGCATCGGTGCCTTCAAAGTCCCCGCCTGCGGCGCGGCCTGGGGATCCCTGGGCGGCACGGTGGATGACGGGACCAACCCGATCCAGGACGCGCTCGTCACTATCACCGGCGGCGCGTATGCGACAACCGACGCCAGCGGGGCGTACTCCTTCCCCAGCCTGCCTGCCGGGACCTATGACATGACCGTCACCAAATACGGATACAACGACGGCGCGGCCAGCGGCGTGGTCGTCGCCGACGGCAACCCCACCACCCGGAATTTCAGCCTGTCCTCCCAGACCCACTCCACCGTCTCCGGCGCGGTGACCGACGCCAATACCGGCGCAGCGCTCTCAGCTCAGATCTACATTCCCGAATACCCCGGCAGCCCGATTTCCACCAACGCTTCCGGGCAATACACGGTTGATCTCTTCGACGGTATAACCCACCACTTCACGGTCGTGGCTGCCGGCTACCTGAACGGGACAGCCACCATCACCCCGGCCGGCGCGCCCATCACCCAGGATTTCGCCCTCGAAGCGGACCTGGCGGCCTGCACCGCGCCCGGTTACTCCTTCATCGGCTTCTCGCAGGACTTCAACTCGGCCACCTTCCCACCCACCGGCTGGAACGTGACCGACGTGGCCGGGAACGGCGTGGTCTGGGACCTGTCCAGTGCCTGGGGCGACAGCAACTACACCGGCGGCTCCGGCGATGCGGCTGATACTAACAGCGACGCTTCAGGTATAGTCGAATTCGACACCATCCTCACCTCGCCATCCATCACCGTCGCCAGCCTGCCATCCCAGACCCTGACCTACCTGGCCAACTACCAGAACTACGGCTTCCTGGATTACCTCGACCTGGATATCAACGTGGACGGCGGCGGCTGGACGAACCTCCTGAGTTGGAACGAAGACCACGGCGTTCAATACAGCACCCCCGGCGAAACCGTGACCCTTGACCTGTCCACGCTGCTCAGCGGCGCGACCAGCTTCCAACTCCGCTGGCACTACTACGATCCCAACCTTGGCGACTGGGACTGGTACGCCCAGATTGACGATGTCAAGATCGGCGGTTGTTTCCTGTCCAAGACGGCTACATTCCGCTCCCAAGCTGCCAACGATGGCTGGATAGTGGAATCAACCGAGTACAGCAACAAGGGCGGTACGCTGAATTCGGCTGCCAACACCTTCCGCCTGGGCGACGCGATGCGCAACCAGCAGTACCGCTCCATCCTGTCGTTCTACACCGCCTCCCTGCCCGATAACGCTGTCATCACCTCGACCAAGATCAGCATCCGTAAGCAGGGGCTGGTGGGGACCAATCCCTTCGACACTCACGGCGGCCTGAAAGTTGACATCCGCAGGGGGCGCTTCGGGAATCTGGCAGCCTTGCAGCTCACCGACTTCCAGGCTGTGGCCAGCAAAGCCCTGGTCGGGACGTTCAACAAGACCCCGGTCAACAACTGGTATACGGCCAACCTGGGCAGCCAGGCTTTCCCCTTCATCAACTTGAAAGGGCTTACCCAGTTCCGCCTGCGCTTCGCCAAAGACGACAACCATGACTTCGCCGCAGACTACATGGCATTCTTCAGCGGCAACGCGAACTTGTGGGCCAGGCCAAAGCTGATCGTCAAGTACTATTACGCTCCGTAAGCAGCCAATGTAAGCTCACGGTCAGCCACAGCAGGCCACGTTAGCCAAATCCCCATCAGGGAAAACGCGGCCTGCTGCCACGAATACCCCTCCCAGATGACATCTGTCACGCCCAGAAAGTGACAGATGTCTGGGAGGGGTTTATTGTTTTTTTGTATTCCCGTGCTATAGTGTTTTAAATGTCACAAATTGTATCGTATTGGGCTTATTTGTGACAAATGGTACAAGTCGCTATTGGGCAGGAGGTGCTTCATGATAAATACCAGCATGCAAGAGGCAATACGCGGGCGGGGGCTTTCGCGCCGTGATTTTCTAAAGTTTTGTTCACTGATGGCAGGCGTTCTGGCGATCCCCAAATCCTACGCGAAGAACATCGAAATCGCCATGGAGACGGCCCCCCGCACGCCGATCATCTGGCTGGAGTTCCAGGATTGCGCCGGGAACAGCGAGGCGCTCTTGCGCGCCTCGCGGCCAACAGTGGCAGAACTCGTCCTGGATGTGCTCTCGGTGGATTACCACGAGACCATCATGGCCGCCGCCGGGAACCTGGCCGAAGAGGCCAAAGACGCCGCCATCGAAAAGGGCGGCTACATCCTGGTCGTTGAAGGCTCCATCCCGACCGCCGACAACGGGGTTTACTGCACCATCGCCGGGCGTTCGGCCGTAGACATCCTGGCCCACGCGGCCGCCAACTCGGTGGCGGTCATCGCGGCCGGGGCTTGCGCCGCCTTCGGGGGACTCCCGGCTGCCAGCCCCAACCCGACCGGAGCCAGATCAGTGATGGAACTGGTGACCGACAAGCCGGTGCTGAACCTGCCCGGCTGCCCGCTCAACCCGGTCAACCTGACCGCCACGGTCGTTCACTTCTTGACCTTTGGCGAGCTGCCCGCTATGGACGATTTGCACCGTCCCCTGTTCGCCTACGGGGCCCGCATCCACGATAATTGCCCGCGGCGCGGCCACTTCGATGCGGGCGAGTTCGTGCGCGCCTGGGATGACGAAGGCCACCGCAAGGGCTGGTGCCTGTACAAGATGGGCTGCAAAGGCCCGGTCACTTTCCATAACTGCCCGGCAGTGGAATATAACGACGGCACCAGCTGGCCGATCAAGGCCGGGCACGGGTGTATCGCCTGCTCAGAGCCGGATTTCTGGGACCTTGGCCTCTATAACCAGGCCGACCTGCAAAAATTCGCCCCGCCGAGCACCTACGCGCCGGTCCAGCCGCCCACGCAGCACATTGACCCGGCAGCCGCCGGCCTGATCGGGGCCGCGGCGCGACTCGTCGTCGGCGCGGCGGGCGCGGCAGCCTACCGCTCGCTCACGAAACCGGACCAGCCCGAAGGGTCCGATAACGCCCCGGCGGAGAAAGGATAGGAGGCTGCCATGAGCATCAACCGCAGGGACTTTCTAAAAGTCGCCGGCGTGGCTGCGGGCAGCGCACTCCTGCCGAACCTGACCGTTCGGGCAGCGCCCGCGGCAGCCGCGGACGAATCCATCGGCATGTTGTACGATGCGACCATCTGCGTCGGCTGTAACGCCTGCACCAACGCCTGCCGGGACTGGAACGGGACCGACCCTGAACCCGACGAACGCGGCACTTACGACGCCCCGAAGGAACTTTCCGCCGATACCTGGACCATGATCCAGCTTTACCAGGGCGAAGGCGAATATTCGTTCGTCAAGCGCCAGTGTATGCACTGCATTGACCCGGCCTGCGTCAGCGGCTGCCCGGTGCAGGCGCTCGAAAAGACCGCCGACGGCCCGGTGACTTACGACGCGGAGCGCTGTATCGGCTGCCGCTATTGCATGTACGCCTGCCCCTTCCACGTCCCGCGCTTCGAGTGGGATGCGGTCATCCCGGTGATCGCCAAATGTACCCTGTGCGCCGACCGCCTCTCGCAGGGGATCGGCGGCCCGAACTGCGCCGAGTGGTGCCCGACCGGGGCGCTGGTCTGGGGCAAACGGGCCAATCTGGTGGCCGAGGCCGAATCCCGCATCGCTGCCGAGCCGGACCGCTACGTGGATTACATCTACGGCAAGGAAGACGCCGGGGGCACGTCGGTGCTGTATCTTTCGGGCGTCTCTTTCGATAAGATCGGTTTCGAAAACCTCGGCGCCCGGCCGATCCCGGAACTGAGCGAAGGGACGGCCAATATCGTGCTGCCGGGGATCATCCTGGGCGGGCCGATCGTTTTGGGCCTGATCCGATGGGTTGCCAAGCGCGGCGGATGGGAGGAATCATGGCCAGTCTAACCGGTATGTTCCGCAAGAATACGCTTCCCCGCAGCTTCTGGCCGCTGGCGGCCTTGACCCTCCTGGCGGTGGGGCTTTCGATTTACCGCCTGGTCGTCGGGCTGGGTCCCACCACCAACATGAGCGACCACTACCCCTGGGGCATCTGGATCACGGTTGACCTGTTCCTGATCCCGATCGCAGGGGCGGCCTTCACCGTTTCGCTGATCAGTTTCTTCTTCGGATACGAGGACTACCGCACGGTCCTGCGCCCGGCAGTGGTGGCCGGTTTCCTGGGTTATGCGGTGGTGGGCATCCTGCTCTTCCTGGACATCGGGCGCTGGCCGCAGTTCTACAACATCTTCGCGCCCGGGTACATCAACCTGCATTCCTTCCTGGAAGAGATCAGCCTGTGCGTGACGCTCTACGTGATCATCCTGACCCTTGAAGTGCTGCCGATATTCCTTGAGCGCACCAAATGGGAGAAGAACATCCGCTGGATCGAGCGCGGCATCTACATCGTGGCCGGGACGGGCATCCTGCTCTCGACCCTGCACCAGTCCTCGCTGGGTTCGATGTTCCTGCTGATGACCCATAAACTGCACCCGTTATGGTACACCCCGGCGCTGCCCGTGTTGTTCTTCCTCCAGGCAGGATACACCGGCCTGGGCGCGACCGCCATTGCCATCACCCTCATCTGGCGCTCGAAGGGACTGCCCGTCAACCGGCTGCTGGTCCGCCGCATCGGGCAGGCGATGGGCATCAACCTGCTGCTCTACGTCTTCCTCAAAATCGGCGACTGGATGGGCGCGGGCGAAATCCCCCTGCTGCTCAAACCCGATGCCTTCGGCTGGATCGCCTGGCTCGAACTGGGCATCGGCATCCTGGTCCCGCTGGCGATCCTGTTCACCCGCTTCGTCCGCCACAGCCAGGGGCCTTTCTGGGCCGGGGTGTTCGCCATCATGGGCACCTTCATCAACCGCCTGGTGATCACCTGGGTCGGGCTGGCCGAACCTTCGCCGCTGCCCTACTTCCCATCCTGGATCGAGATCCTCATCACGGTGGGCCTTGTCGCCGGGGCCTTCCTGGTCTACGACCGGATCATCTACGCTTTCAGGCTGCTGCCCGAAAAGCCTGAGACTCGCCAATAACATCTATCTGAAGGAGAAACAACTATGGCTAGGATTGCTATAGACCCGATTACCCGTATCGAGGGCCACTTACGCATCGAAGTCCAGGTGGATGGCGGCGCAGTCTCAGACGCCTGGGCCTCGGCCACCATGTTCCGCGGCGTCGAGACGATCCTCAAGGGCCGCGACCCTCGCGAAGCCTGGGCCATCACCCAGCGCTTCTGCGGCGTCTGCACCACCGTCCACGCTTTCACCTCGGTGCGCGCCGTCGAGAACGCGCTCGGCATCACGGTCCCGAACAACGCCCGCATCCTGCGAAACATTATCGAGGGCATCCAGTTCGTGCAGGACCACGTGATCCACTTCTACCACCTGCACGCCCTCGACTGGGTGGACATCGTCAGCGCCCTGGATGCCGACCCGGCCGCCACCTCCGATCTGGCCCAGGCCATCTCGGATTGGCCCAAATCCAGCACGGACTACTTCACCGCAGTCAAGGCCAAACTCAAAGCCTACGTGGACAGCGGCCAGCTCGGTCCGTTCGCCAACGCCTACTGGGGCCACGCAGCCTACAAACTCCCGCCCGAAGCGAATTTGATGGCCGTGGCTCACTACCTCGAAGCCCTCGACTGGCAGAGGGACGTCATCCGCGCCCATGCCCTGCTCGGCTCCAAGAACCCGCACCTGCAAACCTACCTCGTCGGCGGCATGGCTACCCCGATAGACCCGACCAGCCAGGCGGCCATCAACGCCGACACCATCGCCATGCTCAAAGGCTACTTCAAGACCGCCAAGGATTTCGTCGAAAAAGTCTACCTGCAAGACCTGCTGGCAATTGCGCCCTTCTACCTGGATTGGGCCGGCATCGGCGCGGGTGTGGGCAACTACCTGGCTTACGGCGAATATCCCGACAAGGACGGTGTGTTGTACTTCCCGCAGGGATACATCCTGAACAAGGATTTGAGCAAAGTCTACCCGCTCGACCACATGCAGATCACCGAGCACGTGGCCCACTCCTGGTACGAGTATGCAGACGAGAAGAAGGGCCTGCACCCGTGGCAAGGCGAGACCACGCCCAAGTTCACCGGCCCGCAGCCGCCCTACGACTTCCTCAACGTGGACGGGAAATACACCTGGATGAAGGCCCCGCGCCTCGACGAACACCCGATGGAAGTCGGCCCGCTGGCCCGGATGCTGGTGGCCTACGCCAGCGGACAGCAGGACGTGGTGGACACGGTCAACTTTGTCCTCGGAAAGCTCGGCGCGGGACCTGAAGCCCTCTTCTCCACCCTGGGCCGCACCGCCGCCCGCTGCATCGAGACCGTGCTGCTTGCCAACAAACTCGACGAGTGGGTCAACGAACTGGCCGCCAATATCGCCGCCGGGGATGTGGACGTCCACGAGGGCAGCAAATGGGACCCGGAAAACTGGCCCGCCGAAGCCGAGGGCTACGGCTACATCGAAGCCCCGCGCGGCGCCCTGGGTCACTGGATCCGCATCAAGGACAAGAAAATCGAGAATTACCAGGCGGTCGTCCCCAGCACCTGGAACTGTTCGCCGCGGGATGCCGCCGGGCAGCAGGGACCCTACGAAGCCGCCCTGGTCGGCACGCCCATCGCCGACGAGAAGAAGCCGCTCGAAGTCCTGCGCACGATCCATTCCTTCGACCCGTGTATCGCCTGCGGCGTTCACCTGCTGGACGTGAACGGCAACGAGATCAACCAGATCACCTTCGACGCCGCCGACACGATGTCTGCCCCGTTGATCCGCCTGCGACCGGATAAATAGCCTTCCACCCGCGAGTGCGTCGCACCTGACTTTGGGACTGATTCCGTTAAACCGGCAGGTTTTCCGGCTGGAACCGTCCCATTCAAGCAGGTGCGACGCACCCTCATCACCCCTTCATGAAACAAACCTGATGGAACCAACCCCAATCCAGACGCTCGTCCTCGGCGTGGGCAACTCGCTGATGTCCGACGAAGGCTTCGGCATCCACGTGGTCGAGCGGTTGGTCAAAACCTGCCAAATCCCCGACGAGGTCCAGGTCCTGGACGGGGGGACGCTGGGCATGGACCTCCTGTATTACCTCGAAGACGCCAAAAACCTGCTCCTGGTGGATGCCGTCCAGGCGGGCCGCGAACCCGGCTACATCCTCCGGCTCGAAGACGAACAGGTGCCTTCATTCCTCTCGATGAAAGTCTCGCCGCATCAAGTCGGCGTCCCGGATATGCTGGCAGCGGCCCGGCTGCGCGGCACGACGCCAGAGAAGATCGTCCTGTGGGGCGTCCAGCCCGAAAAGATCGAACTCGGCCTCGAACTTTCCTCCACGATCGAACCCCTCGTTGATGAAGTCGTGAAAAAGGTCGTCGCCCAGTTGCAGGAATGGGGGCATCGCGTGGACCCCATCTTCACCGGCTGACCCCGGCCTTATCCCCCGAAAGTGCGACCCTGCGGTCGCACTTTTGCTTTGACAATAGCCTCGGTCGGTCCTATAATGCCTGCGGGCCTTCTGGCCCAATCTTGTTCCAGGACATTTCATGAAATTCAATCGCAACCTAATCATCCTATTTGCCACCCTGGTCATCATGATGATCGGCTTCGGCATCATCATCCCCATCCTGCCCTTCTACGTCGAAAGCATGGGCGGGAGCGGCATAGCCATGGGACTGTTGATGGCCATCTATTCGCTGATGCAGTTCCTGTTTTCGCCGGTCTGGGGCGGGCTGTCCGACCGGTTCGGACGCAAACCCATCCTGATCGTCGGCGTGTTTGGCAACGCCATCACCATGATCCTGCTGGGCCTCTCGAGCAGCATCCCGATGCTGCTCACCATGCGCGGCCTGGCGGGCGTGCTCTCCTCCGCCACCCTGCCGACGGCCATGGCCTTCATCAGCGACAGCACCGACGAAAAAACCGCGGCGGCGGGATGGGCATCGTCGGCGCGGCAATGGGATTGGGCATGGTACTCGGCCCCAGCGTGGGCGGCGTTTTTGCCAAGGTCTCACTGCAAACACCCTTCTACATTGCCGGCGGGCTTTCGATACTCGCTGTACTCGCCATCTGGCTCTTCCTGCCCGAATCGCTCCCGCAGGAAAAACGCAGCCACGATGTACGCGTCCAGGGTCCCCAACTGAACCTGATGTGGAAAGCCCTCTTCGGCGAAGCCGGCTTCCTGTTCTTCACAGCCTTCATGATCAGCTTTGCGATCACCAACTTCGAGGGCATCTTCCCCTTCTACGCCCAGCAGCGCTACAACTTCGACGAATTTACCGTCGGCGTGATCCTGACCACGGTCGGCACGATCAGCTTCATCGTCCAGGGCGGGCTGACCGGGGTCGCCACGCGCAAGCTCGGCGACGCCTGGGTCATCAAGGCCTCCCTGATCGCCTCGGCAGCCGGATTTTTCGTCATGATCCTGGCCAAAGACCTGACCGGCGTCCTGTTGACTTCGGGCTTTTTCATCCTGAGCAACGCCATGCTGCGCCCGGCGGTCTCATCGCTTATCTCCAAGCAGGCGGGTATGCCGCAGGGCATCGCAATGGGCCTGAACAACGCCTTCATGAGCCTGGGACGGGTGATGGGTCCACTGTGGGCTGGCTGGGTGATAGACATCAACCTCGTCTACCCCTTTTCGACCGGCGCGGTCATCATGCTGCTCGGCTTCGGTGCCAGCCTCTTTTTCCTGAAAGAGCGGGCGGCTGGAACCCGCTCTGAGGCGGCCCAGGCCCCCAGTTCCGACTGACTTCCACAAACCAAAGCCCCGCTCCAGACCAGGAAGCGGGGCTTTTCGTCCAAAATGTCATCTCGAACCCTAATCCGCAGGGGACATGACCGGCGTGGCCCGCCGCTGGGCCAGGAATCCCTCCACGGTAAAGATGACCAACGCCAGCCAGACGATGCTGAACCCGATCAACTGGTCGTGGGTGAACGGCTCACGGTAGACCAGCACGCCCAGCAGGAATTGCAGCGTGGGAGCGATATATTGCAGGAGGCCGACCAGCGTGAGCGGGATGCTGCGCGCCGCCGAAGCGAACATCAGCAACGGGATGGTGGTGACCACCCCCGCGCCGGCCATCAGCGCACTGGACCCGAAGCCTGCGTGCCCGAACGAGCCTGTTCCCCCCGCCTCGGCCAGGACCAGGTATCCCACCGCCGGCAGGAACAGGATCCCGGTCTCGAGCGCCAGCCCGAAGAGCGACCCCAGGGGGGCAATCTTTTTCACCAATCCGTAGATCGCAAAGGTGAAGGCCAGGGTCAGGGCAATCCACGGGAGTTGGCCGTAAGCGAAGGTCAGGTAGAGCACGCCGGCCGTCGCCAGCCCCACCGGCAGCCACTGCCAGGGGCGCAGGCGCTCCCGCAGGAACAGGACGCCCATCAGCACGCTCAACAACGGATTGATGAAATAACCCAGGCTGGTTTCCACGATAAAGTCGTTGTTGACGCCCCAGACATACGTCAGCCAGTTGACGCCGAGCAGCAACCCCGCGACAGCATAGATGAGCGCGATCCGCTTCGATGAAATCGCCTTCCTGAAAGCCCCCCACTGGCGGCCAGCCAGGATGATAATGACCAGCAGCGCGAACGACCAGGCGATGCGATGGCCGATCAACTCGATGGCCGGGACGCCGTGCAGCCATTTCCAATAGATCGGGAACAACCCCCACAGCCCATAAGCGCCGATACCGTACAGGATACCTTTTTTCAACTTACTATCTCCTTGTCAGGTCACAATCTCAAAAAGTCTCGATCGGCTGCCGCCCGGCGTAACCCGTCTCGATCTCGTGCCAGAAGGCGATCTCCCCCTCGCCGTGCTGCCAGCACAGGTAAACCTCGCGTTCGCCGCGCCAGGCCGGGAAGTCCAGCAGGCCCAGGTTCAAATCCTTGAGACGCGCGCCCGTCTCCTGGATGAGATGCACCAACGCGTCCAGGCGTTCGAATTCCAGCGCCACCAGGCTGGCGGTGCGGCTGCCGCCGTTGCCCGCAGCCTGGGCCACCACCGGCCAGATCTCAGGCCCCCGCCGGATCAATTCCTCCCGGATGGACTGGATTTCATCCATCCACGGGCGGATGATCTCCAGGGTTGCATTGGCTTCTTCGAGGGTGAAATAACGGGGCATGGGTTCTCCTTTGAAGCGAAAGTATACTCCGAAAACCAACGCAGACCTCCGGGGTTTTTCAAATCCCGGAGGTCTGCGTATCGGGCCGTAAATTTCACTCGAAAACGATCACTCCGGTATACATCCCCATCGAGCAGGTAAAGCGCATCCGCGTCCCGGACGGCTGGGGCGGGATGTCCACCATAACGGTCCCGGTATCCGGCAGCAACTGGTAGAAACCCAGGGCGGGAATGACGAAATCCCGGGAGCAGGAATAGGTCTTATTGGTCACCAGGGCGAGCGTCACCGGCTCCCCGGCTTTGGCGACCAGGGTGGCCGGGAAATAACCGTCGTTGGCGACATCCAGGCGCAGGTTTGTTTGGCCCACGACCTGTACCGCTTCCTGGGCAGGGAAAAGCGACCGGGCAATGTTCGTGAACGAGAGCGGCGAACCGATCAGGTTCAGGCCGTTGTTCAGCGACACCAGTCCCAGCACCAGCACCACCAGGGTCACGAAACGCATGAAATAGGATTCGAGGCGGGCGCCAAGCTGGGTGGTCAGGTAGGCCACCAGGAAAAAGACCGGGCTGGTGCCAAGCGTAAAGGCGAACATCAAGGCCGAACCCATCAGCGCGCTGCCGGTTGCCAGGGCCGCGGCCATCATGGCCTGGGTCACGCCGCAGGGGATGAAGACCGTCAGCGCGCCCAAAAAGAGCGGCGTAAAACTGTCGGGGCGGGCCTGGGATCCGCCCGCGCTTTTGGCCGTGCGGCGGATGTAACGGGTGATAAACTTGGGCGGCTCGATGGAAAAATAACGGAAAACAGGATGTACATCCAGCATTCGCAGGCCGTTGCCGATCATGAAGACGCCGATGAGCATCAGCAAGACAGCCCGGGTGGCCGGGCTGAAGGTCAGGAACGATCCCAGCCATCCCAGCAATAATCCCAGCAAGGTGTAGGACGCCAGTTTCGCCAGCAGGAAAAGCGCAATTGGCTTGGCCGGCTGAACCTCCAGGCGCGGCGCAGGCCGGCTTCTCGACCGCCTGCGGGTTTTGGCCCGCGCAGCCGGGACCGGCGCAGGATGGAGGGACATATCCGTTTCGATATGATGGGCCAACGAGCTGGCCAGCAACCCGCCCTGCACTGCCAGGCACGACAGCCCGCCGGTCGTCAGTCCGGTGACAAATGCCACCATCAGCTGGCCCAACGCGCCCGAAGCCGCCCCCAGCGACACCGTGGAACTGCCTTGTTCCGGGAATACCAGCAGGGAGAACGCCAGGATCATCAAGCCCGCGCCGAGCGCAATCATTAATATCGAGGCTTTTGAAGGGTTGTCAGGATTCGACATTCGGCTCCGTGAGTATAAAAAAATTTGTTGGCGCGCCAAACCGGTGGGGCGCTCCTAACCAGTATGGAAAAGAATCCGCTAATCATCGCGAATTCTCGCTTATCTCCCGAAAATTTCGCAAAGATTGGCGCAGGCCTGCCCTGAGCCAGTCGAAGGGCCTGCCCTGAGCCGGTCGAAGGGCCTGCCCTGAGCTTTGGCGCGCCAGCAAAAAATTATCCGCATTCACCGCTGACCAACGCCGATTATAGCGCCTTCCAGGGTGAGCTGCCTCACCCATCCAGGCTATTTATTGGCGGAGATCAGCCGGATCTTGCGGATATGCCCAGGATGGTTGAGAATTGCGCTTTTTTTACGAGAAGGAATGCGCCATTTTCAACCGTGGGTATTATAAATCGGCTCTTTGATATTTTATGGGGTTGCCCATTTTTTCACCACAGAGATCACAGAGTCCACAGAGAAAAACATTTTAAAATCTCCGTGCTCTCCGTGTGCTCGGTGGTAAAACGGGTTTTCACCCCACTTAAACCTGAAGAGCCTATAAATCTCAATCCTTGAAATGCCTAAATTTTGACCCTCCGCAGCCGCAGGCTGTTGCTCACCACCGACACGCTGCTGAACGCCATGGCCAGCGCCGCCAGCATCGGGTTGATGTAGCCCAGCGCCGCAGCCGGGATCAGGATCACGTTGTAGAAAAAGGCCCAGAACAGGTTCTGCTTGATCGTACTCAAGGTCTTGCGCGAGAGCGCAATCGCCCGCGCCGCCCCGCGCAGGTCGCCGCTGATCAGCGTCACCGGGGCGGCGGCCATGGCCACGTCCGTGCCGGTGCCGATGGCGATACCCACGTCAGCCTGGGCCAGGGCCGGGGCGTCGTTGATCCCGTCGCCAACCATCGCAACCACTTTTTTGATTTGCGATTTTTGATTTACGATTTCGGATTGCAGGCGCCTGATCTCGGCTGACTTCCCTTCGGGCAAGACCTCCGCCAGCACCTCATCAATGCCGACCTGTTTGGCAATCGCCTCGGCGGTCTTCTGGTTGTCGCCGGTGATCATCACCACCTTCAGGCCCATCCGGTGCAGGTCTTCGATGGCCTGGCGCGACTCATCCTTGATCGTATCGGCTACGGCGATCACGCCGCTCACCTCGCCGTCCACCGCCACCAGCATGGCCGTCTTGGCCTCCGATTGCAGGCGGATGACTTCCTTCTCAAGCCCGTTCAATTGATAGGACCGGGAGGTCATCATGCGGACGTTGCCTACGGCCACCGAGCGTCCCTGGACCTCGGCCTGGACTCCGTGCCCGGCCTCGGCCCTGAACCCGGCCGGTTCCGTTAAAGCCAGCCCGCGGGTGGTCGCTTCGGCCCAGATCGCCTCCCCCAGCGGATGTTCACTCCCCTTCTCCACCGAGGCGGCCAGTTTCAGTAACTGGTCACTGGTGACGGGCGACCGGCCGCCGACCACAATATCCGTCACCGCCGGTTGTCCCTTCGTGATCGTGCCGGTCTTGTCCAGCACCACCACCGAGACCCGCCCGGCGCGCTCCAGCGCCTCCGAGTTGCGGAACAGGATGCCCGCTTCCGCGCCCTTGCCGGTGCCGACCATCACCGCGGTGGGGGTGGCCAGGCCCATGGCGCACGGACAGGCGATCACCAGCACCGCCACGAAATTGATCAGCGCCCGGGTGAACGGGTCATAAATAAAGAATTCATTCGGCTGCACGCTGGCCGGCACAAGGAAGTACCAGACCAGGAAGGTCGCAATCGCAATCACGATCACGATCGGGACGAAGATCGCCGAAACCTGGTCGGCCAGCTTCTGGATCGGGGCGCGGCTGCCCTGGGCTTCTTCCACCAGGCGGATGATCTGCGCCAGGGCGGTTTCGCGCCCAACCTTGGTGGCCTCGAATTTGAGCAGGCCGAGCTTGTTGAGGGTCGCGCCGGTCACCGGGTCGCCGGGATTCTTCTCCACCGGCAGCGACTCACCCGTCAGCATCGCTTCATCCACCGAGGAGCTGCCCTCGACCACCACGCCGTCCACCGGGATCTTTTCGCCGGGGCGCACGATCACGATATCGCCGACGATCACATCGTCCACGGGCACTTCAGCCTCAATTCCCGCGCGGACGATGCGGGCGGTCTTGGCCCGCAGTCCCATCAGTTTCTTGATCGCTTCGCTGGTGCGGCCTTTGGCGCGGGCCTCCAGGAATTTGCCGAGGCGAATCAGGGTGATGATGACCGCGGCCGTCTCGAAATACTGGTGGCCGTTGATGAGCCACAGCGTAACCGGGATCGAGTAGAAATACGCCACCGAGGAACCGAGGGCGATCAGCACGTCCATGTTGGCCGAGCGGTTGCGCAGGGCTTTGTAGGCCCCCACGTAATACTGCCAGCCGACGTAGAACTGCACCGGCGTCGCCAGCGCCCACAGGATGTAGTTGAACCACCAGCGGGTGCGGAACATATCGCCCATGCCCATATCGGGATAGTAGAACAGGGACGGCAGCAGGCGGAAATCGGCGGCCATCGAGAGGATGAAAAGCGGCACGGTGAAGATCACCCCGACGATGAGCAGGCGGCGCTGTTCGTTGATCTCGCGCTCGCGGGCTTTGGCTTCGGCATCTTCGGCTTCACCGCCGAGTTCGATGGCCTCGAATCCGGCGCTGGCGGCGGCCCGGCGAATCTCTGCCTGGGAGACGATGGTCGGCACGTATTTGACGCGCGCCTTCTCGGTGGTAAAAGTGACCTGGGCTTCCAGCACCCCGTCCAGGTTCGCCAGGGATTTTTCCAGGCGGCGGGCGTCGTTATCGTCCGCAAGACGCTTGATCGCCAGGTCAACTTCGCCGCTGGCAACGCCATACCCGGCGCGCTCTACGCGGCTGATCAGCTCGGGCAGGGCCACCAGGGACGGGTCGAATTCCACAGTGGCGCGTTCGGACGACAGGTTGACGACTGCGCCGCCAACGCCATCCAGTTTTTTCAGGCTGCGTTCGACTGTGGCGACACAGTTGGCGCAAGTCATACCGGTGACAGGGAGGGTAAGTTGTTTGGTTTCGCTCATGGGAGAATTTTACGCACCACGCAATGCCGGACGCGTGGTGCGTGTTAGGGGTGCGTGTTTATTTATGCCGCGACCGGGTAATTGATCTCGGCCATCAGGGCCTTGATGACATCCTCAGAGGCCGGGGTGTCGAACGTAATCTCGACCAGCTTGGTGTCATTGCTGGCAACGACCGACTTGACGCCATCCAGGTCTGAAACTTCGGTCTGGATGGTATGGACACAGTGCATACAGGAAATGTTGGGAACGGAATAAGTAACGGTAGTCATGTTTTTTTCTCCTTCTGGTATTTGGTTTATTTGCGATAGAACCAGATCGCCCCTGCCACGAAAAGCACAATCGCCAGCAGGTTGGCAAACCCGGAAATCACTGAACTTAGCGGGGCGCTGACCAGGAAAATGGCAACAAGCATCAGCACCAGAGAATTTTTCTCGTTTTTGGTCATGGTTTCACCTTATCCTTGCAAGGGTTCTGACCTTCGCAGGGATATCAGCCCTACACTTTGGTGGCGGTCTCGAACACGTCAGTGATCTCATGTAAGACGCGCTCGCGCTCTGCAGGGTCTTCCCCGCGGATGGCGGTGGTCACGCACGAGTTGAGGTGGTCTTCCAGGATGGCCGTGCTGACCTTGTTCAACGCGCCCTGCACCGCCTGGATCTGGCGGATGACGTCAATGCAGTAAGAATCTTCCTCAACCATGCGGATGATGCCGCGCATGTGGCCTTCGATGGTCTTCAACCGGCGTAAGTTTTGCTCGTTGTGCATCGCAGTTCCTTTCAGTACCCCCCCCCAGGGGGGTAGGGGTATTGTAGGCCCGCCCCGCTTTTTTGTCAAGTGAAATTGCATCAGGTTTATAAACTTTGCGCTGGCGCAAAGACAAATGTCTGAGATGGTTCTATCCTATAACCATGATGGCCGTTCCTCAACTTGACCCGCAAAGCAGGGTTTCAGAAACCTTGCGCGCTTACCCGCAAACCGCAAAAGTCTTCATCAGCCTGCGTACCGATTGCGTCGGCTGTATCATCGCCCGGTTTTGCACGTTGCAGGATGTGGCATCCGACTACAACCTCGACCCGGATGAATTGCTGTCTGAGCTGCGGGAGGCCATTCAATCACCCGTTCCATAATTTACGATTGGAGGAGAAATGCGAAAAATTAAATACCTGTTCATCCTGGGCCTGCTGGCGCTGGCCCTGTCGGCCTGTGGCGGCGGTGAACCCGGCCCTTACACCACCGAGGCCGCCCTGCAAGCCTTTCAAACAGGAGCCTGCGGCAGTTGCCACATCATCCCCGGCGTGCCGAATGCCACCGGCATCATCGGCCCGGACCTGACCGGGATCAACGCGATTGCCGCCGAGCGCATCGCCAGCGGCGAATACGGCGGCCCGGCCAAGACCGCCGAAGACTACATCCACGAGGGCGTGATAAAACCCGACGCCTTCATCGCTCCCGAATGCGGAACCGGCCCCTGCCAGGCCGGGTTAATGCCGTCCACTTTCGAAGACCTGCTCACCAAGACCGAGATCAACGCCATCGTGACCTACCTGGCCGGTTTACCGGAGACCGCCTCCGACGTCCCGCCCGTGACAGGTGAAGCGCCCCTGGCCGAGGCCCCGACCCTCACTGACGAGGAAGCCGCCTGGGCCAAGCAGACCTTCTTCGAGCGCTGCGCCGGCTGTCACGGCACGCTGCGCAAGGGAGCCACCGGCCCGGCCCTCACCCCTGTCGAAACCCTTCCCAAAGGCACTCTGGCACTTTCAGCCATCATTTTCAACGGCACGGTCAAAGGCATGCCCGACTGGGGCAAACAGGGCATCCTGACCCAGGCCGAGACCGAGACCATGGCCAAATTCCTGCAAAACGAGCCGCCCGCCCCGCCCGAACTCTCGCTCCAGCAAATGAAGGACTCGTGGCAATTGATCACCCCGGTGGCCCAGCGCCCCAAATCGCCGCAGACCGGGCGCGACTGGCAGAACTACTTCATCGTCACCCTGCGGGACGCCGGGCAGGTCGCCGTCATTGACGGGGATACCTTCGAGGTCGTCAGCACGGTAGACAGCGGCTACGCGGTCCACATCACCCGCATGTCGGCCACCGGGCGTTACGCCTACGTCATCGGGCGGGACGGCCGCCTGGCGTTGATTGACCTGTGGATGGAAAAACCAGAAGTCGTCGCCCGCGTCCAGACCTGTTACGACGCCCGCTCGGTTGAAGTCAGCAAATACAACGGACCCGAGGGCGATTTCACCGACCAATACGCCATCACCGGCTGCTACTGGCCCCCGCACTTCGCCATCCTCGACGGCCAGACCCTGGAACCGCTCAAGGTCGTCTCGACCCGCAGTTACACCGAAGACACCGGCGAATTCCATCCCGAACCCCGCGTGGCCAGCATCCTGGCCTCGCAATACCATCCCGAATGGATCGTCAACGTCAAGGAAACCGGCCTGATCTGGATCGTCAATTACACCGACCTGCACAACCTGACCATCAAACAGATCGAAGCCTCCAAGTTCCTGCACGACGGCGGGCTGGACGCCTCCCACCGTTACTTCCTGGTGGCGGCCAACCAGTCGAACCAGGTGGCGGTGGTGGATTTGAAGGAGGACAAGCTCCAGGCCATCGTGGACGTGGGCCAGGTCCCCCACCCCGGACGCGGCGCCAACTGGAACGACCCGGACTTTGGGCCGGTGTGGACCACCCCGCACCTGGGATCAGCCGAACTGATGTCCATCGGCACCGACCCGGACGAGCATCCTGATTCGGCCTGGAAAGCTGTCCGCTCGACGCCCCTGCCCGGCTCCGGCAGCCTGTTCATCAAGACCCACCCCAAGAGTCAATGGATCTGGGTGGACATGACCCTCAACCCCGACCCGGTCCTGTCCCGCACCATCTGCGTCATCGCCAAAGCCGACCCGACGCAGACCTACAAGTGCTGGGAAGCCGCCACCTACGGGCGGGCGGTCCACTTCGAGTACAACAAGGACGGGACGCAGGTCTGGGTCAGCATCTGGGGCGACGCCAGCAAACCCGGCGAGACCGGCGAGATCGTCATCTACGACGACGCCTCGCTCGAGGAGATCGCCCGCATCCCGGACCTGATCACCCCGACCGGCAAGTTCAACGTGCATAACACGGTGGAGGATATTTACTAAACCCCGTAGGGCGGGATTAATCCCGCCCTGCACCTGTAAATCAGGTGACGGCCATCTTCTTTGGAGATGACCGTCATCTTTTTAGTCTATGACTGCACTGCAAAAACCTTTTCACCACAAAGAACACAAAGGAATTCATAAAGGTCTGCTTGAGAATCTCAAGCCTTTGCGATTTCGGCTTCTAAAAATCTTCGCGCTCTTCGCGGCCTTCGCGGTGAAATGACCTTTTTGCAGTAGACTCGTCTGTGCAATTATGCAATTCAATTGCCGATTTTGGCAAACGAAAGTCGTATAATCCACCCCATGAAATCTAAAACCAGCCTTTTGGCCCTCCTCCCCGTCCTGGTGCTCGTCACTTCCGCTTGCCAGTCTTCGGCGGAGGATTTCCGCCGTCAGGTGGCGACCGCGGTCGCGGCAACGGTGGCAGCCCAACCCGTCCCGCAAGAGCCGGGGGCGCAGGCCACGTATACGCCGTATCCCGTCCCCACTCCCTATCCGACCTTCAGCCTGTCCGGCTTATTCTGCGGCTACGAGTTCTGCATCGGGCATCCGGTTGACCTTTCGTTCATAGACGCGGTCTTCACCCGTGACCAGGCCGAGACCAGCAATTACGCCTACGGGATCGTCCTGGCCTTTCGCCCGAACCTGTACATGCAGGTGCAGTGGACGCTCAAAGCCGGGGAGTCCCGCCCGTATGCCATGCTCGACCTGGTCAAGGACAAAGACGCCTCGCTCGGCAGCCCACAGGCGGATCAGTTTGGGGAGGTGATTGTCACCTATGATACGCTGGTCGCCACTTCGACGGCGGAACTGCCGCACGGGGTGATCGCCGCCTGGGAGTGCGCCGACCGGGAGTTCGGCTGGAAGGTGTACACGCCGCAAGACGGCCAGGGCGTGGACATCCTGCGGGAGGCGCTGGAGCGTTTCGATTGCAGCCCGCGCTGATTTTTCTGGTATAATCTCAGGCCGTGACTGGTCCTGCGCGCGGTTTCGGCTGCCCGCATGGAGACCTGCAAAAACTAGAGAAAGGAAGCATACGTCATGTCGATTGACAAGGAACAAAAAAGCCAGATCATCAACGATTTCCACCGCCACGATACCGACACCGGCTCACCTGAAGTGCAGATTGCCATCCTGACCCGCCGGATCACCCAATTGACCGACCACCTGCGGGCCAACAAGCACGATGAGTCTTGCCGCCGTGGCCTGCTCAAGTTGGTGGGACGCCGCCGCCGCCTGCTGGCCTACCTGCGCAAAACCGGCTACCAGCGTTACCTGGCTGTGACCGAGCAGTTGAACCTGCGCCGCAAGTAAAAAACTAACAGCAAGTCCACCCGTCGGGGCGCAGTGTGCTGCGCCCCGACAGCATGTCGCCACCGGTTGGGAATTGAATAGTGCTGGCAACACCGAGTTGCCGCCGCTCTTCAGTCCCTGACCAGGTGGAAATTCAGAGTGGGGCAGGATGGAATCCTGCCAGCTGCGGGAACACCTCCCGCCCCACAACATTAGGAGACAAAATGAAACCCGAAGTAAAACGCTACACCACCACCGTGGGCAGCCATGAAATTGCCATTGAAACCGGCAGACTGGCGGCCCAGGCTGGCGGCTCTGTGACCGTGCATCTCAACGATACGGTCATCTTTGCCGCCGCGACCATGAGTCCTACGGCGCGGGAGGGGATTGATTTCTTCCCGCTCGGCGTGGAATATGAAGAACGCCTGTACGCCGGCGGACGCATCCCCGGCTCGTTCTTCCGCCGCGAGGGACGCCCCGGCACCGAGGCGATCCTGACCGCCCGCCTCACCGACCGCCCGCTGCGCCCGCTCTTCCCCAAAGGGATGCGCAACGACGTGCAGGTCATCATGTACTCGCTCTCCTCAGACGGCGAGAACCCGATTGACATCCTGGCGATCAACGCCGCCTCGGCTGCGATCATGATCTCAGACATCCCCTGGGGCGGACCCGTAGGCGCGGTGCGCGTGGGCCGGGTCAACGGCGAACTGGTCATCAACCCGACTTTCCAGGAACTCGAAGTCTCGGACCTCGACTTGCGTATTGCCGGGACGCGTGACGCGATCCTGATGGTGGAATGCGGGGCGAACGAAATCCCCGAAGATGTGATGGTCGCGGCCCTGGAGTTCGGCCATAAATCCATTCAGCCGCTGATCGAATTGCAAGAGAAAATGGCCGCCGAGATCGGCAAGCCTAAAAACGTGCCGATCCTGATCCTGCCGGACGAAAGCCTGCAACAGAAAGTCTTCGGCATGACCCAGGCCAAACTGAACGACCTGTTCGACAAACAACTCCCCAAACTCGACCTTTACAGCGCCATGGACGCCATGCAGGCAGAGGTCATCGCCGAACTGGCCCCCGAAGGCGAGAGCGGCGCCCCCGGCCAGGAGGAGATCAAGAACGCCTTCCACGACGCCGAGCAGCGGGTGGTGCGCGAACGCATCCTGGGCCAGAACAAACGTCCCGATGGCCGCACACCGACCGACCTCCGCAATATCTGGTGTGAGGTGGATTTGAGTCCGCGAGCCCATGGTTCCGGCCTGTTCACCCGCGGCGAGACCCAGGTACTGACCCTGGCTACCCTCGGCACGCTGAGAGAAGCCCAGGAACTGGATACGCTCAACCCGCAGGATTCCAAGCGCTACATGCACCATTACAATTTCCCGCCCTTTTCGGTCGGCGAGGTGCGCCCAATGCGCGGCCAGAGCCGCCGCGAGGTCGGGCACGGGGCGCTGGCTGAACGCGCCCTCGAACCGGTACTCCCGGCAGAGAGCGAATTCCCCTATGCCCTGCGCCTGGTCTCGGAAGTCATGGCCTCCAATGGCTCGACCTCGATGGCCTCCGTCTGCGGCTCGACCCTGGCGTTGATGGACACCGGCGTGCCGATCAAGGCCCCGGTGGCGGGGATCGCCATGGGCCTGATCAAGGAAGGCGAACGGTACAAAGTGCTGACCGACATCCAGGGCATCGAAGACCACCTGGGCGACATGGACTTCAAGGTCGCCGG
>DIDQ01000096.1:84230-84610 GCA_002418215.1 Anaerolineales bacterium UBA5796
CCCTGCAAATGGACATCAAGATCGGCGGCCTGAGCAGCGCGATCATGGCCGAGGCGCTGGCCCAGGCCAAAAAGGCCCGCCTGGACATCCTCGACATCATGCTGAGCGTCATGTCTGCGCCGCGGCCCGAACTCAAAGGCCACGCGCCGCGCATTACCACGGTGCTCATCCCGGTGGACAAGATCGGGGCGATCATCGGGCCGGGCGGCAAGACCATCCGCTCCATCCAGGAAGAAACCGGCACACGCATTGACGTCGAAGAAGACGGCACGGTCTACATCGCCGCCACCAACGGCGAATCGGCCCGGATGGCGCGCGACCGCGTCCGCGCCCTGACCGAATCGGCCGAGATCGGCAGCATCTACACCGGGCGCGTCGTC
>DIDQ01000096.1:84706-84960 GCA_002418215.1 Anaerolineales bacterium UBA5796
TTCGACGCGAGTCAACCGGGTTGAAGACGTTTGCTCCGTTGGCGATGAGATCACCGTGATGGTGGTGGATATTGACCCGGCGGGCAAGATCCGCCTGTCGCGCCAGGCCGTGCTCGAAGGCTGGACCGTGGAAGAGGCCCAGGAGCGGGACCGGGGCGGCAAACGTTCTGGAGGAGGGGGCGGGGGTGGCCGTCCCGGAGGCGACCGGGGCGGACGCGATGACCGTCGCGGCGGGCGTCCCGGCGGAGACCGGG
>DIDQ01000095.1 GCA_002418215.1 Anaerolineales bacterium UBA5796
AAATGTTTTTCTCTGTGGACTCTGTGATCTTTGTGGTGAGAAAATGGG
Organism: Anaerolineales bacterium UBA5796; assembly: GCA_002418215.1. Classification (GTDB taxonomy): domain Bacteria; phylum Chloroflexota; class Anaerolineae; order Anaerolineales; family Villigracilaceae; genus UBA5796. The sequence goes on from DIDQ01000095.1 coordinate 49, forward strand.
CGACCCCATAAAATATCAAAGAGCCGGAATAATTGATGTTACGCAACAGTATCCATTTGCGCTCCATGGAGACCTTTACCGCACGCCCCGCCCGACGATAAAACCGTCGGGCTGCTCTTACGAAGCCGCCTGTGGCGGCTAAGCCTGCGAAGCAGGCTTCGGATGAATAGCACGGGAACTTGTCCCCGTGCGGACGTCGAGTGAGTGCGTAACATCAGTGATTAAGACCGTCCCGAAGGTTTCGTTCATAAGAACGCCCTCACTACGGGAACCTTCGGGACGTTTTTTGCAATTACCAATAAAGCCTATTGGTAATTGCTCAGGCTTGCAGGTTTTTCGCCTGACTCGGCGGGCTGCCCTTACAGGGGGCTTCGCACAAGCCCTGCCTTAGTACGAAAAAGCCCTTCGGGCTGCTGAAAAGTCGGCCTTTGGCCGACTTCCATGAACTGAGGCAGGGATTTATCCCGCCGGAACATGCCGGGAGGCCAGACGGCTGAGCAGTCACGTCTATTGTTTGTTCCCCAATTTTCAAGAGGGCGCCTTCCATGGGTGGGAGGAAGGAACGTCTCGTAGGCTTTGTTGGGAATTTGGCTGCTTGCGCGCAACCTTCGGGATGGTTTCAACCGGGACGAATCACGCCTTTTCCTGATCAATTCTGTCGCGAAACTCACTCATACCGCCGTCCCTGGCGGCGATCACCGGGAGGAGCCTTTTTTGCGCCAAGAACTAATTACTCGTTGCGGATCTCTACGGAAAAAGTCTTCTCGCCCGATCTTTCGAAAACGAGAGTCAATTCGATGGTGTTACCTGGGCTGAATTGCTCATTCTTCATAATGCACATGACATGCAGACCGCCCGCTTCCAGGGTTACTTCTCCACTGGCGGGTATTTCCAGCGGCTTCTCGATCAGATTCATGCCCATGCTGCCGTCATCTTTCATGACCATCTCGTGGACTTCGATCGAGCCGCAGGCCGGGCTTGCGCCTGAAAGCAGTGTGTCGGGGGCATCGCCTGTATTTTTGATAAGCATGTACATGCTGCCCGCCATCGGCGTGGACGGTGAGAGCCGTCCCCAGGCATCTTCGATGCTGATGGCCGGCGCAGCCGCCGGGGCGCAACTTGCCAGCAAAACGACCAGCATCAGGCTGACGATTACTTTATAAAGAAAATTGGTGGGCACGTTACTTCTCCTGTTTTATTTATGAGATGGTTTGAACGGAGTATCCCACTCATGCGGGCAGAATATTCCGGAGCAACAGCGTTTGTGGCGTTACCAGGCAGTAACAATAAGTCACGGATTTGTAAAGTTTCCCGTTTTCCAGATACTGTTTGACAAATCACGCATATAATAATAAAATCTGACAGATATGATAAACATTGACAATATTATCAATGATTATCATGCGTGTCAAGTATTTTATAATCTGTCTATGGAAAACTTATCTGAACGCCAGCAAATGCTGCTTGAATGGCTGAAGGCCCAAAATTCAGTTTCGGTCAGTGAGATCGAGGCGCATTTTTCGATTTCCCCTGCCACCGCTTATCGGGATGTGAGGGCTTTGATCCAGGCCGGGGCCGCAGTCAAGACCTTCCAGGGGATAAAATTGGCTCCTTCGTCCCAGGAAGGCAAGTGCGCCTTTTGCAACGGGGCCATCAATGAGCGGACAGTGTTCATTTTCCAATTGCAGGATGGAAGCCAGCGAAAGGCCTGCTGCCCGCACTGCGGGCTGATGGGGATCAGCCAGTTGGACGTGGTTTCTGCGCTATCGAGCGATTTTTTACACGGGCGGATGGTCAATGCCCGCCAGGCGACATTCCTGGTGGAAAGTTCGGTCAACCTGTGCTGCGCCCCGTCGGTGTTGTGCTTTGCCAGCCAGGACGAGGCGTTGAATTTCCAGAAGGGGTTTGGCGGGCAATGTTGTTCGCTGGATGAGGCCGCGGCGTGGGTCAGGAACATCATGTCAATTCACGATTAGAAGGGAAATCAACATGGATTTGATCGTTGCTTTCGTCACCGGATTAACGACAGGCGGGCTTGGCTGCCTGGCTGTCCAGAGCGGTTTGCTCGCCAGCACCCTGGCGTACCAGGTCGAACAGGATGTGCTTGCCCATAGCGCCGACGCCTCCCGGAAGTTCAAACCGCACATTGCCCGGCCAATCTTCCTCTTCCTGTTGGCAAAATTGATCGCTTATACCATTCTCGGCTTCCTGCTTGGGGCCGCGGGGTCTGTCCTCCAGCTTACTCCCTTGATGAGCGCCATCCTGTATTTGGCGATAGGCATTTTTATGCTGGGTAACGGATTGCGGATGTTGAACGTCCATCCCGTTTTCCGCTACTTCGTCATCGAACCGCCTTCATTCCTCACCCGTTATATCCGCCGCAAATCCAAAGACGGGACCTCCCTGGTGACTCCCTTGTTCATGGGGACTCTCACGATTTTCCTCCCCTGCGGGGTCACGCAGGCGATGATGGCCGCGGCCCTCGGGACCAGTTCCCCGGTCCAGGGCGCTGCGCTGATGTTTGCTTTCATCCTGGGGACGTCCCCGCTCTTTTTCTCGGTCTCTTATTTTGCCACCCGTCTGAGCGCCATCGTGGAAAAACATTTTACGCGGATCGTGGCGGTGACGATGCTGGTCCTTGCCCTGGTCTCCGTCGATTCCGGGCTTAACCTGATCGGTTCGCCGGTGTCCTTTAGCCGGACCTTCAACAGTGTTGTGGTCGCCGTCAGCGATTCGGTCAACGGCGTCCAGAGCGGCTTCGTTATCAATGTGACGGATGATGGCTACCGCCCGATCGTCCTGCACTTGCCGGCCGATACACCGGTCAGCATCGAGTGGGTGACTGAGGATACTCAGACCTGTGCGCGTTCGGTGGTCGTGCCGGGGTTGGACTATCGCGAAATCCTGCCTCCCACGGGGCGGGTCCGGTTCGATATCCCGGCCCAGGAAAAGGGGACGGTGATAAACTATACCTGTTCGATGGGAATGTATCCCAGCCAACTTGTTTTTGACCTGGATTTGTGAGGAGCAATCATGGTGAAGAAAGTTTTTCGTGTCTCAGATATGAGCTGCCCGAACTGCGCCATGCACCTGGAGGGGCTGGAGGACGAACTGCCGGGCGTTAAACGTATCAATGCCAGTTATAAAAAGCTGACGATGGAAGTCGAGTTCGACGAGGCCTTGCTGTCGGTCGAACAGATCATCGAAGCGGCGAATGCGATCGGTTATCACCCGGAGCCGGATGCGAATTGACCGGGTGCATGTTCCCGGCAGATAAGCCCAAAACCAAAAGCTGCAATGCAACCAACGGGGAAGGGACGTTCGAGCCAATTGTAGGAGCAGGTGATCCATGACTGAGGTTAGGAATATAACGTTGCCGGTGACCGGTATGACTTGCGCCAATTGCGCAGCGAACATCGAGCGCAACGTGCGCAAACTGCCCGGAATCGATGTTGCCAACGTAAACCTTGCCAGCGAAAAACTTGTCGTTTCTTTCGACCCTGGATTGCTCGACGAGCAGGGGATCATTGCCAGGGTCGAGAAGATCGGTTATGGGGTCGCAATCGGCAAGACCGAACTCCCGGTCACGGGCTTGCGCGACAACTCGGATGCCCTGGCGCTGGAAAAAGCGCTTTCGAAGCAGGTGGGGGTTCTTTCTGCCAGTGTAAGCTACGGCACCGAACGGGTCTCCCTGAGTTATATTCCCGGCATGAGCAGCATCGCTGAACTTGCGGCAGCCATCCGCAAGGCCGGGTTCGATCTCGTCCAGGTGGGGGAGAGTGAAGCGTTGGAGGACGTGGAAGCCAAAGTGCGGGCCATGGAAGTGGACCGGCAGCGGCGGCTGTTGATCATCGGCCTGCTCCTCACCCTCCCGTTGATGGTGTACAGCATGTCGCGGGACTTTGGCCTGGTCTCGTTTACCGGCGATGTCCTGGCGATGATGGTCCCTGCCACTATCGTGCAATTTTACGTCGGCTGGCAATATTATGTGGGAGCCTACAAGAGCGTGCGCGCCGGCGGCGCAAACATGGACGTGTTGATCGCCCTCGGTTCGTCGGTGGCCTATTTTTACAGCCTGGGCGTGACCTTCGGCTGGATCCTCAGCCCCCATGTTTACTATGAGACGGGGGCTGCGATCATCACCCTGATCATGCTGGGGAAGTTCCTCGAAGCGCGCGCCAAGGGCAAAACATCCGAGGCGCTGAAGGCTTTGATGGGTCTGCGGGCCAAGACCGCCCACGTCAAACGGGATGGGGTCGAAACGGAGATCGAGATCGAGCAGGTAGCCGTTGGGGATACGCTCGTGGTGCGCCCCGGCGAAAAAGTGCCGGTGGACGGCATCATCAGTGTTGGACGCTCGACCCTGGACGAATCGATGATCACGGGCGAGTCAATGCCCGTCTCCAAGGGACCTGGGGATGAAGTGATCGGCGCGACCATCAACAAAGATGGCCTGATCGAATTCGAGGCCACGAAGGTAGGCAAAAATACCACCCTGGCCCAGATCGTGCGGCTGGTGCAGGAAGCGCAGGGGAGTAAGGCCCCGATCCAAAAATTGGCAGACCAGATCAGCGCCTACTTCGTCCCGGCGGTGATCGGGATTGCAGTCCTGACCTCCATTGGCTGGATGATATTCGCCCGCGCGGATTGGACCGGGGCGTTGATCAATGCGGTGGCGGTGCTGGTGATCGCCTGTCCGTGCGCGCTCGGGCTGGCGACTCCGACAGCAATCATGGTCGGGACGACCAAAGGCGCTGAAAGCGGAATCTTGTTCAAGAACAGTGAAGTGCTGGAACGCACCGGGCGCGTGGATGTGGTGGTGCTCGATAAAACAGGCACGATCACTCGCGGCGAGCCTTCGGTCACAGACATCCTCACCGTTTCGGGCTTCACGAAAGACGAGGTTTTGCAACTGGCCGCCAGCGCCGAACAGGGTTCCGAACATCCGCTGGGGCGCGCCATCCTTGCCGCCGCAAGCGACAGGAGCCTCGAAATTGCGACCCCTGAAAAATTCCAGGCCGTCAGTGGGTTTGGGATCCGGGCGAGCGTGGGAGACCAGGCGGTCATTATCGGTAATTCCCGTTTGCTGCAAAACGAAGGCATTGACACCAGCCTTTTGCTCGACTACCTCACCTTGCTGCAAGCTGAAGGCAAAACCGTGATGATCGTCGCGGCCCGGAACGCCAATCACGACGAGCCGGCCAGATTAAAGGGAATCATTGCCGTGGCTGATACCGTCAAACCCGAATCGCGCCAGGCGATTGCCGAACTGCGCGATCTTGGCCTGGAGGTCGCCATGATCACCGGCGACAATCGCAGCACGGCCGAAGCGATTGCCCGGCAGGTGGGCATCGAGCGGGTGCTGTCTGAGGTGCTGCCCGGCGATAAAGCTGCGGAGGTCAAAAAGTTGCAGGCCGAGCATGTCGTCGCGATGGTCGGCGATGGGATCAACGACGCCCCAGCCCTGGCCCAGGCAGATGTCGGGATCGCCATCGGGACGGGCACCGACGTGGCGATGGCCGCAGCGGGGATAACGCTCATCGGCGGAAACCTGCGCGGGGTCGGGCACGCCATCTCCATGTCCCGCGGGACCCTGCAAACGATCATCCAAAACCTGTTCTGGGCCTTTTTCTATAACGTTTTCCTGATCCCGATCGCGGCATTTGGGCTGCTCATCCCGATGATCGCAGCCGGGGCCATGACGTTCAGTTCGATCTTTGTGGTGACCAACAGCCTGCGGCTGCGCAGTTACAAGATCAATACCTTTGCCCCGCCGAAATCGCTTTTCCATCAACTGATCGAACTGGCGCCGCGTTTGGTTGTCCCCGCGGCTGCGCTGGGGCTTCTGATCGCGGTCTCGATCGGCTGGCTGCAGCCGATCCAACAGGTGGAGCACAGTAGCGTGGCCTCCGAGGTGACCAGCTATCGCGTGTTCGTCGGTTCGGAATCCACCATTGCTCCCGGCGCGCCGGTGACGCTGGACATCGAGGTGGTGGATCAGTTCGGGCAGGCATTTACAGAATTCGACCTGGTCGAGTTTGGCCGGTTTTCTTATTATGCCTACCTGGCGGTCGTTTCGCGTGACATGACGACCCTGAGCGCAACCCCGCTGTTCCTCGACCCGAAGAAATTATCCCAGTCGGGCGGGATGGGCGGGATGGTGATGAGCGCGGGCGCGCCCACGCCCGACCCCGCCTTGGAGAAGAAAGATTACACCTTCGACGAACTGAAACTCAAACCTGAGATCGTATTCCCGTCTGAAGGCCAGTATGTGGTCTTTGTGGATTTTTGGCCGCGCGGCAGCGACCAGGAACTCCGGGTGATCCCCTTCGCGGTCGGGTCAGATAAAACCCCGGATGCAGTCCTGAGTCTGGACGCCCCGCGCGTTCACCAAGTGGGAGATTTGCAGATCGGCCTGAAACATGACGATGTATTGAAAGCCGGTCAGTACAACTACATCAATTTCGAAGCGGTCACTGCGGATGGGCAGGATTTTTCAGATGAGCTGGAGATCATGTCGGGTAATCTTTGCAATGTCTACATCGTTGATGAAGGCCTGACGACTTTCATCCGGCCAGATTTCATTGACAGGCGCGAATTGCAAATTTCCGCATTTTTCCCGAAACCGGGGAAGTATAAGGTGTGGTTCGAGTTTTATTATGCCGGCGAGGTCCGGCAGGTCTCGTTTGTGGTCGAAGTCAATTAACATCGGGTTGGGGCCAAAAACACAGTCATGCCATCCTGAAAACTCACCCTGATAAGGGCCTCTGAGAGAATGATAATGAAGCGCTTTTTATCGCTCGTCCTGGTAGTTGTAACCGGAATTTTATTCGCCGCCTGTGGCTCTTTTAGCAGGCCAAAAGTCCTGATCGGCGCGGATGCGACCCTGCCGCTGTTCGAGTCTTATGACCCTTACGACGGCCTGTTTTACGGCTTCGATATCGAGGTCATGGAGGCCATTGCCGCCAGGGCGGGTTTCGAGGTCGAATTTGTAGATGTCGGCTACGATGAGTTGCTCGCTCGCGTAGGGCAATGCGAGTTGGATGCCGGTATTTCAGCCATCGCCATTACCGATGCTCTCAGGCAGCAGTTCGATTTTTCAGACCCCTATTACACTGCGGGGCATGTGCTGGTAGTCAAGGAAGGGAATATTGAGATCACCGGCCTGGAAAGCCTGCCGGGGATGACGGTCGGGACACAGGCTGGCTCCTTGAGCGAATTGGAAGCCGGGAAAATACCGGGCGTGGACTTGAACGCCTATGGAAATTTCGCCCTTTCCTTCCAGGAGTTGATCGGCGGTTATATTGACGCGGTGATTGCCGATCAGCCGCGGGCTTTGGGTTACGTGAATGTCAAACCCAATAACCTGAAAATTGTTGGAGAAGTGTTCGGCAGACTGGATTACGGGGTTGCTGTCTGCAAAGACCGGGCAGATTTGCTGGCGAAGATCAACGACGGGATTGCGAAGCTCAAGGCGAACGGTACGCTCGAAAGGCTGGTAAGGAAATGGGTGATCAACCGCGGCCAGTGAGCGGGGACTCCAGGTAAGCCGTCCAGCACCCGCCGCGAAGAATCCTGTAGGGTTGGCCGGTTTCTCCAGGCAAACGAGGAAACAGCAGCATCCTTGCTGTTTCCTCGTTTTTTGTTGCGTAAGGGCAGGGGATTTGCGCAACGTCTGCGTATTTTTTACGTGGTTGTGTTTTGTTTTAACGTAAATAGCCCCCGTAATTTTCCCTAAAAAACCCCAATTTTTTACGCTTACTAAGAATTGCTCTTCCTTGTATTCTTAGCTTGAGCTTGAAGCCTTGAATGGCAGGATCCTGATTTCAATGTCCAACAATTCTTCTCCATTGCTGCCTTCGATACCCTACGATACAGCCCATGCAGTGGCAAGCTCGTTCGATGAGAGGAACTTTTACATCAGGATAGGAACTTCCCTGGAGACGATCTGCCAGGGCCTTGGCCCGGCTGCGCTGGAACACCCGCTGCGTCAGGCAGCCATCCCGGCTTATGTTTTGGCGCTGGCAACTGTGTTCCAGTACCTGGAAAAGCTGACAGACGAGGAAATGGCCCGGTCGGTGCGGAACAGGCCGGAAATCCGGTATGGGTTGCGGTTGGCCATGCGGCATCCGGTTATTCCGGCATCCGGGCTTTGCCGCTACCGCCGATTGCTTTTCGAGAATCCGGTCACATACGACACCTTTTACAAAATAGCCGTCCGGGTCGCCGAATTCACGGAAACAGGGAACGGCGTGAATTGGAAGAACAAACGCACCTTGCCGGAAAGGATTTGTCTCAACGACAGGGCAGACAGGATCATGACAACCATGCTGGAGGCGCTGGGCAGCCTGGCCGCCGCCCATCCGAATTGGATGCGGGAGATCACCCCCTCTTACTGGTACGAACGGTACAACCGTTCCTCCAACAAATTCGTGAAGTTGACCTTGGAGAAAGACGATATGGAATTTTTCCGGGAAATTGGCAATGACATCAAGTACCTCCTGGATTTGGCAGGCGACGATAAAAAGATTGCCGGCTTCCCGGAAATTCGGTCCCTGAAACTGGTTTTTGCCGAAAATTTTGACCTCTCTTCGAATGGGACCCGGGCGCAATGGAAACCAATCTCATGTAATTCATGTTTACGCACGATGATGCAAGTAAAGGAGGCTCCATAGAACGAACACAATGAAACTTTTTCCAAAATGAGGCGAAGCGCAAACGAAGGATGCTAAAAATTCTCACTCCCTGATCCATCGAAAACCCTTTGAAAAAAGCTTCATTCGCACCTTGCTGTGATACGTAAGAGGAGAAACATTATGACTAAATATAAGATTTTAAATATCGTGCTGTCAACCTTGATGATCGCTTCGCTCCTTTTTGGGGCGGGCGGATCGGTCCAAGCCCAGGGCCGCGTCCCGGGCAGCGGCGGAAAGGTTGAGATCAAGCAAAGCCGCGAAGCCGCGGTGATAACCCAGGCCGAGCGGGAAGCCGCGGCTGCCCGTGCTGCCGGAAAAGGCTTTACCCTCCCGAAGCTGGGCCAGGCCCAGATGGTCGGGCGCATGAACACCGACCGCACGGGCCAAAAAGCCGGGAGTAATCCCTGGCAGATCCTGGCCCCGATTGGCGGGACGGTGGTGCCGCATTATTACGGCCCGTATCCCAACTACGCCAACAGCCCGCTGAGGCTGCCGGATGCGATCGTCGAATTCCTGGGTGACGGGACCGGGGCAGCAGCCTCAGCGATCGTTGATCCTGCAACCGGCGCTGTTACGGACATAATCCTTGACTCTGGCGGCAGCGGTTTTACCTTCGCTCCCGATGTGTCCATCTCCAGCGCAGTCGTGGCCGGGAGCGGCGCTTCCGCGACCGCGGCGATTTCGGGTTCTGTCGCCTCGGTTGAGGTGACGAACGGCGGTTCCGGCTATACCAACCCGGTTACGGTCGAGTTTACCGGCGGGGGCGGCGCCGGCGCGACCGGCGTGGCAACCGTTTCGCCTACAGGTTTCGTGACCGGTATCACGGTGACGAACGGCGGTTCGGGCTACACCGAAGCCGGGACCATGGTGGATATTACCGGGGACGGAGCCGGCGCGACTGCTACGGTCGTTGTTTCCCCGTCCGGTGCGGTCGCCGGGATCAATGTCATTAACGGCGGTTCAGGTTATACCACCGCTACGGTTGATATTACGGGCGACGGCGCAGGCGCGACGGCCGATGCCGCTATCACCCCTGCCGGTTTCGTAAGCGCTGTCAACCTGCTCGGCGGCGGTTCCGGCTATACCGAACTCGCCACGACCATTGACATTACCGGCGACGGAACCGGCGCTGCGGCCACAGTCGTTGTTTCCCCGGTCGGTTTCGTGACCAGCGTCACGGTCACGAACGGCGGCTCCGGGTATACCGATGCCGCGACGACGGTTGATTTCGGCGGGGATGGCGCCGGCGCGGCCGCGGTTGCGACGATTGACCCTGGGACCGGCGCGATCCTGGCGATTGACGTGACGAACGGCGGGTCGGGTTACACCACAGCTACAGTCAACATCACCGGCGACGGCATTGACGCCGCGGCTGACGCCATCCTGGATACCACCAGTGGCCCGATCACGGCCATCAACCTGACGAGCGGCGGTTCGGGCTACACGGTAGCTCCAACTGTGACCATCACTGGCGACGGCGCGGGCGCTGCGGCTGACGCAACCGTGGATACCACCAGCGGCTCCATCACCGCCATCAACATGACCAACGGCGGTTCGGGTTACACCACCGCCACGGTGGGCATCACCGGCGACGGAGCGGGCGCTGCGGCTGAGGCTGTCCTCGACGCCAGCGGCCCGATCACGGCCATCAACCTGACGAACGGCGGTTCGGGCTATACCACGGCCGCGGTCAACCTCCTCGGCGACGGGGCAGGCGCGACGGCTGACGCAACGGTTGATACGGCCACAGGCTCCATCACGGCGGTTACGATCACCAACGGCGGCTCCGGTTACACTTCGGCCCCAGCCGTTTCGTTCTTGGGTGGAGACGGCTTGGCGGCTGCCACGGCGACCATTTCCGGTTCCGTCGTTTCGGTGACGCTCGTCAGCGGCGGCTCCGGCTACGTGACGCCCGGCATCCGCAAGTTCGTGGATTCGCTGCCCGGCCTCGGGCCGACGGGGGCGAACAACCTCGGCCAGTACATCCCGGTTGCCGTGTCCGATGAAATCTCTTTCCCCGGCTCCGACTATTTCGAGATTGCCGTAGTCGAGTACGAAGAACAGATGCACTCCGACATGCCGCCGACCAAGCTGCGCGGTTACGTCCAGCTTTCGACGGCCGTTGTCCCCGGCGCGCAGATCCCCCTGTTCAATCCCGACGGCAGCCCGATCCTGCTGCCTGATGGGAGTCAGGCCCTGGCGGTTGACAATCCCCATTACCTGGGACCGTTGATCGCCGCGACCAAAGACAAGCCTGTCCGCATCCTGTTCCGCAACCTGCTGCCGACCGGACAGGGCGGGAACCTGTTCATCCCGGTTGACACGACCGTGATGGGCTCCGGCCCCGGCCCCAACATGACCGGACTCGAGCCTGATCCGCAGAACCCGGAGTGTAACAACCTCCCGAAGCCTTATGACTGCTTCACCGAAAACCGGGCCACCCTGCACTTGCACGGCGGCATCAACCCGTGGATCAGTGACGGCACCCCGCACCAGTGGGTCACACCTGCCAACGAAAATACGCCCTACCCGGTGGGCGTCAGCGTCAAGAACGTGCCCGATATGCCCGATCCCGGCCCCGGCGCGATGACGTTCTTCTACACCAACCAGCAGAGCGCCCGCCTGATGTTCTACCACGACCATGCCTGGGGTATTACCCGCCTGAACGTCTACGCGGGCGAGGCTGCGGCTTACCTGATCACCGATCCCAAAGAGCAGGAATTGGTCAATGCGGGGATCATCCCCTCAGACCAGATCCCGCTGGTGGTCCAGGATAAGACCTTTGTCCCCTCGGAAGCCGAACTGGCTCTGGAAGACCCGACCTGGGATCTGGCCCGCTGGGGCGATTTCGGCGACCTTTGGGTCCCGCACGTTTACGTGCCTGCTCAAAACCCGGGTGACCAATCAGGCGTGAACCAGTTTGGGCGCTGGGCTTACGGCCCCTGGTTCTGGCCGCCCACGAACAATATCAACTATGGGCCGATCGCCAATCCGTACTACGATCCCAACTGCGACCCCGATATCCAGTGGTGCGAGCCGCCGCTGACCCCGGGAACGCCGAATATCTCGATGGGCATGGAAGCCTTCAACGACACGCCCACCGTTAATGGCACAGTCTACCCAACTGTCACCATTGACCCCAAGTCTTACCGCTTGCGCTTCCTGAATGCGGCCAACGACCGCTTCTTCAACCTGTCGCTCTACCTGGCCATGGATGCCAACGGCGTCTTGTGTGACGGAAACAACCCAAATCCTGCTCCTGAGGCGACCGGGGAAACCTGCACCGAAGTGATGCTCAACCCGACTGAAGTTGCGGGTGCCCTGGCCGATACCACCATCCACCCGACTCCTGTCGTGGGCACCGAGGGACCAGACTGGATCCAGATCGGTACCGAGGGCGGCTTCCTGCCCTCCCCGGTGATCATCCCGGCCCACCCGATCACCTGGGTCACCGACCCGACCGTCTTCAACGCCGGTAACGTGGACCTGCACTCCCTGCTGCTCGGCCCCGCCGAACGCGCAGATGTCATCGTGGACTTCTCGGCTTACGCCGGCCAGACGTTGATCCTCTACAACGATGCCCCGGCCGCTTTCCCGGCTCGAGACCCGCGCTATGACTACTACACCGGCAATGCCGACTTGCGTGATACGGGCGGCGCGCCTTCGACCCCGGCAGGTTATGGCCCCAATACCCGCACCGTGATGCAGATCGTGGTTGCGGATACCGCCCCGGCCCCGGCTTTCGACCTGGCCGCGCTCCAGAATGCCTTTGCTCACCAAGCCGATGGTTCCGGTGTCTTCGAATCCTCGCAGCACCCGATCATCGTGGGGCAGGCCCCCTACAACGCGGCCTATGGCACTACCTTCAAGATCAATGGCCCACGGGCTGGCCTGGTGCAGATCTTCGACACCACCTTCAGCTTCGATACCCTCGCGGGCATCCCGCTGACCTTCGATCTCCGGCCAAAACAGATCCAGGATGAAATGGGCGAATCCTTCGACCCGGATTATGGCCGTATGAGCGGCTTCCTGGGTCTCGAAGCGCCCAACGCCAACGCATTCAACCAGAACATGATCTTGTACCCGTTCGTCAACCCGTCGAGCGAGAATTTCGACGGCATAGAGCTGCCGCCCGGCGTGGAAGTGACCCCGATCGCCACAGCCAATGACGGGACCCAGATCTGGAAGATCACCCACAACGGCGTTGATACCCACCCGATCCACTTCCACCTCTACGACGTCCAGTTGATCAACCGCGTCGGCTGGGACGGCATCATCCGCCGCCCGGACGCCAACGAACTGGGCTGGAAGGACACTGTCCGCATCAGCCCGCTGGAAGATACCATCGTCGCCATGCGCCCGATCATTCCAAAGCTCCCGTTCGGCCTGCCCGACAGCTACCGTCCGCTCAACCCGCGCGAACCGCTCGGCTCATCGGTGGGCTTCAATCCCACCGACGCCAACGGGAATCCGATCCCTGGCGGCATTGTCAACGAAGTGGTCAACTTCGGCTGGGAGTACGTCTGGCACTGCCACATCCTGAGCCATGAAGAAATGGACATGATGCGCCCGACGGTAGTGATCGTGGACCGCCAGTTGCCGCAAGCGCCCGTCTTGAACGCTACCGGCGCCGCTGGCAGCTCGATCAACTTGTCCTGGACAGACGGCACCCCGGTGGATTACGCCAGCCTGGCAGCCTGGGGCGACCCGGCCAATGAGATCGGCTACCGCATCGAACGAGCCGTTGGCCTCGGCGCTTACACCACCCTTGCCAACGTCTTCCCGAATACCACTTCTTTCCAGGACACCACCACAGTTCCCGGTCAGGATTATAAATACCGTGTCGTTGCGTATAACGCTGCCGGTGATTCGACCTCGAACGTTGACACCTTGGATGGAACTCCGCCGACGGTGGTCTCGATCACCCGCGTCAACCCCAACCCGACCAAGTCTGGATCGGTCGCCTATACCGTTACCTTCTCTGAGCCTGTCCTGAACGTGGGCGGCGCTGACTTTGGCCTGACCACCACTGGCGTGACTGGCGCTTCAATCTTCGGCGTCTCTGGCAGTGGGGCCACACGCATGGTGACGGTCCTGACCGGGACTGGGGACGGCACGATCCGCCTGGACGTCCTCGACACGGCAACCATCAACGACGCCGCCGGGAACGCCTTTGTCGGTTCGTACACTGCTGGCGAAGTCTACAATGTGGACAAAGCTGCCCCGACGGTGGTCTCGATCACCCGCGTCAACCCCAACCCGACCAAGTCTGGATCGGTCGCCTATACCGTTACCTTCTCCGAGCCTGTCCTGAACGTGGGCGGCGCTGACTTCGGCCTGACCACCACTGGCGTGACTGGCGCTTCAATCTTCGGCGTCTCTGGCAGTGGGGCCACACGCATGGTGACAGTCTTGACCGGCGCAGGTTCTGGCACGATCCGCCTGGATGTTCTCGGGACGGCAACCATCAACGATGCCCTGGGCAATGCCTTTGTGGGTCCGTATGCCGGTGGTGAAGTCTATGACGTGGACAAGGCTGCCCCGACGGTGGTCTCGATCAACCGTTTCAATGCCAATCCGACCAAGGCGAACGCGGTTGTCTACACTGCCATCTTCTCTGAGCCTGTTCAGAACGTGGGCGGCGCTGACTTTGGTCTGACCACCACCGGACTCACCGGCGCTTCCATTTTCGGTGTCTCTGGAAGCGGCGCAATCTGGAATGTCACGGTTCTGACCGGCACAGGCTCTGGCACCATCCGTCTGGATGTTCTGGGCACCGCAACCATCAATGATGTGGCTGGGAATGCTCTTTTAGGCCCATTCACATCTGGTCAAGCCTACGATGTTGATAAGACCGCCCCGACTGTGGTCTCGATCACCCGTGTCAATCCCAACCCCACCAGCGCCAATGCGGTCGTCTACGCGGTCACCTTCTCTGAGCCTGTCTTCGGTGTAGGCGGCGCTGACTTCGGCCTCACGACCACTGGTGTCACTGGCGCTTCCATCTTCGGCGTTTCCGGCAGCGGCACAACCTGGAATGTCACGGTCTTGACAGGTACAGGTTCTGGCACCATTCGCCTGGATATTTCCGGCACGGCAGTTATCGTGGATGCAGCCGGGAACGTAATCACTGGCATCCCCTATACCTCTGGACCGGTGTATGATGTCATAAAACCCTAAAGCAACAGTGTAGGGTAACTAATGAAGCCATCGGGCAAGTTATACCTGCCCGATGGCTTTCCATGATGCTTATGCAACTTTTCAATAAATCGGGGTGTGGGGTGTTGTGGACGGGCGCAGCCGGTCCGCAACACCCCGCTTCTCCCTTCTTTTTGAGAAGATACATGCTTATAGTAAAATGATTCAGGTAATAATTTGAAGATCGGTATAGCGAGAATGACTTGACGCTAATCACTTGTTACCATCAGGAATTATTATGGATAGTTTAAACTCATTAAGAGTTTTTTGGGGTTCACAAAATAGAATATCAAAAGGCGGTATTTGGGCTGCTATTGGCAAATTTTCTGCGCTTTTCTTGGGTATTATCATTAATATGCTCCTGGCGCGACTTCTGACCCCAGAAGAAATGGGTTCCTATGTGCTTACATTCAGCATCGTCAACCTCGGCGCCGTAATCGGGCAACTCGGACTTGGACGAACGAGCGTAAAATTGGTAGCCGAATCCATGGGGCTTGGACAGCCCGGCCGTGCGCGCCGCTCGATCTCGATGATCCTTAAATTGACCGTTTTGGGCGCGTTCATTGCTGCCCTGTTCGTTTCCTGGGGAGGAGAACGGGTTGCTAATGTTCTGTTTCATTCCCAATTGGTCTCTGACAGTATTGCCCTGGCCGCGCTATGGGCAGTTGTCATCACGGTTAAAAGCGTCCTGGTTGAGATTTTTCGGGGTTTTCATTGGATATTGCATTCAGAAATATTCACCGACCTTGGTTTACGCCTGCTGGCTGCTCCCGCGCTGACTGGGCTGTGGTTCGCCAATGAGCATATCACCTTTGAGCAGGCAGTTCTATTGATCCTGGTGGTTACAACTATCATCACGCTTGTTGGATTGTTTTTATTGGGGAGGCATGTCAATACCCTGCCTCGTCAATACCAGGAAGCAGAAAAAGAGCCAACGATCCGAACAGTCTTGCTAAATTCTTCCAATGTTTGGTTTTCCATGCTGTTGCTCTCTGCCCAGGGGCATGCTGTTGTATGGCTCCTGGCCGCTTACACATCTCCCGGAGAAGTAGCTCTCTATTATGCCGCTTTTCAATTGGCGTCTTTGATCGGTTTTTTCTTGTTGGTATTGCAATCTGTTTTTCCACCTGTTATCGCTGAGATGTATGCCCGACAATCAATTTCCGACCTTGAAGTGGTTCTGCAAAAGGGCGCTTTTTTCTCGATGCTTCCTTCGGCATTAATTTTCCTTATAATATTGATTGGAGGTCAATTCCTATTACCCCTCATTTATGGTGAATATTATCGCGCCGCGTACTCTTTCTTGATGATTATAAGTTTCGGACAAATTGTGAATGTATGGACGGGTTTATGTGGGGAAACTTTGTTCCAAACCGGACATCAGAATTTAATGTTTATAAATACATTAATTGGTATCGGTATCGAATTTATAGTATCTTTGCTGCTGCTCAAATTCTTTGGAAGCCTTGGTGTGGTAATTGGATTTGCATTTTCTACTATTGTTATGAATGTCCTGGCATTAATTTTTGTTCGAATCCAATTGGGTATTTGGACCTATGCGCGAATTAGAACTGTGAGAAGTATTTTTTCGCCCCGATAGAAAAGTAATGGATATCGTTACTCTTCTAAATATTATGGGAACAGATTAATCTGACCCAATTTCAGCAATGCGCTTACCAGATTACAATCTTCACTCAAACTAGACATGCAACCGATATTTGTCCTTTCACTCCCGAGAACAGGGTCAACATTATTGCAGAGGTTACTGGCCTCTCACCCTCAGATTTCTACATCCCCTGAACCCTGGTTGCTATTACCCTGGCTGCATCCGTTAGCATCTGATGGGGCTGGCGCGGAATACTCCTATCAAACAATGCGGATTGCATTGAAGGAAATGCTCGCAGAATTGCCGAACGGACAGGCGGATTACTTGGATGCAGTCCGACAGGCTGGTTTGCATATCTACAGCCAGTTATCTCACTCGGATTCGATTTATTTTCTCGACAAAACTCCCCGATATCACTTGATCGCAGAGCAAATCTTTCAGACATTTCCAGATGCCAGATTCATCGTACTTTGGAGAAACCCTTTGGCAGTTGTTGCATCAATGCTTGGGTTTCGCCCTCCCTGGAATTTGTATGACTGGTATATAGATTTATATAAGGGCTTTGAGAATTTAATTGCATTTGAATTTGCGCATCGCGACAGAATATTGTCTGTTCGATATGAGGATTTAGTACAGAACAAAGATGAAACTTTGGCAAGAATTTTCAAATATCTTGGACTCGATTATCAATTAGTAGAATATTCTCTGGCAGAACTTTCAAGCAGCTCCCAATTAGGCGATAAAAAGGGGTTACAAAAATATTCCAACCAGGTGTCCAATGCGTCTCTAGACCACTGGGTATCTGTTATGGCTAATCCTGTAAGAAGATTTTGGTCCAGAAGATACTTGGGCTTTATTGGCCAAGAGAGGTTGTCGCATATAGGTTACGATATGAGCGCCATCGAGAAGGCGTTGTCGTCAACACCATTATCGCTAAGGGAAATGCATCTGGATTTATTCAAGTTAGTCTATGGTTATATTCATAATTTGTTGAATTTATCTATCGTAAGAGCAAAGTTCGATAAAATCATCCATGCCCGCCAAATTTATCCTTACTCCTGAAGAAAAAGGGAGTTGATTTCATGAACGGCAAAGTTATTTATCCTAATGCAGACATGAGAGTTTTCAGGCTTTTTATTCAAAAAGTAGGTTTTTTGGATGTTCTGGCATTCCTTATCGGGCTTTCTTCGGCCTATTACCTCTCACTCATTGGTCAGGTATATCTTGCCGAGCTTGTATTGCCATTTACCGTTCCCCTGGTTTGGAAAAACAGAAAATTCCTTTTGTTGACCAAAGAAGTAAAGTGGCTTGTCGTCTTCGGCGGATTGTGGCTGTTGTCACAGGTTGTAACAGATATTACTCAGTCCACTCCGCTTGCCGATTCTTTGCGGGGTTGGGCGCTGATTGGTGTGTTTTTACTTGACACATTGGCCCTTTATCTTTTAGTAGTTCCAAATCATCGTCGAATACTTATCAGCCTCAGCGGCTTTGCTTTAGGAGGGGTTGTCCAGCCAATATTGCAGCCAGATAGTTATTTCATTACTGATGCCTGGAAATTCGGGTTTGGCCAGCCGTTAACTTTGTTGATTATTATTGTGGGATGTGTGTGGTCTGGCAGGTATTTGTATCGCCATGCTGCCTGGGCTGCAGTGATTGGAGGCATTGGAATATTTAGCCTCTATAAGGATTCCCGTTCGCTTGGCGGCGTCACATTGCTTACGGCCTTCGCAGTGTTACTGTCATCCCTGCTGTTCAATTTCACTAGAAATAAACGTTTGAGGGTTGGGAATTTGGCTGCAATAGGGTTGATGACGTTATTAATCACTTGGGGCATATTATCCGGTTACAGGTATGCAGCCCAAAATGGATGGCTTGGAGACACCTCTCGAGTTAGGTCTCAGATTCAATCCACAAGCAGTTTGGAACTTATCATCAGAGGGCGAAGCGAACTCATCCCCGCGTTCTACGCTATAGGCGATTCCCCGCTCCTCGGTCACGGCTCATGGGCTCGAGACTCTAAATATCGTAATTATCTTTATGACTTGATACGGCTTGGTTATGAGGATGCAAGCGAAAGCGCCCGGATTGATTATTTGGTAACGTCGTCAGATACAATCCCGGTTCATTCGCACCTCTTGCAAGCCTGGGTTTGGAGCGGGATTTTAGGCGCTCTCTTTTGGGTTATTGTTCTCGTAATAATTTTTCGCGCCATTGTTAGAACTATCATATCGCCTAATCGTCTTTTCCCATTGGTTATTTTTACGAGCATCCTTTCAATGTGGAATCTGCTATTTTCTCCCTTTGGATCAATTATGCGTTTGCAATGGGCTTATTTTCTTGTGATCTGGTTATACATCCTTATCCCTGGCGTGTACCCAGCCTCTTCAAGAAGAACCTGATTATGACAATATCCATTGTTACCCTCTCCTTTAATCAAGGTAAATTTCTCGAGGAAGCAATCTTGTCGGTGATAGATCAGGACTATCCGGTCGAATATATTGTTGTGGATCCAGGAAGTACTGACAACAGCAGGCGGATCATCGAAAAGTATCGAGATAAAATAGCCAAAATCATTTACGAGCCTGATGACGGTCCTGCGGATGGCCTGAATAAAGGCTTTGTCCATGCTACTGGAGCAATTTGGGGCTTCCTAAATGCTGATGATTTCCTTTTGCCTGGAGCGATTTCACATATCGTTGAGTGCTTTGCGCAAAAACCACATGCAGATGTAATCTCTGGCCATGGAATTGTTGTGGATACGAGCAGTAAAAGAATTCGTAAAATTTATTCCGACCAATTCAGCCTGATCGCTTCAGCTTATGGGATGGCAATTTTAGTGCAGCCTTCTACTTTTTATAAGGCCGACGTTTACAAGAAAATAAACGGATTCAATGTTGGAAATAAAACAAATTGGGATGATGAATTGTTCGTTGATATCAAATTGCATCATGGGGTTTTTACGCAGACGAATAAATTCCTAAGCGCATATCGCATCCACCCGTCGAGTATTACCGGGGGGGCAAGCAACCTTGTGCATACAAATATTCAAAACTATGAGGCTGCAAGATTCCGGAAAATTATGGGGAGAAATAAATCCTGGTATGATTGGCCGCTCACGCAAATGTTTAGGCTTAGAAAGCATGTCAAGAATCCGCTTAACTTATATGAACGTTTGAAATATGGCGCAATGTACCGCCGGTTTCAAAAAAGTGAGAGCGAAATTTGAGGCAAAACCTGGTTTTTAAATTGGTAATAACCCTCCTCGGTTTGATTTTCCCCTGGAGAGTTCGAAGGGTGATTTTGAATTTTGGCCTGGGCTACAGTATCCATCGAACAGCCAGGATAGGGTTCTCAATCATTGTTCCTGACTATTTGGAGATGGGTCCCAACGCTCAAATTGGACATTTCAACACCTGCAAAGGGTTGAAAGAAATGATAATGGGCCAAGAGACGACGATCAGCACGATGAATTGGATTACAGGGTTATCAATTCGCGAAAAAAAATTTTTTAAACACAGAAAAGATCGCGACCCGTCGTTATACCTGGGAGATCATTCTGCAATTACGAACAGACATTATATTGACTGCACCGATCGAATCCGTGTGGGAAAGTTTACAACCATTGCCGGAATAGGCAGCCAATTCCTGACACACTCCATAAACCTGCTGGAAGCCCATCAGGACTGTACCCCGATCTCAATCGGTGATTATTGTTTTGTAGGGACAAATTGTGTATTTTTGCCGGGTTCTTCACTTGGAAATTACAGCGTGCTTTCAGCATCATCTCTTTTGAATAGAAAATTTAGCGAGGAGTATATATTAATTGGTGGGATACCAGCGCGGCCGATCAAAGAACTACCGAAAGACATGGGATACTTTCGTCGAGAAAAAGGTTTTATCAATTGATCCTTGTTTCAGCTTTCGATAAACATTAAGAATGACAATAATGAAAATATTAGCAATAACCGATGCCCTGGGCATTGACCAATATGGTGTTGCCCAGGTTGCCCTGCAATTGGCGGATTTTTATCAACAAAGCGGGATCTCCTATCGGATCCTGGCTGCTGTTCTTGGGCAGGTTCCTGAGTTGCATATCCCGTTTGCGCAACAAATTCCTGAACCGCCTTCTGCATTTCAGGTTAATCTTTTTTCCCGAATATTTCACTCGTATTCTGATGCGAGGGAATTTGTTCAGAAACAAATAGTTGAGTTCAAGCCGGATGTTGTCCATGTGCATGGGTGTATCTCTCCACTGACAGGGAATGCTGTGGCAGTTGCTTCAAAGAAAGCGCCGACTCTGCTTAGCGCTCATGGGATGCTTGATCCATGGCTGTGGCGGTATCGTGGAACAACTTTTTTTATACTAAAATCCCTGTATTGGAAAATCATCCAGCGACCTGCCTTGCGAAAAGCACAGTATGTGCATGCGATAACCAGAGATGAGGCCAGGCTTATGGGGAAAGAATTTCCTGCTGCCACCCAGGTATTTGTACCCAACGCTATTGATTTGCAGATGACGGCGAATCGGATTTACCAGGAGCCAGAACCCTTCTTTCTGTTTGTAGGACGCTTACATCCCAAAAAAGGTGTTGAAATGTTGTTGCATTCCTTTAGACGAGCATTATTGCCTGAAACATGGCGATTGGTGATCGTCGGCCCGGATTTCGACCCCAAATATTCTTTGAGGTTACGCCAAATAGTGTCTGATGCCAATCTGAACGAGCGAGTTTCTTTTTTAGGGCCGATCTTTGACGACCGAAAACAGGAACTTATGCAAAAAGCATGGGCTGTGGTGGTGCCATCTTTCAGCGAGGTCGTAGCATTGGTCAATTTGGAGGCAGCAACGGTTCGCACCCCAACGATTACCACCACCGAGACGGGTGTAGAGGAATGGGATAAACACGGCGGGCTGATAACAAAGCCCGATGTCGAAGATTTGGCCCGCGCATTGGAACAATCAGCATTATGGGGATTGGAAGAACGTTTGATGCGCGGGCAGCAAATCCAGGAATGGGTTGAAGCGTTCTATGGTTGGAAAACGATTGGGCCTCGTTGGCTTGAAACGTACCAACGAATTATTAGTGAAAGTAATGTTGCAGATTTCGGCAGAGTCGCATGAGCGATTTTCAACGTCTCGATCTCTTCCGCCTGCCGTCTCATTTCCGAGGCCGTTCTGCTGCGATTGTCCAGCTATGGTGGTTGGTTCAATCTACCCTGTTTGCCTGGTCTCCGCAGTTCTTGTATGGCTGGCGGCGTTTTCTATTGCGCCTTTTTGGCGCGAAGATTGGGAAAAAAGTTCTCATTCGCCCCTCGGCCCGTATCACATATCCGTGGAAATTATCTGTCGGCGATTACTCTTGGATCGGCGATAATGTGGAACTCTATACGCTTGGGGAAATCGAAATCGGGGCGCATGTAGTCATTTCGCAGCGGTCCTATTTGTGTACTGGCAGCCATGATTTTACAAAAATCTCCTTCGATATTTATGCCAGGCCAATTGTCGTTCATGACCAGGTTTGGATAGCGAGCGATGTCTTCGTTATGCCCGGCGTGTCAATTGGCTTGGGCTGTGTTGTTGGGGGACGCAGCACGGTTTTCCAGGACTTACCTGCTGGCAAGATCTGTTTTGGCAATCCCGCCACGCCTGTCAAGGATCGGACGATAAAGTAGAGAAATGCAAACTGCGATGTTGAGCACACTATTTCGCTCCGATGCTCAATAAGCGCAAATTTTCATCACAATTACCCTTGGGAGACTGATAATGAATTCTTTTAACCAGAAACTACTTTCTCTGATTTGGGCATTTGCCTTGATTTTTAGCTTGATTTCTTGTACACCGGTTTCCCCAACCGATAGCCCAACGCCGCCAACATCCACGATTCATCCGCCAACTGCTACGTTTACCCCGACCCCCCGGGAGCCGACCCCCACCCCGACCCCCTCTCCTGTCGCGGGCGGATGGAGTTTGGGCCGTACATTTGCCAAGCTGGCGGGTGAAAACAAGATTACGCTTGGTTTCTTGGGCGGTTCTATTACGAGCGGTGCTGGCTCTTCAAGCCCTGAGGCCACTTCATTCCGGGCTTTGGTCACAGCATGGTTCGAAGAACAATACCCCGCCGCCAGCATCGCCATGATCAATGGCGGCATCGGCGGCACAGGCTCCGACTTCGGTGCTTTTCGAGCCTACCACGATGTTGGACGGGCGGACCTTGTTTTCATCGAGTTTGCGGTTAATGATGGAGGAGCAACCGTAGCAAACCGGGACGAGTTTTTGAAATACACGGAAGGGATAGTTCGGCGGCTATACCTGGCAAACCCGAATGTTGAAATCGTGTTTGTTGACCTGGCTGCCGCAAACATGGCAGTAGGATATGCTGACGGAAATGTTCCACCGATCATCCAGGTACACCAGGATATAGCCAATCGCTATACCGTTCCAGGAGTTAACGATGTACTTTATATCAACCCCGGCAAAGACATGGTGGATTACATCAATAGCGGGCAGGCAACCTGGACCGGTGGATCGAATCCCCTGACATCCGACAACGTTCATCCCAACGACCTGGGTTACCAGTTCATTACCGATAGGATCATTGCGGCTTTGGAATATTCCAAAGCTGTTTCCACGGCCTTACCGGCATTTACCGACTTGCCTGCTCCGTTGCATCCTGCCCCTGTTGAAAATGGGCAATTGACAGATACGAACGCAGGGGTTTGGTCATCCGGGGAGTGGGCGTATAAAACACCGAGCGACTACCCCCTCGCATTTACAAGCCAACTGAGCGCAACGACCGTGGGAGCAATGCTGGAATACACATTTACAGGCCAGTATGTGGGCTTAAGTGTTATCCAATTGGTAGGTGGCGGTTCATTTGAAGCCTGGGTAGACGATGGCTCTCCCCAAACCTATAGCATGGATTCTCCTTTTACCCGCCGGAACATGATCTTGATTTCAGGGAATGAGACGCCCGGCGCTCATACACTTCACATCAAGGCCATATTGCTCCCCATCACGATTATGGCATTCGCGACAAGCCCCTGACCTGCGCCCCAAACGCGGGTTGGAGCACCAAGCCGGTCGAAGAAGATGATTTCTTGAAATATGGAAGTCATCTTTTTTTGACTGTCATCTTGCGCGCGTAATAATTACGTGCAAAATCACAAATCATTAAGTGATATACCCCTGTCACTGCCCTCGAAAAACCCCAACTTATTACGCTTACAAAAAATGCCAAAAAAAGATATTTTAAGAGGGGTAGATGATTACCCAATAAATCCTGCAATTTCATAACCCACCTGTGAAATTCAAACCAATGGTTCACAAAATTGCCGGTGTTGCAGCGCAATGCTCGGGTATGAGAGTTTTTAATTGCTGTGACCGTTTTTTGGAACAGGTTGTTTCATCAGTGGAACAACCGCCTTGATTGGACTGGAAGACCATGCGCATCCTGATTTACGGCCTCAACTTTTATCCTGAACCCACCGGCATCGGCAAATATACCGGCGAACTGGCGGCCTACCTGGCCGGCCATGGACATCAAGTGCGCGTCATTACTACACCGCCATACTACCCCCATTGGAAAATCCAGCCCGGATATTCCAGTAAAGCTTACCGCAAGGAAACCTGGCAGGGTGTGGAAATCCTGCGCTGCCCGGTCTGGGTGCCTGGAAATTTGAACGGACTCACTCGCCTCCTTCACCTGTTGACCTTTATGCTTTCCAGTCTGCCCATGTTGTTTGCCCAGTTGGCCTGGAAACCGGATACCGTTTTAAGTATCGCTCCATCCCTGTTCAATGCCCCATTTGCCCTGGTCTTTGCCCGCCTGATCGGGGCCAAGGCATGGCTCCACATCCAGGACTTTGAGCTGGAAGTGGCCCTGAAACTGGGATTGCTGCCCATGGGGCGACACCTGGCCGGCCTGGCAATGTTGCTCGAACGCCTGTTATTGAACAGTTTCGACCGCGTCTCTTCCATCTCCGGGCGCATGTTGGCCCATTTGAAGCGCAAGGGCGTGCCGGATGATAAGATCGCCTCGTTCCCCAATTGGGTGGACACCACCCGGATTTTCCCCCTGACAGACGAGTGCAACCCGGTGCGCGAGGGACTGGGGCTGGCTCCAGAACAAGTGGCAGTTCTCTACTCTGGTTCGATGGGCCGCAAACAAGGGCTTGAATACCTCGTGGATGCGGCCCGCCGTTTGCAGGACCAACCCCAGATCCAGTTCATCCTGTGCGGTGACGGATCTGTCCGGCCCAAGCTGGAGGCCGAGGCGCGGGAACTGCCTAACGTCCGCTTCCTGCCCGTCCAACCGTTCGAACGGCTGAACGAACTCCTGAATGCAGCCGACATCCACATCTTGCCTCAAATGGCGGATGCCGCCGACCTGGCCATGCCCTCCAAGTTGACCGGGATGCTGTCCAGCGGTAAAGCTGTCATCGCCACCGCCATGCCTGGTACCGAATTAAGCCTGGTGGTCAACAAGATCGGCATGGTAGTGCCTCCGCAAGATGCGCAGGTCTTATCCGAATCGATTAAGGCCCTGGCAGGCAATACTGCCTGGCGGAAACAATTGGGGCGGTTGGGCCGGCAATATGCCTGCCAGCGGTTGGAGCAAAAGGTCATCCTGTCAGAGTTTTCGAATCAACTCGAGCTCCTGATGTCTGGCAGGATTCAGGCCCAATATGATATAACTCCGAGTACGCAATCCTGATAAGTCGCGATTCCCTGTCCAAATTAAGCCTTGGATACTTATCCGGCTTACCGGGTAACGCGCACGCTGATTTTTAAGTGGAGATCGCATGGAAAATAGCCATGTTTCGGAGTTCGAAACTCTGGAAATCATTGATCTTAAGCGCCTTTTCGAAGTGATCAAACGGAGGTTCTGGCTATTGTTATTGGGGATCGTCCTCGGCGCGAGCGCAGGGGCCTTGTTTGGCTATTTCCAGCAGCCGGTCTATGAGGCCTCCACCAGGGTATTGGTGACGCGTTCGAGCCAGAATACGCCGGTTGATATTACAAGCACCATAAACCTCCAGCAAACCGCTGAAACATACGTGCAATTTCTGAAAATGGAGCCGGTCTTGAACATGGTTTCGGAGCGGGTGGGCTATAAGATTGACCCCGAAATGGATATGGTCGAAGTCAGCCTGGTGCCCAATACCCAGATCATCACTCTGGCCGTCAAGGATACCAGCCGGGAGCGCGCCGCCCTCATCGCCGATACCCTGGTCCAGGTGTTGATCGAGCAGAACGAGGTCTTGCAGGCCGGGCGTTACGCCGAAAGCGAGACCAGCCTCTTGGCGCAGATCAGCGAAATGGAGAAGCAGCTCAACAGTTTGCAAGACCAACTGGAGGAGGCTAACGCTGCGGCCCTCCAAACCCAGATCAAAGATATCCAGACCCGGATAGACGAGACGAAGGAGGGACTGATTGCTCTCGAAAACGACCCGGAAGAATCATCCGAAAAGACTGTCCAGCTGGAACAGCTCCAATCTCTGCTGCAATCTTATCAGGAAGCATACACAGCCCTGATCGTCACAGGCAAGATACAGGGAGATGATGAACAGGTCACTCGTCTGGAAAAAAGTTACGACCTTTACCAGCAGCTTTACCTGAACCTGCTCAGCAACCTGGAAAGTGTCCGTATGGCCCGGTTGCAGAATACGCCCAACGTGGTTCAGGTCAGCCCGGCGCTGGTGGGTGATAAGCCGATCCGCCCGCGGCCGGCGCTCAATACCGTTTTGGGCGCATTAGCTTTCCTGATCCTGGCTATCGGCCTCGTGTTCCTGCTCGAATTTCTCGACGATACCGTCAAAACGCCGGAAGATATAGAGAAAAAAATGGGGTTAACGGTTCTGGGCTATATTTCTGAAGTGCCTGCCGGTGGGCGGAAACAGGGCGACCTGAGCGTGGCCGAGCAACCCCGTTCGCCGATCTCGGAAGCTTTCCGCTCCTTGCGCTCCAACCTTGAATTCTCCGGGGTCAGCCATCCCTTGAACGTGATCCTGGTCACCAGCGCCGGGCCGGGGGAGGGCAAATCCACGGTGGCTTTCAACCTGGCCGATATCATCGCCCAGACCGGCAAGCGGGTGACCGTGATGGACGCCGACCTGCGCCGGCCAACCCTGCACAGCTTCTATAACCTGACCAACCGCGTTGGCCTGACCGACGTGTTCCGCGGCCGCTTGAAACTTGGCGAGGTCACCCACTCGCTGGATGAAGGCCGTAGCGTTTCGATCATAACGACCGGCAGCCTGCCGCCCAACCCGACCGAATTGCTCGGCTCCGATAAGATGAACACTATCCTGGCTGCCCTGAAAAAGTCGGGCGATGTGGTTATCCTGGACAGCCCCCCGGCCATCGTTGCAGACGCTCAAGTATTATCGGCCAAGGTGGATGGGGTGCTGATCGTCGTGCGGCCCGGCCATACCCATGAAGACGAACTCAAAGCCACCGTAGAGCAGCTCAAGCGGGCTGGCGCAAATGTGGTCGGCGTGGTGTTCAACCGCATCCCTCAAAACCGCGCCAGCTATTACGGCGGGTATAAACATTATTCGCCATACCATTACCGGAGCTATCAATCTTATTCGGCCCAGTCTCCTGACCAGGAAAAAGCCCCGGCAGGAGAGAGTTAGCCGCTGATCTGTTGCCGATTACCTGATAACAGGTCAAGGTTCGGAGTCCAATGGATAAGCATAAGGCGGTTCCCATCCCACAAAAATACCCCAACCTCGGCATAAAAGGCAACCCGTATCCGGCGCTGGATTTTGCATCATCGGGAAACTTTTGTTTCAATTGCCAGCCTCCAGCGACCCCGGCAGTTTTTTTTAGCCCCACTGTCTCACCTTCCCCGGTCTTGGGTACGCCCGTCCCGGCTGCGCCGAAGCCTGCTTTAACGGCGATCAGCACCCCGGTCCCGGCGCGCGCGCTGGAGATTCCCTTCAAAGTTGGCCGATATAAATTCACCCTCCGTCGCATTTTAGACGGTGAACAACTCATCCTGCCTGCCGGGGAGCGGGTTCTGATTCCTTGCCCCAGTTAGCCTGTTGGGAAACATGCCGTCCATTTTGATCATTTGCACCGCCAACCAATTCCGCTCTCCGCTTGCGGCCGCGCTTCTTTCCAGGCAGCTTGAATTGGATCACCCGAACAGCGCCTGGCGCGTGGAAAGCGCCGGAACCTGGACGAAACCCGGGTTCCCGGCTACGTCTTTTGTGACCCACATTGCCAGGGATTTTGGCTTGAGCGATCTCGAAACCCATCGCACCCGGCAGGTTGACCAGGCCCTGCTTTCGAGTTTCGATTTGTGTATTGTGATGGAAGCCGGGCATAAGGAGGCTTTGGACAACGAGTTTCCATCGGCTCGGGGCCGGGTTTACCTGCTTTCGACAATCGTCGAAGGGGTCCCGTATGATATTCCCGATCCGGCAAGGCCGGGCGTTGACCCCGTCGAAGTGGCGCATGAACTCAAATCGTTGATTGATAACGGAACTGCCAGGATCGTTCGGCTGGCCCAGGCCTTGGCCGGGCAAAATTAATCCTGCTCGCAGTCAATCGGAACATGCATCTGGACTCTCCCCTCGATTTTGTCAAGCAAATCCTCGAAAACCTGCTTTTCCCGGAACGGCTGGACGGGCATCCCTGGGCGGGCAGCCTGTTCGTCCAGGCGGCGGTTGCGGAGGATGATTTGCTGCGGGGAAAAAGCCCCGGCCACCAGTTAGCCCATGCCGTCGGCGGGCTGTTCTGCGACTTTATGCCGGGTGCGCCGCCGAGACGCGGCATACGCCTCGACACACGTTGGGGGGAATTTGGGATACTGGCTTCGCAGTATTTTGCGCCGTTCCTGTTCGGCGCGCCGTCCCCGGCCAGCCTGCGAGATGCCTGGGGCCGGATTGACCAGGTTATCCGCCTGTTTTTGGCCGAAAACCTGCCGGAGCGGGAAATTGACCGCTACAGGCTGGTAAGCGACGAGTTGGAAGTCGCCCCCAACAGCACCATCAGCGACTGGCGGCGCAAGGGGATCGAACGGTTTACCGGGATGCTGATCGAGCGGGAAAAGCATTTGAGCCTGTCCCTCTCCCGGCCATCACCCATCCTGGACCCGGTCGCCGAATCAGCTCAACCAGGACGGAACCGGGCGAAGGACGGGTCTGGGCCTGTCCTTCTCAAAATCCTGCCCCGCCATGCGCGCCCTATTCGCCGGGTAGCTATGGCCGTCCTCACCCTGGTTGCCGTTCTTGCAGGAGTCAAAGCCTGGAGGGTCTACCAACTGGCAGCGGAAGTGCGCCGGGATATAAACCAACTCCAGGCCCTGGTTTCTGCCTCCCCGGCTTTCGATCAAATTGATCAGGCCGGCCCAATGCTGGACGAATTCAGGCAGGATGCCGGCGATTTGTGCGCCGAAGCCTCCCCGGTCTTACGGATCCTCGGCTCCGCCCTCGGCTGGATCCCGGTTTATGGGCCGGATCTGGCCGCCTCGTCCGCTCTGCTCGAATTGGCGGATCACGCGGCAGCCGCGGCCTATGCTGCTTACCTGGGGGCCAATCCCATATTCCAGGAAGCGCGATCCGAATTGAATCCCCAGGGATTAACCCAGGCGTTGATCCAGGCCCAAGCCTATTTCTCGCAGGCCCGCCAGGAATTCGACCAAGCCTCATCCATCCGGTCTCGCATTAATTTCGAAAAGCTTTCACCGCGCACTCAGGCGGTTCTCGGTCCTTTGGACCCCCTGCTGGCATTGATGGATGATGGCCTGACAATGGCTGTCGAGCTGCCCTGGCTTTTGGGCGCCAGCGCCGACGGGCCAAAAACTTACATGCTCCTGGTGCAGAATGAAGATGAGCTCCGTTCGACCGGAGGGTTTATTTCATCGTTTGGCAGTTTTGTGGTCAAAGACGGTGAGATATTGAGCATCCAGTTCGAGGATTCGACCTCCATCGAAGATTGGACAAAAGCCTATCCGCCCGCGCCCTGGCAGATGGCCCAGTACATGGACATCCCTGTGATGCTGGTGCGGGATGCCAACTGGTTCACGGATTACCCCACATCCGCCTCCATGGCTGAGTTCCTGTATGCGTTTACGAGCAATCATTCTGTGGATGGCGTCATTGCGATGGACCAGCAGGCATTGATCTCCCTGCTGCAAGTTATCGGCCCGGTCACAATCGAAGATGGGCCGGAACCGGTCACAGCAGGGAATGTGATCGGGTTCATGCGTCAGGCAAAAGTCCCTCCCCAAAACACAAACCTGGCAGAATGGGATCGCAAGGCGTTCATCGGCAATATGGCTTCTGCGATCATGAAAAAGCTGCTCTCCGGGGATGAACTCGACTGGGAGTTCCTGGCCCGCAAGATGGCGCTGGCCCTGGACGAGCGCCACATCCTGCTCCAGTTCGACAACCCGGCCGTGACGGAGGTTATCGCCCGCCGTAATTGGGATGGGGCCGTGCGGGTCGGGCCGGGCGATTTCCTGATGGTAGTGGATTCGAACATCGGCTATTCCAAGACGAATACGGTCATGGCTGAAAAAATATCGTATGAGGTTGATTTGGCCCACACCCCTTACCCGATCGGTTCCCTGGCCGTCTTTCACGAAAACCTTGCCTCCGGCAATGCCCTATGCGGCCAGGCGGCAAAGGATGTTTTCCTCCCGGATTACTGGTATCCCATTGAACGCTGCTACGTGGACTATCTGCGGGTCTACGTCCATGCCGATACTCGCTTGCTTGATGCGACACCTCACGCGGTTCCCGCCGGGTTGCTGGTCAGGGACCAGGCCGTACCTGCCCGGGTTGACTTGCTGGAAGAGGAGATCGCTGGGGTGCGTGGATACGGCGCTTTGCTGGTGGTTCAGGGGGGCCAGGCTCTCAGCACAGGCTTTCAATTTGCCTTGCCGGCCGGCGTCATAGCCACAGACCCGAAAACTGGCGAAAAGTCTTATCGGCTCAAAATCCAGAAGCAACCCGGCACGCAGGCTGTGCCGGTGACCATCCGGGTCCGTTTGCCTGTTGGCGCACAGCTGATCCGGGTGAATCCCGGCGCGACCGTTGGATCAGGCAGCATTTACCTCGAAACCGACCTCAGGACCGACGTTTTTGTTGAAGTCGTGTATTCCCGGCCATAAATTCGGATGAAATCCGAATACCGCAAGCTTTGTCATGGAGAGGGGTTGGGCTACAATATTGGCAACCAAATTGCCAGTAAAAGGAGAGCCAGGTTATGAAAAAGGAAATTCGCATCACAATCGTTTTAGTGGGGATGATCGCCGCCATAGCTTTGGCAGGCTGCGCCTCGAATGCCGCCGGCCCCGCCCTGGATGGCGCCAGCCCGGCCATCAACGACGCCGCCCAGTCGGGTCCCCAGGCGGCGGGCAATGACCCCGCCGGCGTTATCAAGGGTTCGGTCGCCGCGCCTGGCTGCGAGGGGTTCTCGTTCACCCAACCGGACAAGTATTCCGTCTGCGGGTTTGCCGTCCTGAACGCAGTTTCCTTGGCCGACAAGGTCAAAATATTTGTCCGGTTGGCTGAAGGGGCCGAGGTACCCGGCAATGCCGGGAAGGTCCTCGTCCAAACCATCAAAATCGAATGGTACATGGATGGAAAGCTGGAAGCCGGTCCGAATGAGAAATTGGCAGATGTAGACATTTGTTACAGCGCATCTCCGGGTAAAGTGCTCGTTGTCGAATATTATGACGGGACCCAAAAAGCATGGGCCGAACTGGACTCTGTGGTTGACAACGACCAGGTTTGCGCCAAGATGACCATGACCGGTCTCTACGTCCTGGCTGAGAAAGAATAATTCGAATCCCCTTGCGATCCCAGGAGCGGGGAGGAGGCAGCTCTCTCCTCCTCGCTCCTTCATGACTCGCCATGAAACGGCCCGACCTCGTTTCCCGGTATATCCTGCCCGCCATCCTGGCATTGGCGCTGTTTTTTGTTTACCTGTCCAGCCTCGCTCCCGGCCTGACCTGGGCCAATGACGGCGCCGACGGCGGCGATTTGGTCACAGCCGCCGCCACCGGTGGGATACCTCACCCAAGCGGCTATCCGGTTTATTTGCTGGTTGCCAGGCTTTTCCAGGCTATCCCCATTGGTCCGCTGGCGTTTCGCACCAACCTGCTCTCGGCCTTGATGGCCGTTGTGGCCTCTGTGCTGGTCTATGGGATCCTCGTCTGGCTGCCAGACTCTCCATCTGCGGGTGATGGGATTGCAGGCCTGTTTGCCGGCTTGTCTCTCGGCCTCTCGCCGATCTTTTGGTCCCAGGCGGTGATCACCGAAGTTTATACCCTCCATGCGGCCTTCGTCGGCCTGATAATTTTCCTCACCCTCTGGCCCCCATCCTTGAAAAATAACCGCCTTGATCGGCTGCGCGGCCTGGTCTCTGGATTGGCAACCGGCAACCACCTGACTGCGGCCTTCCTGGCCCCGGTCGTCCTCTTGGCCCGCGGCTTGGGCGCCAGCCAAAAGCCCGACTGGAAATCCCTGGGCCGGGTCTCAGCCTGGCTGGGCGCGGGACTGCTCATTTATCTGGTCTTGCCCGTGCGCGCCCTGGCGCTGTCCCCGGTCAATTGGGGCAATCCCGTCACCGTGGAAAATTTCTTGTGGCTGGTGACCGGTGAGTTGTACCAGGGACGATTATTTGCCGTTGACCTTGCAGACGTACTCCAGCGCCTCCAGGCCGGGGCCGCCCTGTTGGTGAAGCAATTCGACCTGCCGGGGATAACCCTCGCCTTCATCGGCCTGATATTTTTCTTTAAGCCCTCCCGGTTGTATTTCATCACCCTTTATACGGCCATCATCTATTTCCTCTTTACCATTTTCTACACCTCATTTGACTCTTACGTTTACCTGATCCCGGCCTTCATCTCCTTTTCGATTTGGATCGGGCTGGGGATCGGGGGATTAAGCCGCTCTGCAGGACGCTACGCCCGTTCGTTTCGGACTTTCGCCTGGGTTCTGCTCCCGGTCTTTTTCCTGCTCCTGGCCGTTTCCCGTTGGCCCCAAGTGGACGCCTCGCGCGACCCTCGCGCCGAAAAATTCGGAACCCGGATGATGGCCGTGCTCCCGGAAAACGCCGTTGTCTTTGCAGACGGCGACCGGGCCATTTTTGCGCTCTGGTACTTCCATTTTGCCCTCCACCAGCGCCCGGATTTGACCATCATCGCCGCCGATTTGCTCCACTTCGACTGGTACGCCGGATCATTGCGGAGGGTCTACCCCGCCATCAGTTTCCCCGGCGAAATTTTATGGCAAGAATCGATCACCCGATCCAATCCAGGCCGTCCAATTTGCGATGTAAGTTACTTCGCCTCCGAAGAACTATCCTGCGCTTTGCAAAAGCCTTAAATTGCCTGCCAAAAAACCAGCAATTCTCAATATGAGAATG
>DIDQ01000100.1 GCA_002418215.1 Anaerolineales bacterium UBA5796
AACTCTGTGACTCCGTGACTCTGTGGCAAAAATCGGACTTTTGCAAGAGGTCAAGTTATTCATTCGCGTGAATTAGCGTGATCCGCGGCCAGGAACACAAGCTGTGTCACAACTCGCTCGTCATAATGAACAGCGGTTTCATCTCGAAGTTCTCGTAGATCGGGCGGTAGCGGTCGGTTTCGTAGAATTTCTCCACGTCCACCAGCTTCTTCTTCGAGGTGATTACCTCCAGCGGCATGTTGTCGTAGCGGCCGTTCTTGAGCACCACCAGCCGCCCGTGGATGCCTTTCAGGACCAGGTCGAGGGCCAGGTTGCCGAAGGCCATCGGGACAATCGAGTCGATTGCGTCGGGGTCGCCGCCGCGCACCATGTATCCCAACTTCTGGTTGACCACGCTCACGGTCTGGCCGCGGTTGAACTTCGGGGAAATGTCCTTCATCGCCGCCGAGACCAGGTCCCCGATCCCGCCCAGCTTGGCGTGGCCGTAGGCGTCCGTCTCCATCTTTTCGTAGACCATCTCGCCGCCCTCGAACATCGCCCCTTCCGAGACCAGCAGGATCGAATAGTTGCTGGGATTATCCCGCCGGTCTTTGCTCATCAACTCGGTCAGGTGCTCGATATCGAACTTGTATTCCGGGATCACGCAGCGGTTGGCCGCGCCGGCCATCGTCGGCAGCATGGCCGTGAATCCGGCGTAGCGCCCGAAGACCTCCAGCACCATGAAACGCTCGTGCGACCCGGCGATCGTCCGCAGGTTGTTGGTCAGGGCAATCGTGCGGGTGACGCAGGTGCTGAACCCGATGCAGTAGTCCGTGCCGGGGACGTCGTTGTCCATCGTCTTGGGGATGGCGACCACCTTGACCCCCTCCTGGAACATCCGCACCGCGTAGGACAGGGTGTCGTCTCCGCCGATCGGGACGATCGTGTCCACGCCCAGGAATTGCAGGTTCTTGAGCACTTCCTCGGTCACATCGTTGCGCTCGGCGGAGTATTTCTCCTGTAAATGCGCCGGCACGTCCGTCTTTTTCATCCGGCCCGGGTTGGTGCGGGAGGTGTGCAGGAAGGTCCCGCCGGTGCGCCCGGCCCGGTTGACGATCTCTTCGGACAGGAATTGGAAGTTGCGGCTGTTATCCGCCTTTTTGTCACGGATGACATCCACCAATCCGGCCCAGCCGCGCCGGATGCCTACCACCTGGTAGCCCTCGCGCAAGGCGCGGATGGTCAGGGCCCGGATGGCCGGGTTCAGCCCCGGCACGTCTCCGCCGCCGGTCAAAATGGCGATGACGCCTTTGTGTTTGTTAGCCATTGTTCATCCTTTCGATAAAAGAAAACCAACCAACATCATTATAGCCATCCGCCGGGGACAATTGCAACTGATACGGACATGCTGCCCTGGGTATAATCGGGGGATGTCCACCACCCATCCCTCCACCCCCTCCCGGCTGGTTACTGTCCTGCTGGCTGTCCTCGTCACCTTCCTGTGGTCCACCTCGTGGGTACTGATCAAGATCGGGCTGCGCAACGACCTGCCCGCCATCACCTTCGCCGGGCTGCGTTATAGCCTGGCTTTCCTGTGCCTTATGCCATTCGTGCTTTTTAACCCCAAGCAGCGCCAGGCTCTCAAAAGCCTCCCGCCGGGCGACTGGATCAAATTGGCCCTGCTCGGCGTGCTGATGTACACCGTCACCCAAAGCGCCCAGTATCTGGGACTGGCCTACCTCCCGGCCAACATGCTCAGCCTGCTGCTCAACCTGACCTCGATCTTCGTGGCCTATTCGGGCATCCATTTCCTGGGCGAGCGCCCGTCCCTGACGCAGTGGGGCGGCACGGCTGTCACTGCCCTGGGCGTGGGGATTTACTTCCTGCCGGTTGCCGTCCCCCAGGCGCAGGTGATCGGCATCCTGATCGCCCTGGTCTGCCTGGCGGGCAACGTCTTTGCCTCGCTGATGGGACGACAGGTCAACCGCGGCAGCCGGCTCTCCCCGCTGCTGGTAACGTTTGTCAGCATGGGCGTCGGCTCAGTCCTGATGCTGGGCCTTGGCCTCGGGACCCAGGGGCTGGGTCCCGTTTCCGGGCAGGACTGGGCCATCATCGCCTGGCTGGCCGTCGTCAACACCGCCCTGGCCTTCACCCTTTGGAACCGCACCCTGCGTTCCCTGACCGCCATCGAATCGAGCATCATCAACAGCCTGATGATGCCGCAGATCGCCCTCCTGGCCTTCCTTTTCCTGGGCGAGACCCTCAAAACGAAGGAAATCCTCGGGCTGGTGCTGGTCGGAGCGGGGGTGCTGATCGTGCAGCTCAAAAAGCCGGGGGCGGCCCCGGCCAAATTACAGGAGTCCGACATCTCCTGATGTCAGGGAGTCGAAAGTCGGGAGACTTTCGACTCCGGGTACAGGAGTCCGGCATCTCCCGATGTCGGAGGGCCGTCGAAAGTCGGGAGACTTTCGAGTCCGGGGACGGGGACGGGATTTCCCCAATTGACTCCGCTCGTGATTAATGCAACAATCACAATGGTGCGACTGAGCTCTCCTGGCGGCTTGGGCGATCCCAGGCACCGCCCGCCACGAAGTCCCCGAAGTGGGACGGAGCGGGAGGGCAGGTGTCGCGTCTTCGCGGTGCAAATTCAGTTATCCCGAAAGGGATGGTTCTCCCTGCGTCACGCCGAATAGGCCGCGAAGAACTGGACCAGCCCGGCCGCCAGCATCCCCAGGGCCATCAACGAGAATATCTTTCTCAAGTTGTTGGTCTCGTTCAACAGGGAACCGTAACCGGCAAAGGCCAGGCCGACCGCCGCCATCAGCATCGCCAACTGGAAGCCGGCTTCGCGTTCGCCCTCGTAGGTCGCCAGGTCGAGTTTGGTAAAGGCTTCCTCCAGCAGGGCGTCGGCGTCCGCGTACATTTCGTCGTAATACTGGTCGTCGAAGGGATCGCCGCGTTCGAAGCTGGCTGCCAGTTGATCCGAGAAATTCGCCTGGTAATACTCAGCCGCGAAATCGTCCTCCCCCTCGTTGATGTAATAGCCGTCGAACATGGTGTAATCCACGATCATGAGCTGGGTCGTTTGGATGTAATCGGTGTTGGCATCCGCCAGCAGCCGGTCGCCTTCGGCGGAGTGCCCGGCGGCGGTCCCGCCCACATCGAAGGTGGCATAGTTGGCGGCAGCCGTGAAGATGCTCAGGGCGGTCACGAGAAAACCGAGCATCAGGTTGGAACCCAGCCAGCGGAAACGGTTGACGGGCGCGGCCGGGGGGACAATAGGGGTTTCGGACATGGGAGCCTCCTGGAAAGATGGGTTTGACCGCAGATTATACCCAAGACGTTCGCCCGCAACGGATACTTGTGGTTTAATTGCCCCATGCCCGACTCCCGCCCAAACCCTCCCCTGGCCTTTTTCACTTACTCGCAATCCTCCCTGCAAGATTACGCCGACTGCCCGCGCCGCTTCCAACTGCGCTACCTCGACCAGCTCAAATGGCCGGGCGTGGAGACCGAACCCGCCCTGGAGAACGAAAAGCGCCAGCTCGAAGGGCAGGTCTTCCACCGCCTCGTCCAGCAGCACCTGGTCGGCATCCCGGCTGAGCGGCTGGGAAAACTGGCCAATACGCCGGACCTGTCCCGCTGGTGGGAGAATTATCTCGGCGATGCAAACCTCCAAAGTCTCAAAGATTTCGGAAATCTTTACCCCGAATTGAGCCTCTCGGCCCCGGTCAGCGGGACGCGGCTGATGGCGAAGTTCGACCTGGTGGCGGTCAACCCGGACGGGAAGGCCCTGATCTACGACTGGAAGACCTACCAGAAACGCACCCGGGACGAGTGGCTGGCGGCGCGCTGGCAGACGCGGGTCTACCGCTCGCTCTTGGTGCAGGCGGGAAGCCACTTAAACGGTGGCAGGCCCATCCTCCCGGAAAAGGTCGAGATGGTTTACTGGTTCGCCAACTATCCCGACGACCCGGCGCGCTTCGTCTACACCTCCGCCCAGTTCAAACGGGATTGGTCCGCCATCACCAGGATCGTGGACGAGATCGCCGCCTCGGGCGAATTCCCGATGACGGAGGACGACTCCCGCTGCCGCTTCTGCCCCTACCGTTCGTACTGCGACCGGGGCGTGGCCGCCGGTGACCTGGGCGATATCGAGGCCGAAGCCGAACCGGATGAAGTGTTCGACATCAACTTCGAGCAGATCGGGGAAATCGAATTTTAGGGAACAACCCGGACTCAAAAATCTCCTGATTTTTGATTTCCAATGTCAGGAGACATTGGAGTCCAAAATCTTATTTCCCCAGGAAGATCCCCAAATGGTTGGCGACCGGGCGCTCCAGCCCCGGCACCCCGGCATGGATGGGCGAATTGAGCACCTGCGGCTGGCCGTTTTTGTCGCGCATCACCAGCGTGGACGAGCCGCCGCCGTCGAGGGCCATGGCTGTCTCCGCGCCGTAATTGACCATCAGGACCGCCAGTTCAGCGAAGGTCATGCCCCGGCTGTAAAGCGGCTGGCGTCCGTCAATCACCGCCAGGATGAGGGTGTTGCCCTTCCGGTCGAGGCCGACCGCGGTGCGCGGGGCGCGGGTGACGGCGTCCAGCCCCTCGACCGGCTCCCCGTTCTTGACCAGCATCCGGTCTCCGGCGAGGATGTTCTGGGGCTTGCCGGTTTCCGAGTTGAAGCTGATGTTGTTGTTGGCGGTGATGTAAAGGGTCGGGCCGGGGCCGTCGGCGTAGAGCTTGCCCTTCGACATGCTCCTGCCGATGGGCGTCACCGGATCGCCGGAGTGGGGATAATAATCCGGGCCGTTGGCATACCAGGGCGTAAATCCGCCGCCGTTGATGGCGATATCCACCCCGAAATCATTCACGAACTCCGACGTGGTGCGCGCCTTGAGCGGATGCTCCCCCTTGTCCGTGACATCCGGCGGCGTGACCAGGAAGCGCACCCCGGCCTGCTTGATGTCAATCAAGACGATGTGCATCACCAGCGGCTCCGGCAGGTAGCGCACCACCCGGCGGTAGATCACCCCTTCGGCCAGGGTTCGCCGGGTCGAAGTCGGCAGGACGTGTTTGGTGAGCAGGGTATAGCCCGTCGGTGCGGCGAGCAGACAGGCCGCGAGCAGCAGGCTGAACAAAAGACATCCTATTCGACGTTTTTTCTTCATGGGTTACTTATACCATTTGACTCCACTGCAAAAACCAATAAACACAAAGGTCACTAAGTACAGCGTTTCATAATTTTGGTCCGAGTTTCTCTGGCGATTCATCCGCTGATCCTTCGTCAATCTCAGGACAGGCCTTCGCGAATTCTCGCTAATTTTCGAATAGATTAGCGGAGATTAGCGTAAATTCGCGGATGGAAATCGGAATGTATTTCTGCAATGCTGTACTAAGGAACACAAAGGAAAACCGCTTCCTCTTTCTCTTTTACCTTTGTGTACTTTGTGTCCTCACCTGCACTACACTAAACGCAGTGCGGTGCAACTGTCGTGTTCGAATACCTTTTTGTAGTGGACTCACCGTTTGTAATCCCCCGCTTAATTCACGTCACCAGTTCCGCTTCGGCCTCGCGCATCGCATTGAACGAGGCAATCGCCACCTCCAGCATTTGCAGGTCCGGCTCACGGGTGGTCAGCGATTGGAGCGCCAGGTTGGGGCGGATGATGGCCTGGACGAAGCGCGAGTTGAGATGGTTCGCCGTCCAGCGGATGTACTCGACCGCGATCCCGGCCAGGACCGGGATGAGCAGGATGCGGGAGGCCAGCTTCCAGAACAGGGTCAGGTCGCCAAGCAGGGTGAAGACCAGGATCGAGACCAGCACCAGGGTCAGCAGGAAGGCCGTGCCGCAGCGGGGATGCTCCAGCGAAAACTTCGCCACACTCTCCGGCGTCAGTTCGGCCCCGGCTTCGTAGGCGTTGATCGTCTTGTGCTCCGCCCCGTGATAGCCGAAGACCCGGCGGATGTCGGGGATCTGGCCGACGGCCCAGATGTAGCCGACCAGGATCGCCAAGCGGATCACGCCTTCGAGTAAATTGGACCAAAATGGCGAAAGCGTCAGAATCCCTAGCCCTGAAAGTTGGGCGGTCCCGTCCAGCCCGGACCGGAACAGCGCGAGCAGGTATTCAAGCCCGCTGACCAGGGCCGCCGGCAGGACGAAGAACAGGCCGATCCCCAACACCAGGGAAAATCCCAGGGTCAGGTAAAGCGCCGGGCCTTCGAGCTTTTCGTCCTCCCCGGTCTGGACGTTGGCCGCCAGGGTCAGGGCGCGCATCCCCAGGCCGAGGGCGTCCCAGAGCATGATCACGCCGCGCAGGAAGGGGACCTTGGTGATCTTGCTCTGGTAGACCTTTGCCAGCGGTTCCTTGTGGATGACGATCTTGCCTTCGGGGTCGCGCATCGCCACCGCAAAAGCCTTCTGGCCGCGCATCATCACCCCTTCGATCACGGCCTGTCCGCCGTAAGTGATAATTCGATCTTCCATACCGGTAACCTTCCCTTTCACCACAGAGTACCCATGAACGAAATTCACCTCGAAGGATGAAAACGTAGGTCACGTTTGTAACGTGACAGATGCTACCCGAACCCGTCAAAATATGCTGTCATGCTTCAAGCATGACCTACTACAAATTGTAGAAAAAGTGGACCAGCGCCTCGATGCCCTTGTACCAGACCGGCAGGGTCAGCTTCTCGTTGGGGGCGTGCAGGTTGTCGTCCGGCAGGCCGAAGCCGATCAGCACCGACTCGACGTTCAACAGCGACTGCATCTGCCCGACCACCGGGACCGAGCCGCCCTCGCGTTTGAAGACCGGGCGCTTGCCCCAGACCGATTCCATCGCCGCGCTCATCGCCTTGACCGCGAAATTGTTCCGGTCCGAGATGGAGGCCGCGCCGCCGGTCAGTTTGACCACCTCCCAGGTGACGGTCGGCGGGGCGTTGGTCTCCATGTATTTGAGCAGGCTCCGGTAGATTTCCTCCGGGTCCTGGTCGGGGACGAGGCGGCACGAGACCTTGGCCATGGCTCCGGCGGGGATGACGGTTTTAGCGCCCTGGCCGGTCCACCCGGCGAGCAGCCCGTTGACGTCGAGCGTGGGACGCGCACCCGTGCGTTCCACCGGCGAATAGCCTTTTTCGCCCCACAACGCCGGGACGCCGGTCTGCTTCTTGTAGAAATCCTCGTCCATGTCCAGGCGGGCCAGTTCGGCCCGTTCTTCCGCGTCCAGTTCGCGGACTCTGTCGTAGAAACCGGGCAGGGTGATGTGGTTGTTCTCGTCGTGCATCCCGGCGATGAGACGGGCCAGCTCATTGGCCGGGTTGCGTACCACGCCGCCGTTGATCCCGGAGTGCAGGTCGTGGTCCGGCCCCTTGAGGCGGATCTCGAAATAAGCCAGGCCGCGCAGGGCGTAGGTGATGGTCGGCAGGTCGGGGCCGATCATCCCGGCGTCCGGGTTGAGGCAAACGTCGCAGGCCAGCAGGTCCTTGTTGTCGGCGATGAAGGCCGCCAGGCTGGGCGAGCCGATCTCCTCCTCGCCCTCGATCAGCCACTTGAGGTTCACCGGCAGGCCCCCGGTCCGGGCAACCGCTTCGACGGCCTTGAGCGAGGCGACCACCTGGCCCTTCATATCCGACGCGCCGCGGCCGTACAGGTTGTCGCCCCGCAGGGTCGGCTCGAAGGGCGGGGTCGTCCACAGCTCCACCGGGTCCACCGGCTGGACGTCGTAATGGCCGTAGATCAGCACGGTGGGCTTGTCCGCCCCGGCCCCCAGCCATTCCCCGTAAACGACGGGATGCCGGGCGGTGGGGTAAACCTGGACCCGGTCCATGCCGAGGCCGCGCAGTTGGGCGGCCACCCATTCGGCGGCTTTCTGGATGTCGGGCTTGTAAGTGTCGTCGGTGGAAACCGAGGGGATGGAGACAATGGCTTTCAGGTCGTTCAGGAACTGCTCACGGTGTTCGCGGGCGTATTGCAGGGCTTCTTCTTGCATTTGGCCTCCTGGAATTGGGTGAAGTTCTGATTATCCTCTGAGGAAAAATATTTATCCTCAGAGGATAAATTTTTATCCTCTGAGGATAATCAACTTTTCCTTCAAGGATATTCTAACCCGGACAAGCCGGAATACTCACCACAAAGGATTTCTTCGTGAACTTCGTGCCTTCGTGGTGAAATTTCTTTTGGTTATTTTCGGACATTCCCGTAAAGATACCAGAACGGCGCTTCGGGGAATGCGGTCTTCAGTTCCGGCTCCCAGATGAATCCTCCGGGCTGCCAGCGGGATTTCAGGGCGGCGTCCAGGCCGACCAGGGCGGAGCTTTCGGGCGGCGGGACGGGAAGTTCGGCGGACAGCAGTTCCAGCAGCGCCCGCCAGGACACCTCATGGGCGTAGGCGTCGGCGTGGTTGCCGGGATCATGCCGCAGGTCCGAGAGATAGTTCTGCCAGAGGGTGAAGCGCGCCCGGAATTCGTGGGCGGCCTTGGCCTCCCAGGCCACCCGCCGGGAGGTACGGAACCGGTCCACGCGCTGCTCGAAGTCCCGCAGTTCGGCCTGTTTCGCCGGGGTGTCGGCATAAGCCCCCAAGCGCCGCAGGGCCGCCAGCAGCCCGCCAATGGTGAAGCGCGGCAGCGAATACCCGAAGCCGGGCGCGCTCAACGGCCAGAACAGTTCTTTCGACAACAAGTAATCAGGCAGGTCTTCAACTCCCGCCTTGACGAATTGCAGATCGGTCTCCCGGCTCGACATGCGTCCCTGTCTATGGGTTGGCCGTGGCCGTCGGCTCGACGCCGCGCCGGGTGACAAGGAACCAGGTGTTGATGGTGGCGAAGCGGTCTGCCGGTTCGAAGAGCGGCGGCATTTGGACTCCCTGCACCTGCGAGTCTACCCCGAAGGAATAGACCGGGTAATAAAGCGGCAGGGAGGGTAATTCTTTGGCGAAGACCACCTGGAAATTGTGGTATAGCCGCAGCCGCGCAGCCGGGTCCACCTCGACCCGGGCCTGTTCGAGGAACTCGCTGGCAGTTTGGTCGTTCCACTGGGAGTAGTTCTGCCCGCCGGTGGCCTCGGCCTGGTGCCAGAAGGGGTAAGGGTCGGGGTCGGGCGAGCGGGTCAGGTTCAAATCAACCAGCGCGGCCTGGTACTGGCGCGTCATCAGGTGATCGAAGAATAATTGGTCGTAGGGGACTGCTTGCAAATTGGCCCTTACCCCAAGTTTGGCCCAGTCACTTTGGATGGCCTGGGCGATGGCGGTATGGAGTTCGTCGTCCGGGTGGAGCAGGGTGAAAGACAGCGCTGCGCCTTCCTTTTCGCGCACCTCCCCGCCCGCAGCCGGGATGGTGTAGCCGGCAGCCTTGAGCAGTTCAGTCGCGGCTTCGGGGTCATAAGTGAGGTGCTCGATCTCTTCGAAATACGCCCAGGTATCGGGGAAGAGCGGACCGTCGGCGACAATGGCCTGGCCTTGCAGCAGGGTATCCACCAGCCGCTGGCGGTTGAGGCCGATCATCAGCGCCCGGCGGACCTCGGTCTCTTGCAGGAAGGCGGTTTCGGGATTGTTGAGGTTGAGCAGCACCAGGCTCATCTCCGGGAGACGGCCGGTATGGACCGACAGGTTGGGTTCTCCGAGCGCTTCGTTCAGGACGTCGGGCGTGATCTGGCTGACCCCGAGCACCTCACCCTGCTGGTAGGCGGTCAGCGCCTCGCGGGAGGTCGGGTAATAGCGGAAAACGACCTGCTGGATGAACGGGGCCTGGGCGTAATAGTCCTCGAACGCCGTCAGCACGATGCCCGTGATCTGGCCGTTTTCGACCAGCAGGTGGTCGAACTTGTACGGCCCCGACCCCACCGGGCGGATGTTGAACTCGGCGTCCTGCAACTGTTCCGCAGGCGTGGATTCCAGCAGGTGTTTCGGGAGCAGGCTAAAGGTCAGGTAATCGAGGAAGGGGGCAAACGGTTCGGGCAGGATGAATTTGATCGTCTTGTCGTTCAGCCGTTCGATCTCGATCGTCTTCCACATCTCTTTGATATCTTCAGGGAAAGCGGAAGCGCTGCCCATCAGCAGGTCGAGGGTGAAGATGACATCGTCGCTGGTGACGGGTTCGCCGTCGTGCCAGACCGCCTCCGGGCGGATGGAGACGTTGTAGAGCGTGCCGTCCACCGAGATGCCCCAGGATTGGGCCAGGTCAGGCTGCGGGATGCCGCGCCCGTCGAAGCGGATCAGGCTGCCGAAGAGCAGCCGGTCCACTTCCCGGTCGGCGGCGTTGTTCAGGTCCAGGAGCGGGTTGAGGCGGCTGAGCGCCCCGACCATAGCCTCGGTGTAGACCCCGCCTGAGGCGGGTTGGGGCACGATCGGCTGCTGGATGGCAGGCTGCTGACTCAGCAGCAGGACGGCCACCACGATCAGCGTAACCAGCACAACCAGGATTTGCCAGCGTAAACGTTTCATAAGGACAAAAAAAGAAAGGCCGCTCGACCCTTACCGGCCCATGCGGCCGCGCGCAGGTCAATGGCCTTTTGCTGCA
This sequence comes from Anaerolineales bacterium UBA5796, assembly GCA_002418215.1. Lineage (GTDB taxonomy): Bacteria > Chloroflexota > Anaerolineae > Anaerolineales > Villigracilaceae > UBA5796. The sequence continues at coordinate 10,492 of DIDQ01000100.1, forward strand.
AGCGATTCTTTAGCGGGACAGGATTACAGCCGTAATTGCCAGGGCAAAGAACAGCACCGACAGGACAATGGTCGCCCAGAACAGGGTGCGCTCGATCCCGCGCCGGGCGGTGAACACGCCGCCGGTGTCGGCCCCGGTCAACCCGCCCAGGCCGGCACCCTTGCTTTGCAAGATGACGCTGGCGATCAGGGCAATCGAAACGATGATCAAACTGATGTATATGACATTTAACATTTTTAGTTAAGCCTCCTGCTATAATAGCGCCGGAATTATACCTGCGATACAGGAAAATCGTCAACCAGAGGCCCCATGCACGAACTTGTCATCAACCTGCACATGCACACCCCCTATTCGGACGGCACCGGCTCGCACCAGGACCTGGCGTCCATTGCCCTGCGCGTCGGCCTGGATGGGATCATCGTGACCGATCATAATATTTTGGTGCGTGGGCCCGAGGGCTATTACCGGGAAGGCAAAAAACGGGTCGCCCTGCTCGTGGCCGAAGAGATCCACGACCGGCTGCGCGTCCCGCAAAAAAGCCACCTGCTGGCCTTCGGCGCCAACCGTGACCTGGCCTCCCTGGCCGACGACCCGCAGAAACTGATCAACGCGGTGCGTAGCGCCGGGGGGCTGTCTTTCATCGCCCACCCCAGCGACCCGGCTGCCCCGGCCTTCAACGAGGGCGACATCTCCTGGGTGGATTGGGATGTGGAGAATTTCACCGGACTGGAACTCTGGAACGGGTTCAGCGAATTCAAATCCCGCCTGAAGAGCATCCTGCACGGCATTTTCTACGCCTACTTCCCGGCCCAGATCGGACGCGGTCCGCTGCCGGAGGTCATCCAAAAATGGGATGAATTGCTCGAAAGCGGCAAGCGGATCGTCGCCATCGGCGGCTCGGACGCCCACTGCCTGCACTACAAGTTTGGGCCGATCCGGAAGGACATCTTCCCGTACCAGTTCCACTTCCGCACGGTCAACACCCATATCCTGACTCCCTGCCCGCTCGGCGAAGACTTCGAAGCCGACAAACGCATGATCCTCGACGCCTTCGCCGCCGGCCACGCCTTCATCGGGTACGACCTGCCGGGACCCACGCGCGGGTTCCGTTTCTCGGCCCAGGGCAAAGACCGGACGGCCATCATGGGCGACGAAATCCCGGCCCAGGGCGGGGTGACGCTCCAGATACGCCTGCCGGACCGGGCCGAATGCTACCTGCTAAAAAACGGCGAACGTCTCAAACGCTGGACCAACCAGGCCATTTGCGCCCACATCACCACCGATCCGGGGGTCTACCGGGTGGAAGTCTATCGGAATTATCTCGGTCTCAAACGCGGCTGGATTTTCAGCAACCCGATTTACGTCCGGTGAGCTTCTCAGCCGTGTGTACCAGTCGCGCAGCAATTCTCAATATGAGAAA
>DIDQ01000145.1:0-36162 GCA_002418215.1 Anaerolineales bacterium UBA5796
CACTTAAACCTGAAGAGCCATTATTCCCAAACTTTCAGGGATCATCCAGGAAGACCGCCCCGCAAGACAGCCCGACGGATTCAAGAGAGTACTTAATGATGCGTCCAACTGGTTGTCCGCAAAATCAGATTATGCTAAGATAAGGTTACTTTTCTTATAAATGAAACTTCGATTTGATTTATGCAAGGCTTACAAAGTATAATTCCCAACTCGAACCAATAAACTTGGACACCTCTTGGGGAGGATGTTGTGGCAAAAAAAGTACTTATCATTGACGATGATCCTGAAGTGGGGAAGATAATCAAGGCGATCTTAAAACCCCTTGATTTGACCCTTTACCAGGCCTATTCCGGCCCTGAGGGGTTGAAGCTTGCCTATGAATTGCATCCAGATCTCGTGATCCTCGACATTATGATGCCCGATATGGATGGCTTCGATGTTTGTACTCGCCTGCGCGAAATGTCAACTGTCCCCATCTTGATGCTGACCGCCCGCAGCAATGAAAAAGACATCGTCCAGGGTTTCAATGTAGGGGTGGATGATTTCGTTAGAAAACCCTTCAATAAAAATGAGTTTGAAGCCCGTGTGCGCGCCCTGCTCAGGCGTTCGACTCACAGCGCCACCAGCGAGAACAGCTATATTACACAATACTCCGATTCGGTTCTGGAAATTGACCTGGAGAAACAGGTTGTGAAAATTCGCGGTGAACTTGTGGAACTATCCCCGAGGGAATTCAGCCTGCTGGCCCGCCTTGTCCGCGATCAAGGGAGGATCATCACCCATCGCGAACTGGTTCGAGAGATATGGGGAGAGCAATATGCAATGGATTCATCCCTGTCCTCGCTCTATGTCTATTACCTCAGGAAGAAATTGGGGGACGGCAAAAACGGACATCGGTATATCAACACGCTTTGGGGGCGAGGCTACTGGTTCGAGCCACACCCGGAAGAATAAGTCCATCAGCCATACGAGGGGGCAATAAACGATTTTCAAAGAAAGTTCAAAGAATATAAAAGATTATTCCCGCTATTGTGAGAGAGCGCAAATATGCGCCTTCTTTCACAATAGCTATTTATTTTCGGGAGGGAACCCTATGCGCCGTAAACGCGTTTCAGCAATCACCCCGCGTTTGGGGATGGTGATTTGCAAAGTTTCATTTACACAAACAGGGAGGACACATGCAAAAAGATATTAGCCCAGCTTCGATTCGTAAATATGAGCCTCAGGTGTTGCGACTGACAATCTCTCGTCGTGACGCTTACTACGCTGCGAAACGTATGATGGATTTCGTATGCGCACTCAGCCTGCTCATTCTGTTTAGCCCGCTCATGTTGCTGGTCGCATTGACCATTTTCTTCTACTCACCCGGACCCATCTTCTTCACCCAGGAACGGGTCGGAGCCAGGAGAATTAAGCGAGGCAGGCATGCCCACTGGAAACGCGTGAACTTCAAGGTCATCAAGTTCCGCACCATGAAGGTCAACTCAGACACATCCATTCACCAGAATTACATCAAGGCTCTGATCGAGAACGACCATGCCTGCATGGAGGCCATTCAGGGACAAGACACCAAAGTCAGGAAACTGGTCAATGATCCGCGGATCATCCGCCCCGGCGTCCTGTTGCGCAAACTCAGCATTGACGAGTTGCCCCAATTGATGAATGTATTGCGCGGCGACATGAGCCTGATCGGCCCCCGCCCTGCAATCCCCTACGAAGTGGACATGTACAAACCCTGGCACCTGCGCAGGCTGGAAGCCCAGCCCGGCATTACCGGCCTTCAGCAAGTCACGGCACGATGCACCACCGACTTCGACGAACAAGTCAATCTTGACATCCAGTACATCGAAAACCAGTCTCTTTGGCTGGATATCAAGATTGCTTTGAAAACCCCGCTGGCGGTCATATCAGCCAGGGGAGCTTATTAGCAGCAACGGAGGATTGAAAGCATGAACACCCTGGATGTTAGAACCCTCAACGTAGGGATCATCGGCTATGGTTACTGGGGACCGAACCTGACTCGCAACTTCTTCGAAATACCGATGTCAGAATTGGTCGCCATATCCGACCTTAAAGAAGACCGCCTCCAGCGCGCCCGTACCATCTACCCCGATGTAGCCACCACAGCAAACTACTCCGATCTCTTCGACATGGGCCTGGACGCAGTGGTCATCTCAACCCCGCCTGCAACCCATTATCCGCTTGCGAAGGAATGCCTGGAACATGGCCTGCACGTGCTGGTTGAAAAACCTCTCACCCTGACGAGCGAACATGCCCAGGAATTGATCAACCTGGCCGCATCCAAAGGCCTGACGCTCATGGTGGGACACACATTCGAATATAACTCCGCAGTTAGGGCGCTGAAGGCTTACATTGACAGCGGAGAACTTGGAGATGTCTATTATCTGGATGCCGCCCGGTTGAACCTGGGATTGTTCCAAAAAGAGTCGAACGTGCTCTGGGACCTGGCCCCCCACGACATCTCCATCCTGCTCTACCTGCTTGGCGAAAAACCCGTCTCGGTCAGCGCCCAGGGGATGCAGAGCGTCTTCGAAGGCATTTACGATGTGGCCTACATGAACCTGGTCTTCCCCAACCGGGTATCGGCTTACATCCACGTCAGTTGGCTCGACCCCTGCAAAGTGCGCCGGGTTACCGTCGTTGGCAGCAAAAAGATGATCGTCTACAACGACATGGAAGCTGAACAGAAGCTGAAAATCTACGACAAGGGGGTTGATACACCTGCCTACACCAACGGCGGCTTCAGCGAATTCCTGTGCAGCTACCGTTCAGGCGATATTCTCATCCCGAAGATCACATTGGTTGAGCCGTTGCGCCAGGAATGCCTGCACTTCCTGGAAAGCATCATCAACCACGAGCCGCCTTGCAGCGACGGGGACGACGGGTTGAGCGTGATCAAAATCCTGGAAGCCGCCCAACGCTCGATGGCCAACGGCTCGACCCACGAGGTGATCCAATGGTAAACGCCGAATTCGCCCGCATCGCCCCGGACGTGAAGCTGGGCCGCGATGTCCGCATCTACGCTTTCGTCAACCTCTACGGCTGCGAGATCGGCGACGAGAGCAAGGTCGGGACATTCGTCGAGATCCAGAAGGGCGTCCGGATCGGTAAACGGGTCAAGGTCTCGAGCCATTCCTTCATCTGCGAGGGTGTCACCATCGAGGACGAAGTCTTTATCGGGCATGGCGTCATGTTCATCAACGACAAATACCCGCGAGCCACCACCGAATCCGGAATGCTGCAAACCGAAGCAGATTGGGCCTGTGTGCCCACCCTGATCAAAGCGCGCGCCTCCATCGGCAGCAATGCCACGATCCTGTGCGGGGTGACCATCGGCGAGGACGCTCTGGTAGGAGCAGGGAGCGTAGTCACTCACGATGTGCCGCCGGGCGCCATCGTCGCGGGCAATCCTGCCCAGCCTATTCCAAGCAAAGAAATGAGGAAGTGAGGAAATTATGAACGTCCCATTGATTGATCTTTCAATTCAACACAAGGAACTGCGCGCTGAGATCAACCAGGCGCTCAACAATATTCTGGACCGTTGCGACTTCATCCTTGGCCAGGATGTGACCAAATTCGAGGAAGAATTCGCCGCTTACTGCGGGACCAGGTACGCGGTCGGGGTGGACAGCGGCCTCTCGGCCCTCGAGCTGAGCCTGCGCGCCCTCGGCGTCGGCACCGGGGACGAGGTGATCGTCCCGGCCCACACCTTCACCGCCACCGCGGCCGCCGTCTCGTTCACAGGAGCCAGGCCCGTCTTCGTAGATGCCGACCCGGTCACCTGGAACATTGATGTAGAGAAGATCGAGGAGGCCATCACCCCCAAGACCAAAGCCATCCTGCCGGTCCACCTGTATGGCCTGCCTGCCGATATGAACATCATCCTGGGCATTGCAGAAAAACACGGCCTGGTCGTGGTCGAAGACGCCTGCCAGGCGCACGGTTCCAAGTACAAAGGGCAGAAGATTGGCAGCCTGGGGAACACCGCCGCATTCAGTTTTTACCCGACCAAGAACCTGGGCGCCTGCGGAGATGCCGGGATCGTAACCACGAATAATGCCAGTGTCGCCGAGACAATCCGGGCGATGCGGAACTGCGGCCAGCGCGCCAAAAATGTCCATGAACTACCGCCATTCAATCACCGGCTGGATTCCTTCCAGGCTGCCATCCTGCGTGTCAAGTTGAACCACCTGGATGAATGGATCGCTTCCCGGCGGCGGCTGGCCCATTTCTATAACCAGCTCCTGGAAAACACAGACCTTGTCAGGCCGGTGGAACCGCCGGGCTACCAGCATGTCTATCACCTGTACGTTGCCCGTTCAAAAAACCGGGATGCGCTGCAAGCCTTCCTAAAAGAGCGCGGCATCGGTTCCGCAATTCACTATCCCCAGCCTGTCCACCTCCAGCCGTTCTATATCCAACAAGGGCACTATAAAGGCGAATTCCCTGTGGCCGAAACGCTTTGCGACGAAATCATCTCCCTGCCAATGTACCCCGAACTGACCACAGAACAGGTGGAGGTGGTTGTCTCGGAAATTAATAACATGCTCATTCCCGCCCGATAAAGCTGCCGGTGGAATGTTCCGCGTAAGAGGGCCTAATGCGTGAAACTTTTCGCCGCGCGGTCTTTGGAGAAACAATGCCCGCAGGCCTCGCAGACTCAGCGAGGCTTGCGGGAGCGAGTTCAGGTGTTGCGCCCGTTCAGAGATGGTCGGTTTGGGGCCGGCCGTCGCCCCGGGTCAGAGTCTATCCCGTATCCATGAACCTGGCCGCCTCTGGCGCCTGAACTCGCGGCTCTCCAAATTATGCCCATATCCCAGTCTGGTTCGAATGAACTGACGTTCAAATAGGAGAACCGCAATGTCTACCAAGCGAGCCTTTCGCGATGGAAATTTTTCGAGGAGACGTCTCGGCCTCCCCGTGTTCCGCTTCCTGGTCATCCTGTCCATGCTTTCTTCGATGGTCGGCTTTAACTTCACTGCCGCCAGCGCCGCCCCGGCCAGCGCGCCGGGGATAACCGCCCCAGGCCAGGCAACCCTGATCTCGCCTTCAGGATTTATCGCCACCTACAACCCAACCTATAGTTGGAACGAAGTCGCTGACGCAGAAGGATATTACCTCCAGGTCAACGACCCGAATGTTACCGCCGTCATCCAGACCTCCTACGATACGTCGGTTTGCAGCGGCGGCGTTTGCTCGGTTACGCCCGGCACGACCCTCGGGGGCGGGATCTACACCTGGGCGATCCGCACCTGGAACAGCGCCGAAGGATGGGGACCCTGGAGCGATCTGATGACTTTCAGCATGGCGCCCGGCACGACCATCACGAGCAGCCCGCCCAACCCCACCAACAACACCAGCGCGACTTTTGAATTCGACAGTGACGATCCGAATGCCACTTTCGAATGCAAACTGGATTCTGCGAGCTTCAGCGCCTGCACCAGTCCGAAGAATTACACCGGATTAAGCAGCGGCAGCCACACCTTCCAGGTCCGGGCCATCGAGACCCTGGGCGGCAACCCGGACCCGACGCCTGCCTCCCATACCTGGACGATTGACACCACCCCGCCGGATACCTCCATTACCAGCAGCCCGTCCAACCCAACCAACAGCACCAGTGCCACTTTCGAATTCACTGCGACGGAGGGCGGCTCGACCTTCCAATGCAAACTGGACAGCGGCAGTTACGCCTCCTGCACCAGCCCCAAGGATTACACCGGCTTGAGCGGCGGCAGCCACACCTTCCAGGTCTACGCCACCGACGCCCTCGGCAACCCCGATCCCACTCCCGCCTCCTACACCTGGACAATTGACACCACCCCGCCGAATACCTCCATCACCAGCAACCCGCCCAACCCAACCAACAGCACCAGCGCCACTTTCGAATTCACTGCGACGGAGGGCGGCTCGACCTTCCAGTGCAAGCTCGACAGCGGCAGTTACGCCTCCTGCACCAGCCCCAAGACCTACACCGGGTTGGGCAGCGGCAGCCACACCTTCCAGGTCTATGCCACCGACGCCCTCGGCAACCCCGATCCTACTCCTGCCTCCTACACCTGGACGATTGACACCACCCCGCCGGATACCTCCATTACCAGCAGCCCGCCCAACCCAACTGCCAGCACCGGCGCCGCTTTCGAATTCACTGCAACAGAGGGCGGCTCGACCTTCCAATGCAAACTGGACGGCGGCAGTTATGCCTCCTGCACCAGCCCCAAGACCTATACCGGCCTGAGCGGCGGCAGCCATACTTTCCAGGTCTACGCCACCGACGCCCTCGGCAATGCCGACCCGACCCCCGCCTCCTATACCTGGACGATTGACACCACCCCACCCAACACCTCCATCACCAGCAACCCGCCCAACCCCACCGCCAGCACCAGCGCGGTCTTCAACTTCGAGAGCGACGATCCCGGCGCGACCTTCCAGTGCAAACTGGACGGCGGCAGTTACGCCTCCTGCGCCAGCCCCAAGACCTACACCGGGTTGGGCAGCGGCAGCCACACCTTCCAGGTCTACGCCACCGACGCCCTCGGCAATGCCGACCCGACGCCTGCCTCCTACACCTGGACGATTGACACTTCCGCGCCGGATACCTCCATCACCGACAGCCCGGCCGACCCAAGCAACAGCACCAGCGCCACTTTCGAATTCACTGCAACAGAGGGCGGCTCGACCTTCCAATGCAAACTGGACGGCGGCAGCTACGCCTCCTGCGCCAGCCCCAAGACCTACACCGGCCTGAGCGATGGCAGCCACACCTTCCAGGTCTACGCCGTTGACACCCTCGGCAATGCCGACCCGACGCCCGCCTCCTACACCTGGACGATTGACACCACCCCGCCGAATACCTCCATCACCGGCAGCCCGGCCAACCCGACCAACAGCCCCAACGCATCCTTCTCGTTCACCAGCACCGAAGGCGGCTCGACCTTCCAATGCAAGCTCGACGGCGGCAGTTACAGCAGTTGCTCCAGCCCGAAACCCTACACCGGCCTGAGCGACGGCAGCCACACCTTCCAGGTCTACGCCACCGACGCCCTCGGCAACCCGGACCCGACCCCTGCCACCTACACCTGGACGATTGACACCACCCCGCCGAATACCTCGATTACCAGCAACCCGCCCAACCCCAGCGCCAGCACCACCGCTGTCTTCTCGTTCACCAGCACCGAAGGCGGCTCGACCTTCCAGTGCAAACTCGACGGCGGCAGTTACGCTTCCTGCACCAGCCCCAAGACCTATACCGGGTTGGGCATCGGCAGCCATACTTTCCAGGTCTACGCCGCCGACGCGGTGGGCAATGTTGACCTGTCCCCTGCCTCCCACACCTGGACTGTGGATACCGACATCCCGTCCGTGACCTCGATCACGCGCGTCAATCCCGACCCGACCAACGCGGCCAGCGTCGAATTTAGTGTGACCTTTTCTGAATCCGTCACCGGCGTGGATACCCTCGCCCCCTTCGCGGACTTCAACCTGGTCGCAACAGGATTGACCGGCGCGGCCATCACCGGCGTTACCGGCTCCGGCAGCGTTTACACCGTCACGGTTGCTACGGGCAGCGGGGAAGGCACCTTGCGCCTGGACGTGGTTGACGACGACTCGATCCAGGACAGTGCCGGCAATAAACTGGGGGGGACCGATCCCGGGAACGGCGATTTCACCGGCGGTGAAGTTTACAATGTGGATACACTATCTCCCACAGTAACCTCTGTTACTCGCGCTCACCCCAATCCCACCCGGCTTGCCAGCGTGAACTTCACTGTGACCTTCTCCGAATCTGTCACCGGCGTGGAGACCACCGCCCCCTTCTCCGGCTTTGGCCTGGTCACAACCGGCGTGGCGGGCGCGGAAATCACCGGCGTGACCGGCTCCGGCAACCTCTACACCGTGACGGTCAGCACCGGGACCGGCAACGGCACCATCCACCTCGACGTGCTGGACAACGACAGCATCCTGGATAACCTGGGCAACCCGCTCGGAGGGATTGGCATCGGCAACGGGGACTTTACAAGCGGGGAGACCTACGATGTCAATAAGAACCTGATCTCCCGCTTCCGCTCCATGGGGGCTTACGACGGCTGGGTGCTCGAATCCGGTGAGTTCTCCAACAAGGGCGGACTCCTGAACGCCGCCGCCACAACCTTCAGCCTGGGCGATGACGCCAGCGACAAGCAGTATCGCGCCATCCTGCACTTCAACACCGTCACCCTCCCGGATAAGGCCGTCATCGTATCGGTGAAGCTCAAGATCAAGGCCCAGCGCATCGTGGGGACCAACCCCTTCTCCACCCACAAAAACATCATCGTGGATGTCAAGAAAGGGCTGTTCTCCAACAACAAAGCCTTGCAATCCCTCGACTTCCAGGCTGTGGCCAGCAAGGGTTGGGCTGGGGTGATCAAGAACAACCCCGCCGCCGGCAACTGGTACATCGCAAACCTGAAGCCGACTGCCTTCTCATTCATCAACCTGAAAGGGACGACCCAGATCCGCCTGCGCTTCCAGGTGGACGACAACGATGACATGAGCGCCGACATGATCAAATTCTTCAGCGGGAACCACAGCACGTTTGCGTATCGCCCCCTGCTGATCGTCGAGTATTACATCCCGTAGGTTCCGCTCAACCGCGGGTTGGCTCGATCTTCTTAATCGCTTAGGGATGGCGCTCCATAGGCCCATCCCTAAGCGACAAATACAATTATCCGGTTATGCGACAATCATTTCCGGCTGCTGACAGGAAAGCGATATGGAACTCAAACCGTACCTGACAATTCTCTGGCGAAAAAAATTGCTGATCCTTACCATGGTGATCGTCACCATGGGGATCGTCAGCATCGGGACCCTGATCTCTCCGCCTGTCTACGCGGCAACTACTATTTTGCGGGTCGCGGCTTCATCGGGAGGGTCACTGAGCTATACCGATTTCATCTACAACGACCGCTTGCTCAATACTTACACAATGCTGGCTGTCAGCGGGCCGGTGCTGGACGAGGTGAGTCAAAAGCTTGGGCTGGCTGCCCAGCCCGAAGTCCAGGTGGAGATCATCGTCAACACGGAACTCATCCGCGTCACCGCCGAGGACGCCGATCCGGTAGTAGCGCAGAACATCGCCAATACCCTGGCCGAAGTCCTCATCATCCAAAGCAAGGAACTTTACACCGGCGGCGGCAAGACCACCAAGGAAATCCTGGCCGAACAGGTCGCCCAACTCGGGGCTGAACTAGAGCAGGTCCGCAGGGAATACGAGCAACTGGTGGCCCAATCTCCGCACGAAACAGAACGGATCGCGGCCGCCAGCCAGGTGGTGGAACTGAAGAACGAAACCTATGCCGCGCTCTTGAAACAATACGAGGAGGCCCGCCTGCAGGAACAGATCCGGGCCAATACCATCACGATCATCGAACCGGCCAAAACCCCTGAGAAACCCGTCAGGCCCAACCTGTTGATCAATTTCGGGCTTGGATTCGTGTTGAGCCTGGTCGCGGGGGTCGGGCTGGCTTTCCTGTTCAATTACTTCGATACGACCATCCATGCAACTCAGGATATTCAAAAATGGTCGGGGTTGACCAACCTCGGCGAAATCCCCAACGAAAAAAGTAACCAGTTGCTGATCACCGTTAACAACGACGCCATGTTCCGGGAATCTTTCCGGCGATTACGCATGAACCTTTTTGCGGTGGACCATGCTAACGAAATCCACACCATCCTCGTTACCGGAGCCGGAGACAGGGTTGGGACATCCACCGTCGCCGCAGACCTGGCGCTGGCAATCGCCCACGCCGGTAAAAAAGTCGTCCTCGTGGATGGCAACCTGGATTCCCCGCACATCCACCAGCTTTTCGACCTCCCCAACGAAGCGGGGTTGTCGGATGTGCTGGCAGAACAAAGCAGCTTCAGTAAAGCCGTTCAGGAAATCCAAAGCTTGACCCTAAAGATACTGACCAGCGGGGCGAATGAAGCGGAACAGGATTTTTGGGAATTGGCCCCGGATGTCAGGACTTTGCTGAACTACTTGCCCACAAATTTCGACCTGATCCTGATCGATTCAGCCCCGATTTCGACCTCCGCGGCGACGGCCATGCTGGCCGAAATGGTGGACGGGATTATCGTCGTTGCCAGGGCCGGGAAAACGAGCGGGGAGGCGGTCCGCGAGGCGTTGAAACAGACCACCAACCTGCCATCCAAAGTTTTAGGCACCGTCCTCAACCGGGTTGTGTAGTATTTTGCCAATGAAACCCTTGTATTTTATGCAGGAATTTTCACCACCAAGTCACAAAGACTCAACAGGGAAAATATTTTGTGACTTCGCGACTTGGTGGCTTGGTGATAAGGTTTTCAAACACTCTCTTAGGTATTTAACTGGTTTGGTAATCATGCAGCATTTGGATTAGCGGATTCGACCGATGAAAAGAAGCGAATGGATCATTACGATAATCCTGTCAATTGTTTTGGGACTGGGATTGATTCTGGGCTTAAGCGGCAACCCCCTCAGCCGGGCTTCGGCGTTAAACCCGCAGGCAACCGCGGCCCAGGTTACAACTGGGGAAACGCCGACAAGTTCTGCCGCTACGCCCGTCGCGCCTGCCCGGCCTGACGAGACGCGCCTGGAGCCTGCCAAGCCGGCCGGCGCGGACCTGGATGACGTACTCCTGCTTTACAGCGAATTCCTGCCGTCGAACTTCTCGGTCAACTTTTGTTCCATGGCGGCCTACTATGGCCTGGCTTGCAAAAAAATCTCCCTGGATTCGACCGGCCTGACAGACGCCCTCCTGCGGGACGGGAGCGGCCAATATTACAAACTGATCGGCCTGGACGCGATCTTGCTCCAACAGGGAAGGAACCTGCTCACCGCCGAAGAACTCAGCCTGCTGAAAGGCCTGGTCGACGCGGGTCAGACGGACCTGCTCATCTCCAAGATCGAGCCGACCGTGAACAGTTTCCTGATCGCCGCTTTGACAGATGGGGCCGTCAGCGGCGCGCAACAGGTCGAGGATTTGGATAAGGATTGGAGGATCGCCGCGAGCAGGCCCGAGGTCACGCGGGAATTCAGCGGGCAAACCGTCATCGCCGCGCAAACTTCGTCCTCCCCCTCCTACGGCCTGATCGTCGCGGATGAGTCCCAGGTCGCCAGCCTGATCTCCTCTCGCGATGCCGCCGGGGATGATTATCCGGTTTTCGCAGAGTACAAATCCAAAGCCGGTTCGATCTTCCTCGACGCAGGTGAAGACAGCAACAACCTCGACCAGATTCCTCTTCGGGAGATGGTTTACAGTGCCGCCCGGTTCACCCAGATCGTGCCCCTGATGATGACCCTGCGCTACGCCCTCGACGATGAAACCTGGCACAGCCGGAAAAACTACGCCAACCTCACCATAGATCGGGGGATGTTGACCGAATCGACCCAGGGCATCAACTACACGGCACTGCTCTACTTTATGAAGGTACATAACTATCATACCTCCGTGGCGCTGATCCCGGCGTATTGGGAGCTTTCTGCCCCGCACGTGATCGCCATGTTCGTCACCAACCCAGACTATTTCTCCCTCATACAGTATGGCAACAATGCCGACGGCTACGAATTCTATTATTACAACGACGAGGAGATAGACCGCAGCATCGCCAGCATCCTTCCGGCCAGGCCATTCGAAGAACAGGAGTGGGATATCCTGGAGGGCATGGCCCGGATGGAGATGCACCGCAGCATCACCCTGGTCCCTTACGACAAAGTGATGGTCTTCCCCTTCGGGATCAGCCCTGAGCCGACCCTGGCATATCTCAAGCGGACCAATTACCTGGCTACCGTTACCGACGATGGCATCCCGCTGGGAGCGGCCCTCCCGACCGCGCCCGACTATGGGATGTACCCGGCCGTAATGGAATACGGCAATTTTCCCATCCTGACCCGCCGCCTGCCCGCCGAGACCCAGGCCTACCAGCCCTACCTGCTCATGTCGCTGATGGACCTGTTCATTGACAGGCCGGCTCTCTTTTACACCTATCCTTTCAGCGAAGGGCTGTTCCCCGGCGAAATGGATGCCTTCAACCCAATCGCCGACGAATTGAACCGGCTGCCGGGGGGCGTCGAATGGGCCAGCCTGGGTGACATCCTCCGCCACCTGTACCAGGAAAAGCGGAACGACGACGGCAGCATGGGCATTCGCATTTACAGCCGGGAGATCATCCTGGAAAATAGCGGGGCCTCGACGCTGGCCTATTACGTGACCAAGACTGAAACCTTGAACGCGCCGATCGCCCGCCTGACGGTCAACGGGTACGAATTCCCGTACACGGTACGCGACGGCCTCCTGAGCCTGGACATCCTCATCCCCGCCGGGCAAACTGCCCGGATCGAGATCACCTATGACAACACAGCGCCATAGGTATTTCTTATCCCGGAATATCGGCCCACTGGTCCAGTGGGGTTTGGCCGTCGGCACAGCCCTGGCGCTGGGAGTATTTGTGTTGTTCTTCTACAAGATCCCAACCAAATGGGGTTTCCTGGTCGTCGTCGCCATTATGGCCGTCTTCGGCGTGATGGTGGTCGGCAACATCAAGAAGATCCTGCTGGCTACGATCCTGATTGACATCCCCCTGCGCTGGGACATTTATTTCGGCGTCCAGATCGAATCCCCGCCATTGGGCATGCGCCTGGGCTGGATGGTGGCGCTCACCTCTGCCGCGCTGGTGGGGCTTTACCTGCTCTATGTCCTCCAGGAACTGGTCAAACCGGGCAGCCAGCCCAGGGTTTCGCTCCGCGAGAACCTGCCCCTGACCCTGTACATGGTTTTCGTGTGTCTGTCGGCGCTGGTCGCCCGCTATACATTAGGCGCGCTTTATCAAGTCTTTTTCCTGGCGCAGTTGTATTTGCTGTATTTATACATAGCCACCGCCATCCGCGAACGCGAGGACATCGTTTTCATCGTGCTGTTCTTGTTGGCCGGTCTCATCTTCGAAGGGCTGATCATGATCGGCCAGATTTTCTTCGGTTTGCAGATCAACTTCGGCGGGATCGTGACCGTCGTCTGGACCGACGCCGGGCGGCGCGCCGCCGGGACGCTGGGATCACCCAACGTCGCCGCCGGGTACTTGAGCCTGCTCATCGCCCCGGCTTTCAGCATCCTGTTTACTAACCTGAAAAAAATCTACAAATTTGCAGCCCTGGCCGCCTTCGGACTGGGGCTGATCGGCCTGGGGCTGACCCTCTCCCGCGGCGGCTGGATCGCCATGGCCGTCTCGATGGCGATCTTCGTCCTGGTCGCCGCCTGGCGCGGCAAACTGCCGGTTTGGGTCCCCATCGCCCTGGTTACCGTCGCCGCAATAATCCTGCTCCTCTTTGCCGATGTCTTCCTGGCCCAGTTCACCGGCGGGCGCACGGACGCGGCCCTGGCGCGCATCCACCTGATGCAGATCGCCTTCAACATGATCGCCGACAACCCGCTGCTGGGGATCGGGGCCAACAATTACGCCATCAACATCCGCAATTACCTGCTGCCCGGCCTGACCGGGGAATTCATCTACACCGTCCACAACAAGTACCTGCTGGTCTGGGCCGAGACCGGCATCGGCGGGATCGCCGCTTTCCTGTGGTTCCTCATTGCCGCCATTCGCCGCGGCTGGACTATCTGGCAGCGCAACGACGCGCTCCTGTCGCCCCTGGCGCTGGGGATCATGGCCGGCGTCACCGGGCAAATGATTCACATGCTGGTCGAAATCTTCGACTCGCGCACCCAGGTGCAGGCCTTGTGGCTGGTCGCCGGGTTGGTCGTCGCCATGCACACCATCTTGAACACCCGGACTCCAAAATCTCCTGATTTTGGAACTCAAAAGTCGGGAAACCTTGAAACTCCAACGACAGGAGTCGTTGGACTCCGCCACCCAGAGGATAAGCCTTGACCACTCCACCGTCCCCCGCCCCTCAAATCAATACCGGCCTCAAAGACAAGGCCCGCAACACCGCCTCGCTGCTGGTCAACGATGCCGTGACCCGCGCCGTTACTTTCGTCATTTACATGCTCATCTCCCGCTACCTGGGAGCCGATGAGTTCGGGCAGTTATCCCTCACCCTGGCGATCTTTTACCTGCTGCAAAGCCTGGCCCCGGCAGGGCTGAAGATCCTGGTCATGCGCGAAGTCGCCCGCGACCGGCAGGACACCAACCGCTACTTCGTGAACGGCAGCCTGGTCGCCGCGGCCACTTCACTGGTGGCGTTATTGCTCCTGCTCGTTTTCCTGGAAGTCATGGGCTATTCGCAGGATACCGTCAACATCGTCCTGCTGGTCTCGTTCGGGATCGTCCCATTTTCCCTCTCGGCCATTTGCGAGGCCATATTCCAGGCCTGGGAGCAGATCCGCTTCATCACCGTCGCCAACGTGCCGCTCAACCTCGTCCGGGGAGTGCTGGCCTGGTGGCTGCTCTCCCGCACCGGCAGCCTGCTCCCAATCGGCTGGCTTTTCCTCGCCACCTACGTGGTCACCTTCCTGATGGAATGGGGCCTCTACGCCCTGTTCATCACCCGCCCAAAACTTGAGTTCGACCTGGGCTTCGCCTGGACATTGCTCAAATCTTCGACCACCTTCGTCGCCTTGCAGACCGTCATCGCCGCGCTCGGCAGTTTCCTGCTGATCGTCATTTCCAAGATCACCAGTGAGGCCAATGCCGGTTTTTACAACGCCGCCAACCAGTTGATGGCCCCCATCATCCTCTTCTGCCAGAGCGTGGCGATGAGCCTCTTCCCGACCCTGTGCCGCCGCCACGACGCCGGCCTGCCGGCCTTCAAGCGCTTTTCGACCCAACTTGCGGAATTCCTGAACGTGTTCACCCTCCCGGCCGCGGTCGGACTGTTCATCCTGGCCGACCCGATCCTGCTCCTGCTCTACGACAACCCGGACTTCCTGGCTGCTTCCATCGTTTTGCGGATCACCGCCTGGAACCTGGTCGTCAAGGGCCTCACCAGCGTCTTCGGGCGGATGCTGATCGCCAGCCAGCGCGAAAAGACCCTCTTCCGCATCCTGCTCGTCGAATTGGTCTTCCATATCGTCTTGGGGGTCGGCCTGACCCTCTGGCTCGGCCTGGTCGGCGCTTCCATCGCCACCCTGTTGACCGCCCTGCTCGAAATCGTCCTGCACTGGCTTCCCGTCCGCAAGGTCGTGGGCCAATTCAACCTGGGCGCGGCTTTTTGGAAACCGCTCGCGTCCAGCCTGGCCATGGCGCTCTACCTGCTCCTGGTTCTCAATTCCGGGATGCACGTGCTGCTCATGCTGCTTTCGGCGGCCGCGGTCTACGGCGTTTTCTGGCTGGCGGTCTCAGCCTGGACCAACGGCGGGCTGCGCCAGTTCAAGGCCGCGTTCATCCGGCAATGGTCAGAGTAACCATGCGCGTCGTTTATTACACCATCCCCCCGCTGCTCGACGCCGCCCTGCCCTTCATCGCCGGGATGAGCCGCCGCGTCGAACTGCACGTCATCATGCAGATCCACCCCGGCGGCTGGCAGACCAGCATGTTCGACCTGGAACCCCAATCTCTCCCTTATGGAATGTCGCCCGCGGCCCCGGTCATGGGCGCATTCCCGCCTGAAGTGCGCTCCTGCTGGGCGGACACCCGCAGCTTCCAACTGGCTGTTTTTGGCGGAGGACACAGCCTGCACCCGGACAGCCTGCGGACCGCCTGGCAGGCGGCGCGCGCCATCAAATCGCTCGAACCGGATATCGTCCACCTCGAAACCACCATTGGCCGGATGGGGATGGTCCTCCCGCTGCTCAACTCGACCCCGCTGGTGATGACCGTCCACGACCCCGAGCCGCATTCCGGCGAAACGCCCTGGAAGAAGCGCGTGATCCGCCGGGTGAACTTTAGCCGGGCCGACCACTTCATCCTGCACAACCGTTCGCAAGTCCCGTTATTTTGCGCGAACAACGGCTTCCCGCAGGAAAGAGTCCATTACACCCCGATCGGCGTGCTCGACCTGTACCGTCAGTGGGCGAACAGCCCCGAAACGGACGACGGCCACACGGTCCTGTTTTTCGGGCGCTTGTCTCCCTACAAAGGGCTGGAAGACCTGTTCGAGGCCATCCCGCTGGTCAGCCGGGAAATCCCGGAGACCAGGTTCGTCATCGCCGGGCAGCCCATCCCCGGATACAGCCTCCCGCCCAGGCCTGAACCCGGCAATGTCGAAATGATCAATACCTACATCTCCAACGACGACCTGGCCCGGCTCTTCCAGCAGGCCAGCCTGGTCGTCTGCCCCTACCGGGACGCGACCCAGAGTGCGGTGGTGCTGACCGCTTACGCCTTCGACAAACCCGTCATCGCCACCAACGTCGGCGGCCTGCCCGAATACGTGGACGGCGGCCGGACCGGCGAACTGGTCCCGCCCCGGGACCCGGAAATGCTCGCCGGGGCCATCGTCAGGATGCTGCGCCAGCTCGACCGCGATCCCCAGGCGCGGGAAGCCTACCGGCAGGCCATCCGGCACAAATGCCGCACCGACCTGTCCTGGGAGACGATTGCCGACGAAACCCTGGCAATTTACGAAAAGGCACGAGCCAAAAATCGTTAACCGCTGAGAACACAGAGCGCACGGAGAAAAAACTCTGTGAACTCCGTGCGCTCTGTGGTGAATTTTTTAGGAAAGAGAAAACAATGAAGCCTGTCCTCACCATTTTCATTGACGGCCTGAAACCCGAAAGCCTGCCACACATGCCGTTCCTGAACTCGCTGCCCCACAAGCGGCGGCTGGAGACGATCCTGGGATATTCCATCACCTGCCACGCCTCGATGTACACCGGCGTGTACCCGAACAAGCACAAACTCTGGTTCTTGTGGCAGCACTCCCCGCAGACCTCCCCGTTCCGCTGGCTGAAGAAACTGCCCATCCTGTACCCGTTCGATGTCATCCCGGCCTGGCTGTTCCTGCGCAAGATCACCCTGCGCTATTCCAAGTTGACCTCCTACTGGAAGATCCCGCGCATCCTCAACCTGCCGATCCGCTATTGGCCGAACATTGACGTGGCCGAGAAAAAATATTGGGACGAGGACGGTTACGTCGAGGGCTACCCGACCATCTTCGAGAAATTGCGGGAGCACGGCGTCCCGTATGAGATCGTCGGTATGGTCCCCGGGACGATCCACACCTCGCGGATCATCGCCGAACACACCTTCGATGAGATCAAGCCCTGGACCTACCTGTTCGTCGGCGACCTGGACGCCATCAGCCACCACCACGGGCAGGATGCGCCGGAAGTCATCGAAAAGCTGAAAGAACTGGACGCCATCCTCGAACGCTGTTACCGCGACTTCGAGGCCAGGGTCGGCGATTTCGATTGCTTCGTCTTCTCGGACCATGGGCATGCCCGCCTGAACGAAAAAATTGACCTGTACCAGGTCTTCCGCGAAGCAGGCGATAACCTGAACCGTTACATGCACCTGATGGACGCCAACGTGGCCCGTTTCTGGTTCCGCAACGAGAAGGAACGCGCCCGGGTCGAGAAAATCCTGTCCACGCTGGAGAACGGCTACGTCCTGACCCCGGAAAAGATGGCCCACTACCACATGGACATGCCTGACACGCGTTACGGGGAACTGCTCTATTACCTCGACCTCGGCAGCGCCTTCTCGCGCACCATCTTCGGCTACGGGTTCCGCCAACAGTCCATCCACGGCTACGTGCCGGACCATCCCGAAGTGGACGGTGTCTTCGTCTCCAACCGGCCCATCGCCGCTGAGGGCAAGGTCCGCCTGGTGGACATCCTGCCTTCGCTGTTGAGCCAGTTCAGGCTGCCCATCCCCGCTCACGTGGATGGCCGGAACATCTGGGAGTAGCCATGGGAAAATATACCCTGCACACCGACCCCCGGGTGGACGCCATCGTCGAATCGCATTTGGCCCAGATCTGCGAATGTACGCTGCGGCATTTCAAACCCGAAGCGCTCCTGCTTTCGGGCAGTTTCGGGCGCGGCGAAGGCTCGGTCTCGCTCGACGGCGGCCAGGTCCGCTTTTACAGCGACTACGAAGTCAGCCTGATCAGCAGCCAGCCGCGCGCCCGAATGGCGATTGACCCGATCCAGCGCGAGATCAATGCCAAATTGCCGCTCTCGGTCTCCATCTTTTGGACGACGCCGCGCAAACTGCGCCACAATCTCAGCCGCAATTTGTCCTTCGGCCCGCCGTACCTGTCCATCGGCGTATACGAGCTGAAGGCCGGGTCGCAGGTGTTTTACGGGGACTTCGACCTGTCGGCCAACCAGAACGACCCGCGTGACCTGCCCGTCAGCGAGGGGGTGCGGCTGATCGCCAACCGCATGATGGAAGCCGTCGAGAAATGGGCCAAAGTCGAAGACCGCAGCGAACTGGCCTTTTCACTCTCGAAGCTCGTCCTGGCCTGCGGGGACGCGCTGCTGGTGAAGAACGGGGTGTACCATTACTCCTACGCCGAAAGGGGCCGGCGTTTCAGCCAACACTACGACGATCTTTTCAAACCTTTATTGGGTTCCGAGTTTTACACTCTTTACGAAAAAGCCTCCTCTTTCAAACTGCGCCCGTATGCGGAGGTCCAGCCTGCCGCCATCCTGGAGGCGCTGCCCCGGATCCGAGCTTACTGCCGGACGATCCTGCGCCACTTGCTGGATTTGCCTGAAGATGACCGGGACCGGATCTTCGAGGCAATGGCCGCTTCGATGCCCATCACCTACCAGACCGGGCTGTTCCCAGCCCTGGACGTGGCCTACGAGAACCTCATCCTGTGGCTGCGCGGCCGCCGGGCCGGGAAGAAGACCTGGCCCAACCGCCGCAGGGATGGGAAGTCCAGCCTGTCCATGTTCCAGCAGCTCTACGGGGCCATCCCGTCCCTGTTCTGGGGCCTGCCGATGGACGGGCAGCCCGACTCCCGCCTGCTGCAAACCAGCCGGGAATGGAGCGCCTGGGCCTTCCCGCCCCAGGAAGACTCCACGGTCTCCGAGGAAAAATTGGTTGCCGCCCTGCTTTCCATGTGGCACGCTTTTGGATAACGCCCTATGACCAAAACCCGTATCCTGCACCTCGTCAACAATTTCGCCGATTCGAGCATCAGCCGGATCGTCGAACGCATCATCCGCAGCCTGGGCGCCGACCAATACGAATGGCACGTCGGCGACTTGGGCGGCAGTCCCGGTGAAATGGAATCCGCCATAAAAAGCCTGGGGGGAAAAACGGTCCATTTCTCGGCGAAGCAGGCCGAGGGTCCGGTAACGCAGCGGCTGCGCGCCTACATCCGGGAACACAAAATCCAGGTTATCCATACCCACACACCGCGCACCATCCTGGCTGTTACAAGGGCCGGGCTGAAAAACGTCCCCCATGTCGCCACCAAACACTTGTTGACCACACCCAAAGACCGGCGTTGGGGCGTACTCTACACCGCTTTCGATTATGTGACCCTCTACCTGCCCGACCGGATCGTGCCCGTCAGCGAAAGCATGGCTGCTGAAATTAAATCGCTGCCGGGGATGCAGACCCGCCGCGTGATCCCGGTTCGGAACGCGATCCCGTGCGAGGAGTTTTACCAGCCCGAAAGGCGGAGAACAGCGCGCCAGAGCCTGGGCTTTGGTTCCGAGCAAGTGGTCTTTGGCTATACCGGACGGCTGGACCCGGTCAAACGGATTGATCTGCTCCTGCAGGCTTTTGCCGAGGTGCTGGCTTCCCAGCCAAACGTCCGGCTGCTGGTCGTCGGCGAGGGCAGCCAAAGCAAGGAACTGGAAGCCATGGCCCAGGCCCTGGGCATTGCCGAGGCCGTCACCTGGACCGGGTTCCGGGCCGACATCGCCCGGCTGCTGGCCGCCATGGACGTGTACGTCCAGCCCTCGCACAACGAGGGGCTTTCGTTGAGCATCCTGGAGGCCATGGCCGCCGGGAAGCCGGTGATCGCCACCGACGTTGGCGGCGCCAGGGAAGTCCTACGCCAGCGGGAAACCGGGATGCTCATCCCGCCGCGAACGCCGAAATCCCTGACGCAGGCGATGCTGGAACTGGCCCAATGCCCGGTGCTGCGTTTGCAGCTTGGGGAAGCCGCCAAAGAACACGTTTTCGACAAATTCAGCCTTGAGAAGATGGTCAATGCCTACGGGCAAATTTATCAATCATTGATTTCGAATAATTGAGTTGAACATGGCCGATCCACTGAACATCCTGATGGTCACCCACCACCGCCGCTACCGGACAACCGGGCGCTCGCAAATCATCGCCCGGCATCTGGTCGAACGCGGCCATAAAGTAACCTTAATGGTCACCGCCGACGAGCGCAAGTTCGGGACGGTCGAATCGCAATGGGACGGCGTGCGGATCATCGAAGCCCCCGACTTGCTGTGGGGCAAACTCCGCTCCGGCTGGGACCCGTGGGCGCTGCTCAACCGGATGACCTGCCTGGGCAAGGAAAAACCGGACTACGACCTGGTCCACTGCTTCGAGACCCGCCCGACAACGATCCACCCGGCGCTGGTTTACGCCAAAAAACATAACCTGCCGCTCCTCTCGGACTGGAACGACTGGTTCGGGCGCGGCGGCATCATCGAGGTGCTGCGCCCGCGCTGGTATCAATTCCTTTTTGGCGGCTTCGAGACCTATTACGAAGAAACCTTCCACCCGATCTGCGACGGGACGACGGCCATCAGCACCGCCCTGGTCGCACGCGGCGAGGCGCTGGGAATCCCCTCAGACAGATTATGCTATCTGCCCGGCGGAACGATCCCGGAAGCGCACGTGAACCGCTCGAAAGCCGAATGCCGCTCCCGTTTTGGACTGCCGCTCGACATCCCCATGCTGGGGTTTGCCAGCGCCGATTCCCACCTGGACATGGACCTGGTCCTGGCCTCCCTGGCCCTCGTCGCCCGGAAGTTCCCGACCATCAAACTGATCCTGACCGGTCATGTCCACCCCTCCGTGCTGAAACTGGCAGCCGCTTACGGCGTGGAGGCCAACCTCCTCCAGACCGGCTACGTCCCCCGCGACGACCTGCCCTGGTGGCTGGGCTGCGCCGACGTGTTCTTGCTGCCCTTCCCGGAGACGGTCTACAACGTCGGGCGCTGGCCCAACAAGGTCGGCCTTTACATGAGCCTCGAACGTCCGGTCGTGACCAATCCGCATGGCGACATCAAAGCCTTGATCGAAAACCACCGGGTCGGCCTGGCGGCGGAGGTCACGGCGGAAGATTTCGCCGGCAAGATCATCACCCTGATCGAAAAACCTGAAATTGCCTGCCAGTTGGGCCGCAACGGACGCAAAGCGGCTGAAACAACCTACAACTGGAAATCGCTGGTCGTCACCCTCGAAGAATTCTATACCCGCATCCTCAGCATGGACAGAAATCCCCGCAGGCGGAGGTCTTTATGAACACCCCAATGCTCCCAATCGTCGTCATCGGCACCCATACCGTCGGCCTGGGCGTGATCCGCGCCCTGTCCGGGCTGGGAGTGCCGGTCATCGGCGTGTACTACGACCCGAAAGACATGGGCTATCTCTCCAACCAACTCACCGAGAGGGTCCTTGTGCCGCACCCGGAACTGCGCGAAACTGAATTCGTCCGGTTCCTGCTGGCGTTGTCGGACCGGCTCGGCAGGTGTTTCCTGCTCCCCGCCTCGGATGCTTCACTGGCCGCGGTCTCACGCCACAAAAGCGAACTGGCCGAAAAGTACATCGTCGCCAGTGTGGAGTGGGAGATCGCCGAACTGTTCATCGCCAAGAAGCACACCTACGCCCTGGCCGAAGCCGCGGGTGTGCCCGCGCCGAAGACGCTCATCCCGCAATCGGTGGAGGACGTGGAGGCTTACAGCCGCCAGGTCGAGTATCCCTGCCTGGTCAAGCCCAGCGAAAGCCATCGTTTCTTCGATATTTTCCGCACCAAGATGATCCGGGTGGAAAGCCTGGACGAAATGGTCGCCGCCTACCGGAAAGCCGCCGAACACAGCCTGGAAGTGATGCTGCAAGAGATCATCCCCGGCGACGCGCCTTGCGGGGCGAATTACAATTCCTACTGGGTTGAGGATCGGCCCCTCGTCGAGTTCACAGGCCAAAAGGTCCGCAACGCCCCGCCCGATTTCGGCTCGCCGTCGGTCGTCTCCAGCGTCCCCGTCCCCGAAATCCTGGAGCCGGGACGGAAAATCCTGCGGGCGATGAACTTTTACGGTTACGCCTGCACCGAGTTCAAGCGCGACCCGCGTGACGGCGTTTACAAACTGATGGAGGTCAACGGCCGCCACAACCTGTCCACCCTGCTGGCGGTGCGCTGCGGGCTGAACTTCCCCGAAATCCATTACCGCCACCTGGTGCTGGGCGAACTCCCGCCGCCGCTGACCTACCCGCACGACATCTACTGGATTGACCTGACGCGAGACCTGTACCACAATCTGTTCCGCACCCGCTCGCAGGACGGCTTCTTTGCGCCCTACCGCCGCAAACACATCTTCGCCATCCTGGATTTCAAAGACCCCAAACCGTTCTTGAAACGCTGCAACGACCTGGTCAAGGACAGTTTGCCGACCCCAAAAAGCAAGCGCGAATGACCCAAATTTGGTAAAAAGTAGAAAATTCGTGAAATTCGCGGCTAACCACTGAGGAGCAACCATGCGAAAAGACGCCATCCAACTCGAAGAATCCCGCCTGACCGACGGCGAAAGCCTGGAAATGCCCCACCTGCACGAACGCCACCGGGCCTTCCCCGCCGTCTTCGAAAACCGCCGGCACCGCCGCATCCTGGACCTGGCTGCCGGGGTCGGCTACGTGGCCCGCAACGTCCGGGACGGGTACGCCGGGCAGATGTTCTGCAACGACATCAGCCCCTCGGCCCTCGCCTCGCTCCGGGGGCTGGGCCTGCCGGTCGTCTCGTATACGCTCGATAACGACTGGGGCGGGTTCCCATTCAAGGACGGCAGTTTCGACGCCCTGATCGCCCTGGCAACCATCGAACACATCATCCACGTGGACGGCTTCGTGCAGGAGATCCACCGCATCCTCGATGAGGACGGCTACTTCTACGTCTCGGCCCCCAACTACGCCAGCCTGCTCTACCTGTCCGAGATCGTCCTGACCGGGCGCACCTTCCACAACCCGCTCCACCCCGACACCCGTTACGAGTTCTACGCCCATGTGCGCTACTTCACCTACCGCACCATGCTGGAGTATCTCAGTTCGTTCGGGTTCGCGCCCGATACGGTCTACCTGCCCCTGCCGCAGGCCAGCACCACCTACCAGTCCATCCAGGCCAGGTCGCCTCTCAAGGCCCTGGTCTTCCGCCAGGCGATGAACTTCTTCTACCACCTGTCGCCGCGCTGGTCGTCCGAGCCGGTGATCTGCTTCCGCAAATCGGCCAACAAAAGCAACGGAGCTTTCAGGAAGGTCATCCTGTGAACTCAACCGCGCCAACCGGCCAAATCCTTGAGATTTCGGACCCGCGCTGGCTGGATTTTTCCGACGCGGCCCCGGGCGCGTGCATCTTCCACCACCCGGCCTGGAGCGAACTCATGGCCCGGGCGTACGGATTCAGGCCCTTCGTCCTCGCCATCGTGGACGCGGCGGGCGGCATCCGGGCCGGGCTGCCGGTGATCGAGACCCGGCCCCGGCACTGGACCTCCCTGCCGTTTACCGACCACTGCGCCCCGCTGGCATTGGACGCCGAATCCCTGGGCCGCCTGACGGATTTCGCCCTCGCCTCGTACCGGGACCGGGGGCTGGACAGCCTCGAATTGAGATGGCCCTACCCGACGCGCCCTCTCGTCCGCCCGAAAGACCTGTTCGTGATCCACAACCTTGCGCTGGACGGCGATTTCGAGGCCGTCTCGCGGCAAATCCACGCCATGCACCGGCGCAATGCAAAAAACGCCCAAAAGCGGGGCGTGCGGATCCATTCCGGCACCGGGAAGGACGAACTGAAAGCCTTCTACGCCCTGCACCTCGAAACCCGGCGGCGGCAGGGCACGCCGGTCCAGCCCTGGGCCTTCTTCGAGGCCCTCCGTTCGCAAGTGCTGGACAAAGGATTGGGCTTCATCCTGCTGGCTTACCACGAGAAAGACTGCCTGGCCGCGGCCGTCTTCCTGCACTGGGGCGAAACGCTGACCTACAAGTACGGCGCATCCTCCATCAGCGGGCTGTCGCTGCGGCCCAACGACCTGCTCTTCACCGAAGCCATCCGCTGGGGCTGCGAAAACGGTTATCAGGTAATGGACTTTGGCCGCACCGACTTCGCCAACACCGGCCTGCGGGAATTCAAGAGCCGCTGGGGAGCCGCCGAAACCCCGCTGACCTATTCCTTCATCCCCGCCGCCCCCGACGGGCATGAGAGCCGGCTGATGTCGCTCGCCCAGGCCGTCATCCGCCGCTCGCCCAGGCTGGTGTGCCGCCTGACCGGCGAGTTGTTGTACCGGTACTTTGGATAGTGAGGCGGGTTGGCAACCCGCCATCCGAAGTCCGAGTGGAACGGGTTGGCAACCCACCCTACGCCCAAGACGAGCACTAAAGCAGTCCCGAAAGACTTCCAAAGTCTGAGTGGGGCGGGTTGGCAACCCGCCCTACGCAAGAAAGGCAGACCATGAATTTCCGCACCTGGCTGGCAAAACGTGATCCGCTATATATCTTACAGCGCGGCAAAAACCTGCTCCAGCGCTACAAACTCAGCCCCTCGGTGGCGATGAAACGCGTAGACCGGGTGGTCAACAGCCTGGCCGACTATGGCTGCGCGCCCACCTTCCCCACGCCGGGCGTGGTGATCGAGAGCCGCCCGGCTTATTTCAGGGAATTGCAAGAGCGCGGGGTCGAGTTCTCCGTCCACAGCTATCACCACATTGACCTGAAATCCTGCCCGCCGCAGGAGGCCAGGGCGCAGCTCATCCGGGCCATCGAAGCCTTCGAGCGACACGGGCTGGAAGCCCACGGCTTCCGCTGCCCCTACCTGAGTTGGAGCGACGCCCTGCTGGACGTGCTGCCACCCGGTTTGTTCGGTTACAGCAGCAACCAGGCCGTGCGCTGGGACGTGATCACCGAGTCGATCACCCGGCGGCAGGCGGTCAACTTCGGGATCGTGGACAACCTTTACATCCCCAAAAACGCCAACGACAAGGCCTGCGTGCCGTGGATGATCGGCGGCCTGGTCGAAATCCCGGTCTGCGTGCCAGATGACATCCAACTCTATGACGGGCTGGAACTCGGCGTGGAGGCCATCATCAAAGTCTGGACGCGCATCCTGAACCGCACCCACCAGCGCGGCGAACTCTACAACCAGATGTTCCATCCCGAGCTGGTGGATATTGATGAGCAGATCTTCCCTTCGATCTTGCTCAGCGCCAAAGCCCTGACCCCGGCGGTCTGGATCACCCGCCTGAGGGACGTCAGCGCCTGGTGGCGCGAGAAGAACGGCTTCAAGGCGGAGATTACACCGACCAATTCCGGCCTGCAAGTGGACTTCACCTGCTCCCCGCGGGCGACGGTCCTCAGCCGCGGGCTGGACCTCCCCGGCGAACCCTGGGCGGACGGCTATCAGCGCCTGGAGACGCGCCGGGTCCAGTTACCGGCAGGGACTCGCCCCTTTATCGGGATATCGGCCGCGGCCCCCGCGTGGGTCGCTCCGTTCCTGCAAGAGCAGGGATATATCGTTGACACAACGGAAACGGCCCCGGCGTGCGGCCTTTACTTCGATCCCCAAACCCTCGAAGAAATTTACGGCGAAGTGGCACTGATCGCCCGCATCGAAAAATCGGATGCGCCGCTGGTCCGCTTCTGGCGCTGGCCGGACGGGTGTCGCAGCGCCCTGTGCATCAGCGGCGACCTGGACGCCCTGACCCTGTGGGACTACGCCAGCCGGATCGTGATGCACTGACGGGAGGCAAAATGGATTTCAAACTGCACCTTGAGCCTGACGAAACCCAGGCCGATATGTACGAAAACGTGGAATACCACGACTTCTGGGAAGGGGTCGAGCGCCGCCACCTGGACAGGCTGGAACAGGTCCTGATCCGCCGGATGCTGAAGCTGCCCGCCCGCCGCCTGGTGGACATCGGCTGCGGCTTCGGGCGGCTGGCAAACATCTACCTGGACAAATGCCGGGAAGTGGTGCTGGTGGACAGTTCGTGGTCGCAGTTGCAGCAAGCGCGGGAGACGACCGGGGGCCGATGCACGTACATTGCCAGCAACGCCGCCCGGCTGCCCTTCCGGCCCGGCTCCTTCGACCGGGCGCTCCTGATCCGGGTCTTCCACCATATCCCGATTGACCAGGCCGAGTCCAGCCTGGACGAGCTGGCGCGGGTGCTGTGCGGGGGCGGGCAATTGCTGTTCACTTACAGCAACAAGCGCAACCTGGAGCGGATCGCCAGGTGGCTGATGCGCAAACTGCCCTACAACCCGTTCGACCCGTCCACATCATACATCTGGGAGGCGTTCACCATGCACCATCCCAGGACCATCCGGCGCGGCCTGGTCGAGCGCGGCTTCGGGGATTTCGACCTGCGCGGCTCCGGCATCCTGGACAAGATCGCCGGGCGGGCCGGCAAGCTGTGGAAGTGGGTCCCGCTGGGGGTGGGGCTTGCGCCGCTCCTGGGCCGGCTGGCGCTGGCCCCCTGGATTTTCGTCGGCGGGGAAAAAACGGATACAGGATCGGGCGGGACGGATGAAGCGGAGCTGCCTGAAGCGTATTTGCAGTGCCCGGCCTGTGGCGGCGACCTGACCGGCCTGCCGAGGTCATATCACTGCCGGGACTGCGGGGGCGAATATCCGGTCAAGGACGGGATCATTGATTTTCGGGAAGTGACCGCCCAGTAGGACAAACCAGCAATTTGCTCTACGCAGTAAAGATAATGACCTTTTAGCAAAAAGGTCATTATGTTTTTTGGAAAAGGTCATTATCTTTTGACGAAAAGATTATTATGCGCTTACCAATGAAATGCTTGTTTTTGTACAAGATATTTCACCACAAAGGCACGAAGTTCACAAAGGAATCCTTTGTGGTCTCTGTGCCTTTGTGGTGATCTCTTCCGGCTCGTCCGGGTTAGGTTTTTGGGAAAAGGTCATTATGTTTTGATAAAAAGGTAAGAATGTTTTGGCGGAAAGGACTCGCGACGCCACTGCAAAAAGGTATTCAAACACGAAGAACACGAAGTGCATAAAGGTAAAGGATGAAGCGGTTTTCCTTCGTGTCTCATTGTGACACTTCGACAGGCTCAGTACAAGCCTTCGTGTTTATTGGTTTTTGCAGTAGAGTCACTGGTGATTCCATTTCAAATCACTGGTGATTCGATTCAGAATCACTGGTGATTTAAAAACGAATCACTGGT
Organism: Anaerolineales bacterium UBA5796; assembly: GCA_002418215.1. Lineage (GTDB taxonomy): Bacteria > Chloroflexota > Anaerolineae > Anaerolineales > Villigracilaceae > UBA5796. Next base: position 27,306 of record DIDQ01000145.1, read on the forward strand.
GATTCGAAAACAAATCACTGGTGAGTCCGCTGCAAAAGGGTGTTCAAACACGAAGTACACAAAGGTAAAAGATGAAGCGGTTTTCCTTCGTGTCCCTTTGTGACCTTCGTGTTTAATGGTTCTTGCAATGCAGTCATCGGGGATTTTTGGATAATGGCAATTTCACGGGGATACGAACTCATACGCCCCCAGGTCCGGCGCGGCGCCCTGGGGCACGGGGTTGCCGTCGAAATCGGCGGCGTACCCCAGGTCCAGGCCCGCATCCACGGCGGGACTGCCCGAAGCCAGGCGCAAGTCGAAAGTGGTCAGGCTCACGAAGAAGGGATTGCCGGTCCGCTCGCCTTCCCCTAACTCCAGGTTCAGCAGGGTCTTTGGATTCTTGAAATAATACAGGTTGTGCGAGTGGGCAAAGCCGTTGGTGGCTTGCAAGGTGAATTTTTGATAATTGCCCAGCCAAAAAATGTTGTTGCGAACGCTCAAGGTTTCTGCCGTGGGGCTGCCGTTGGTGAAAATGAAAGCCGCAAAGGTGCTCTCAGTACGGGTATCCACCAGGGTGTTGTTTTCGAAACGCAGGCCGCGCACCTCCAACGCAAACGCGCCGCCCATGTGAATGCTGAGCGGGCGGTCGTTGTCCACCATCACGTTATAGGCGATGACCGTGTTGCTCGAAGTCCCGCCCCGCCCGCCGAACTCGGAGAAACCCTTGTTCCCCTGGGCAAAATTATGGTGGATAAAGTTATTGTCCACCGCAGCGCCGGGGTCGGCCCAAATCTCCACCGCGCCGCCGTCGGCCCCGTAATCGAAACTCCCGGCCTTGCAATTGACGATCCGGTTGTAAGCCACCTCGTTATCCCCGGCGAAGAGCCAGACTCCGACCGCGCCATAATCGTCGTCGCCGCCAGGGGTGTTGATCACCATGCGCAAATCATGGATGTGGTTGCCGATGATCCGGTTGTACGAACCATGCACTTTCAACCCCTCGCCGACCGCAGTGATTTCATTATTTTGGATAATATTGTGGTACGCGCCCGGAGCCACATAAACTCCCGCCTCCTGGGCTTCCCGGACCAGGAACCCCTCCAGGATGATCCAGTTGGCATAAATGCTGATCGCCCGGCCAAAATTTGCTCCCGGATTTTCAAAGACAGGGGACGGCCCCTCCCCATAGGTTGTAAAACGGATGGGAGCGTCCTCTGTGCCCGAATTGTAAATGACCAGCCCGTCAGTGAAACGGGAGCCGCGCTTGAAGTGGATGACGCTCCCGGGCGGGAAAGTTTGGTCATGGACTTTGGCAAGGGATTGCCAGGGGACCTCCGGCGCGGAACCCGGATTCGAATCCAGCCCTCCAACGCTATCCACGTAAAAGCAATTCCCCTCGCAAGCGGCCTGGACCGGCGGCTGGGTTCCGATTAATGGGGGGGACGCGGTCCAGACGGGTATTCCGGTCGGCGCGGGCGGGTCTGGCGGCGTCCCCGTCAGGTTGGGCGTCACGGCCTGACAAGCAGACGCCGACAAGGCAACAAGCACGGCGCAAAGCACTCTTCCAGGTTTCATGGGCTGTCCCCATTATACAGGCACTTGACGACTCCCGCGTTTGGGCGGCTTATACTCGTCTCAGCAGCCGCGAGAGCGCATCTTCAGGCGGATATCCTCCCAAGAGGCCAGGGTGCAGGCCGCATTGCTCCAGGAGGAGCAGCTCACGGCGTCCAAGGGGCCGGGCAGGGCAGCAGCGATTAAAACTTTACAATTTTGTAAAGTGTATTTGATGTATTTGATACCAGCGGGGGATATTGGGCAGACTTTCGCCATGCTATATACAGGGTAGCCACAGCAAACTTCACACCTGAAAACAAAAGAAAGGACGAGAAAGGAAAGAGATAAAAAATGAACATTTCGACCTGGAAAAACATAGGGAGGATCATCGTACTGACCAGCCTGGTGGGATCGCTATTATTCAATCCCCAGGCCGCCACTGCAAGACAATCAGAGTCCAATGCAGCCCAAGCCACAAACAAATACTACGTAGACAGCGTCAAAGGTTCCGATTCCAACCCCGGCACTTCGCCGGACAAACCCTGGAAGACCCTGGACAAGGTGAGGTCCCAGAATTTCGCGCCGGGCAGCATCATCCACTTCAAACGCGGCTCTGTCTTCACCGGCGGGTTTACGATTCGCGATTCGGGGACGAAAGCCAAACCCATCAAATTCACCGCCTACGGGAAAGGGCCGAACCCGGCCTTCTCGAACCCCGGCAGCTTCTCGGACCTGACCAGCGCCATCACGATCCGCTCGGACTGGGTCATCGTTGAAAGGCTCACCGCCAGGAACGCCCAATTGGCGGGTGTATACATCCAATCCGGCGCCGACCACAATATCGTGCGTTTCATGAATATCACCAAAGTGGGCGAGGGCGTCAAAGTCAACGGGCAATACAACAAAATACTCAGGAACAACATCCACGACCTGGTTATGGTCCGCAACACCCCCGGCGGGTATGACGACTACGGCGCGGTGGGGGTATGGCTGTTCAACGGCCACAACGTGGTCGCCTACAACCGGATCATCAACTGCAAACAGCCAAGCTACGATTTCGGCGAAGACGGCGGCACGATAGAGTTCTGGGCCAGCAAGGGCGTTTCGGTAAACAACAACTATATCCACCACAACTACTCCGAGGGCAACAAAGGCTTTTCGGAATTCGGCGGCAGCGGCGGGACGATCTACAACAACCGGATCGCCTACAACGTGATCGTGGATAACGACCGTCCGCTGGGCTTCCACATGGGAGGCGGTTTCTACGCCCCGGTCAAGAACCTGCGCTTCGAGAACAACACCATCGTAGACCGCCGCGACGACGGCAATCCCAACACGTGGCAGGTATGGACAGCCATCATCTTCAACGGCGGTTCGCCCACACCTGAAACGCTGATCGTCCGCAATAACATCTTCTACCTGGCAGACTACGATAAAGTGACCACCACTTCATCGTTCACGCATTACAACAACATCTACTTCTTCAAGGGTAAGGACACCAGCCTGGGCTTCCCCCTGGGGAGCGGTGAGCGGATCGTCAACCCGCGCTTCGTCAACGTCGGGAGCGGCGATTTCCACCTGAAGCTCGGCAGTCCCGCGATAAACAAAGGCTACCTGATCGGCTACAAACTGGACTACGACAACAAATCCGTACCGGTCGGCCCAAAGCCGGACATCGGCGCTTACGAATACCGTTAGCCATACCAGGAATTTCGCCTCCCCTGCCAGTTGACAGGGGAGGTGGAATAACTTTACTGGAAATGAAAAACCAAGAAAGGAAGATTAGAAATGAAAAGACCTGCATCCCGCGAGACTTCAGGGAGGGTCGTCTTGATAGCCAGCTTATTGGTAGCCTTATCCCTGTCGCTCTTCAATCCCCCGGCTGCCACCGCCAGACAATCAGAGTCCAATGCAGCCCAAGCCACAAACCAATACTACGTAGATAGCGTCAACGGCTCCGATTCCAATCCCGGCACTGCTCCCGATAAACCCTGGAAAACCCTGAACAAAGTCCACGCCCAGCAATTTGCCCCGGGCAGTGTCATCTCCTTCAAGCGAGGCTCCGTCTTCAGCGACGGACTGGTGATTGACGACTCGGGGACGTCCAGCCAGCGGATCAGGTTTACCGCCTACGGGAAGGGACCCAAGCCTGTCTTCACCAACCCCGGAAGCCCGTCGAACCTTACCAGCGGGATCACGATCAAGTCGGACTGGGTCATCGTCGAGAAATTTACCGTCAGGGACGCCCGATTGGCTGGCGTTTACATCCAACCCAACGCGGACCACAATATCGTCCGCTTTATGAACATTACCAAAGTCGGCGAAGGCGTCAAGGTCAATGGGACGTTCAACAAGGTCCTCAGGAATTACATCCACGACCTTGTCATGGTCAACAATACGCCCGGCGGGAACGATGATTACGGGGCCGTAGGCGTATGGCTCTTTGCCAGCAACAATGAAGTCGCCTACAACCGGATCATCAACTGCAAGGCCCAAAGCTACGATTACGGGACGGATGGAGGCACGGTCGAATTCTGGGCCAGTTCGGGCGCATCGGTGAACAAGAACTTCATCCATCACAATTACGCCCAGGGCAACGACGGTTTCTCCGAATTCGGGGGCCGGGGCGGGACCATCTACGATACGCGCATTGCCTATAACGTGATCGTTGACAATGACCGGTCAATCGGCATGCACCTGGGCAGCAGCTTTTCCACAGACATCAAGAGGGTCAAATTCGAGAACAATACTGTCGTTGACCGGCGGGACGACAACAGCTCACAATCCTGGATCTCGTGGACAGAACTGGGCTTCTACTTCGGTTCGCCCACACCTGAAACATTGATCGTACGGAACAACATCTTCTACCTGGCAGATTACCAAAGACTGGCCACAACTTCAACCTTTACCCACTATCACAATCTCTACTTTTTCACCGGCAAAAATACCAGCCTGGGATTTACCCTTGGGAAAGGTGAAAAGATCGTCAACCCCAAATTTGTCGATATCTCAGGCGGCGATTTCCACCTGATGTCCGGCAGCCCCGCCATTGACAAAGGCTACCTGCTCAACTACAAAAGGGACTTCGACAACAAATCCGTGCCGGTCGGCCCCAAGCCGGACATCGGCGCTTACGAATACCGCTAACCGCATCGCAGACTTGGCCTCCCCTGTCACCCGGCAGGGGAGGCGCATTTAACAAAAAGGCATAAACCGGCGATGATTTCCAGGCCGCATCCCCCACCAGTTTGGGACGTTAAATATTGTGAAGTCCCAACTTCTTGTAAACCGGAGGGATACCCGTATGAAAGATTCAACTTACCGCCTCATCGCCTGGCTTTTCGATGTCTGCCTTTGGGGAGGCGAACTGGTTGACGGAGAGAACCTCCCCGAATCTGGCCCGGCCGTCTTCGTCTCGAACCACCTGGGGGCAACCGGGCCGATCGCCGTGGCCGCCTCCCTCCCTATCCGGGTTTACCCCTGGGTGATCGCCGAAATGATGGACCGGGAGCTGGCTGCGGAATACCTGAGACAGGATTTCGTCGAACCCCAGCTCCGCATCCCGCCCCCGTACAGTCACACCCTGGCAAAGGCCATTTCCAGGGTCTCGGTGCGGCTGCTGAACACCGCCGGCGGGGTCCCGGTCTACCAGGGCGAGCGATTGCATGAAACCTACCTCCGCAGCGTCGAGCTGCTGGCCGAGGAAAAATCCCTGCTCATCTTCCCCGAAGACCCCAAGCAGGAGCTGGACCCGCGATACCGGATGACCCCATTCAAAAAGGGGTTCGCCCGCCTGGGAGAGTTCTTCCACGAGCGCACCGGACAGTCGCTGCGGTTCTACCCGCTGGCCGTCCACCGGGAGACCTACCAGGTCAAAGCGGGCAAACCGGTCGTCTTCAACCCCCTGAACAACCCGGCCAATGAGCGCCTGCGCCTCAAGTCCCTGCTCGAAGCCTCCATCCACGAAATGTATCTCGGCATGGCGCAAAACGGCTATATCGGCATTCCCCTGCCGCGCTGATCCCAGGCCGTATCAGGAATGCAAAATCTCCCGACTTTTCCCGAAGCCGGGAGATTTCGAATTCCGCCTCCTCAGGGGTTTGCGGCGCACTCCATCCTTGTTGGCGCGCATCAACGATGATATTATCTGACATTGTCGTCATCCACTTACCAAAGGTCGCTTCCTTCCATGAAATCCTTCCTGAATGCCCTCACAGAACTACGCAAATACCCTTCATCCATCATCGCAACGGTAATCATCGCTGGCCTGGTGATCGTCTCTGTTTACGCCGTCGTCGCCATCCCTTACAACGAAGCCATTCGCCTGTGGCGCGGCGGCGAAGAGGTCTGGTACCAAAACCCGCGCAACGCCCCGCCGCTGTGGACGAATTGGTTCTCCAGCAAAAAGCAGCCGGTTTCTTTCAAACTGGACAGCGCCAACGGAGATGAAACCGTCAAAACCGTCACCGTCAACGAAAAAGGCAACCAGGAAATCATCGTCACCTACACCTTCGACTACACGTATGACGACTTCCCCCAGGAAATGATCTTTTACTTCACCTCGAAATATGCCGAAAAGACCCCCTTCGTATCGGTGATGTGGATCACCCCGGATGGCCGCCAGATCCGGATCGGGGATTTTGGCGTCCCGGCCAAATTCACCTACCGCTTCTCCCAGGACCAGAAACTTGTCCGCCGTTTAGGGAGAGTTTCCCCCACCCAGGGCTTGTTCGCCGACCCCGCCTCCGAGACGCCGACCGTGCTCAAAGGCTCCTACCAGATCATCGTTGACGGACTCACCTTCGAACCGGATTCCAGTTTCGACGGCGAGTTTGTCCTGCACGGCAAGCTCTATGGCTGGGCCGGCACCGACCACCAACGCCGCGACCTGGTCGTCCCGCTGCTCTGGGGCACGCCCATCGCTCTCACCTTCGGCATGGCCGCCTCGGTCGGCACCGGCATCCTGACCATGATCATCGCTGCCGTCGGTGTCTGGTACGCCGGCTGGGTGGACGAATTGATCCAGCGCATTACCGAGATCAATCTCGTATTGCCCTTCCTCTCCATCCTGATCATGATCGGCACATTTTACTCGCGCAGTATCTGGGTCATCCTGGGCGCGACTATTTTGTTGAGCATCTTTACCGGCGAAATCAAAGGCTACCGGGCGATTTTCCTGCAGATCAAAGAATCGACTTATATCGAGGCCGCCCGCGCTTATGGAGCGGGCAACGGGCGCATGATCTTCTATTACCTGATCCCGCGCATTATCCCCTTGCTCATCCCCAGCCTGGTCTCAGCCATCCCGGCCTTCGTCTTTCTCGAAGCCTCCCTGGCCGTGCTCGGACTGGGCGACCCCGTCCTGCCGACCTGGGGCAAGATCATCAACGACGCCGAGACGAACAACGCCCTCTACAACGGCTTCTACTACTGGATCCTCGAACCCGCCATCCCGTTGATGATCACCGGCCTGGCCTTTGCCATGCTCGGCTTCTCGCTCGACCGGGTCTTCAACCCGCGCCTGCGAGGGCTATAACCTGGAATTCCCCATACCGATAATGAGATATCAAAAACTGCCATTCGGCAGTTTTTGATTCGCGGCAAAAGCCTTCGCGTGGCTCATCCTGTCAACCGAAGCCAAGCCCGGTATACCCCTCAGTCCTATTGAATTTATCCTCGTGTCACCTTAATATGGGTATACAAGTTGATATTTTCACAAATACCCATTTCGGGGAGGCTCACATGAACCGTTCCATTACGCTGCTGGTTTTACTGTCCCTGCTCCTGTTATCCTGCGGGGCGGCTGATCCCACCCAGGTCTACCAGACTGACAACACCGACGCGCCCTCGGAAGTGGTCAAACTCATCTTCATCCACCACTCCACCGGAGAGAACTGGTTGACCGACGGCTACGGCAACCTGGGCAAGACCCTCGGCCAGAACAACTACTTCGTCAGCGACACCAACTACGGCTGGGGGCCGGATTCCATCGGCGACCGCACCGACATCCCGGACTGGCCGGAATGGTTCGTCAGCGCGGATACCCCCACCTACATGCAGGCACTCTACACCGAAAACGGGAAACATTCCACCTACACCCGCACCCTGCCCAATCCCGGTGGAGAGAACCAGATCATTATGTTCAAGTCCTGCTTCCCCAACTCGGACCTGAGCGGCGGTCCCGACGACCCGCCCACGCCCGAGGTTGGTTACACGGTAGGACACGCCAAATACGTCTACAACACCATCCTGGGATATTTCGGCCAGCATACCGATAAACTTTTCGTGGTCATCACCGCGCCTCCGCTCTCCGATTCGACCCACGCCGCCAACGCCCGGGCCTTCAACAACTGGCTGGTCTACAACTGGTTATGGGAAAACAATTACCAGCACGGCAATGTGGTCGTGTTCGATTTCTACAACGTCCTGACCCATGCCGACTACCACCACCGTTTCTATAACGGCGAGGTGCAGCACATCTTCGGCACTCACAACACGAACTATTACCCGTCCTCCCCCGGCGATGACCATCCCTCGGCGGCAGGCAGCCGCAAGGCGACCACAGAGTTCGTCTCTTTGCTCAACGTCTTTTACCAGCGCTGGAAGGCCGGGGCGCGTAACGTCGCCTTCGTCGCCAACAAGTACCAGGATGGCTGGATACTGGAATCAGCCGAGACCAGCAACCAGGGCGGTACGCTCAATCAAACGGGAGCAGGCCTCCTGTTCGGGGATGATGCGAACAACCGCCAATATCGCGGCATCCTGTCTTTCAACACCGCTCCCCTGCCGGACAACGCCGTCATCGTTTCGGCCATGGTCAAAGTCAGGCAGAAATCCGTGGCCGGGACAGATCCCTTCAAGACCCACGGCAAACTCATCGTGGATATTCGCAAAGGGACATTCAGCAATAATCCGGCCCTGCAACTGTCGGATTTCAAGGCAGGTGCATCAAAATTCAATGTCGCTTCAGTAAGCAAAACCGCGGTCAACAAGTGGCATAATGCCTGGCTGCTCAACACCGGTTTCAGCCTTATTAATCTGGCCGGGATAACCCAGTTCCGGCTGCGGTTCGCCAAGGACGACAACAACGACAAAGGGGCCGATTACCGGGTCTTCTACTCGGCTAATTCGACCAACAAACCGGCCCTGTGGATCACCTATTACCAACCGTAGGAATTTGAAGTTCACGCCAGAGCGGGTCGCAATCCCGCTTTTTTTTTAGGCTCTCCCGTAACGAACGGGAAAGAGCCTGAACACGAAGGACACTACGGACACAAAAGGGGAAAGGCGGCTTGGCTTACGGCCTTTTTCCTCACCAGCACTT